>JAHAEW010000011.1 GCA_018374635.1 Clostridiales bacterium
CCCATCTGCACATCGACCACTTTTCCGGCCGGGAGACCATCCGCTTTCTGGAAGGTAACCGGGTGGAGAAGCTCTTCCTGCCCGCCGGGAACGGGGGGCCGGGGATCGACCGGGAGGACGTGTCCGCCCTGCGCGGCTGGCTCACGGAGCGGGCCGCGCCGGTGCAGGAGCTGCGCCTGCCCGAGTACCGCAGTGTGACCTATCCGCTGGCAAACGGAATCCGGGTGACGGTTTTCCGCTCTCTCCACGCCGCCGAGGAGTTTGAAGAGGTGGAGCACGAGTGCTTCCTCTTCGACCTGGCCGGGAAGAAGGTCCTCTTTCTGGGGGACTCCAACTACGACCGGGACTACTTCGCCACCATGCTGGACGGGGTGGAGGTGGATACGGCGGTGGTGAATCCCCTCTTTCTCACGAATCCCTCCGGCCGCAGCGTGGTGCTGGAGGGGGTCCGGCCCCGCCGGGTGGTCATCGACCACATCCCCTTCCAGGAGGACGACAAGCTGCACATGCGCAAGCTGGTGGTGCGCAGCCTGGAGCGGTGGGGAGAGTCCTTTCCCCCCGTGGCGGTCCTCTGGGAAGCGGGGGACGCCGTGCGCCTGTAAACCCGGAGGGCCCGGAGGGGAGAAGCGCTCCCTTCCGGGCCCTGTTTCGTCCCCGCAGATTCCTCCAGAATCCCTCATAGTACAAGCTGCCCCGCGCATAAGATGACAGCACAAGCGCGGAGAGCGCGCGTCGAATGGAGGGATCTCAATGGAACAGCGTATTGCCGACCTTCGGTGCAAGGAGATCATCAGCATCAACGACGGGACGCGGTACGGATTCGTGGGTGATGTGGAGGTAGAGCTGGACACCGGCCGGATCCGGGCCCTGGTGGTGCCGGGCCGCCTGCGGCTGTTTGGCCTGCTGGGGCGGCGGGAGGACCGGCTCTTCTCCTGGGAGAGCGTGCGCCGGTTTGGAGAGGACATCATCCTGGTGGAGGAGCATCCGAGGCGTTTGCCGGAGGAATAAATTTTTTGTTCGCCCGTTTGGTATGAAAAGCATGCTTTTTTTTCACAAACGGGAGGAAACGTCAGGAAATAGTAAAGGATGTTCCGGAAGGGGGCACCGCCCTCCGGAATCGGGGACTTTACGACGCTAAAAGATGTGATATAATAACGGGTATAGTTTAGGAACGATTTTTAAACTTGTTAGTATGTTAAAAAATGCACGAGACAGGCTGGGGGAACCATTATGTGTGGAATCGTAGGATTTGCAGGAAAAGAGGAAGCGGCGCCCATTTTGCTGGACGGCCTGCGCCGTCTGGAATACCGGGGATATGACTCGGCCGGTGTGGCCGTCTATCACCCGGAGCGGGGCCTCCAGGTCATCAAGACCAAGGGCCGCATCCAGGCGCTGGCCGACCAGGTGGAGGCCGCCGGCGGCATGCCCGGGAGCATCGGCCTGGGGCACACCCGCTGGGCCACCCACGGAGAGCCCTCCGATGTCAACTCCCACCCCCACATGAGCCAGAACGGCCGCATTGCGGTGGTACATAACGGCATCATCGAAAATTATGCCGAGATCAAGGAATTTCTCCAGTCCACCGGCGTGCATTTTGTCTCCCAGACCGACACGGAAGTGGTGGCCCAGCTGCTGGAGTACTACTATGACGGCGATATCCTGGACGCGGTCACCAAGGTGCTCCACCGCATCCAGGGGGCCTATGCCCTGGGGATTCTGTGCGCCGACTGCCCCGACCGGCTGATCGCCGCCCGGAAGGACAGCCCGCTCATCCTGGGCTTTGGGGAGGGGTTCCACCTCATGGCCTCCGACGTGACGGCGGTCATCCGCCACACCCGGGAGGTCTGCTACCTGGACGACGGGGAGATCGCCGAGCTCACCCCCGACCACTGCTGGGTGTACGACGCTTATCTCCGCCCGGTGGAAAAGAAGCACCATCAGGTGGACTGGGAGATCTCCGCCGCTGAAAAGGGCGGATATGAGCACTTTATGCTCAAGGAGATCCTGGAGCAGCCCAAGGCGGTGCGGGACACCATCTCACCCCGCATCCAGAACGGGGAGGTGGTCCTGGACGGTGTGGAGCTGGATGGGGCCTATCTCCACGGCCTGGAGAAGATCTATGTGATCGCCTGCGGCTCCTCCTACCACGTGGGCGTGGCGGCCAAGTACATTCTGGAGAAGCTGCTGCGCAAGCCGGTGGAGGTGGCCCTGGCCTCGGAATTCCGGTACTGTGACCCCATCGTGAGCAGCCGGACCCTGGCGCTGGTCATCAGCCAGTCGGGCGAGACCATCGACACCCTGGCCGCCCTGCGGGAGGCCAGACGGAGAGGGGCCCGGGTCCTGTCGGTGGTGAATGTGGTGGGTTCCACCATCGCCCGGGAGTCCGACGAGGTGCTCTACACCTGGGCCGGACCCGAGATCGCGGTGGCCACCACCAAGGCCTACTCCACCCAGCTGGCCCTGGTGGATCTGATCGCCCTGTATGCCGCCCGGCAGATGGAGACCATCTCCGGAGAGGAGTACGCCGCCGCCGTGGCCGCCCTGGAAGGGCTGCCCGAGCTGCTGGAGAAGGTCCTGGCCCAGCGGGAGCAGATCCAGTATCTGGCCTCCCTGTACTTCAACCACCCCTCGGTCTTCTTCATCGGCCGCAACCTGGATTACGCGGTGGGGCTGGAGGGCTCCCTCAAGCTTAAGGAGATCTCCTATCTCCACTCGGAGGCGTACGCCGCCGGGGAGCTCAAGCACGGCACCATCTCCCTGGTCGAAAACGGGACCCTGGTGGTGGCCCTGGCCGGATATGCCCCCCTCTTTGAAAAGACCATGAGCAATGTGGTGGAGGTCAAGAGCCGGGGCGCCGATGTGCTGGGCCTGACCATGGAGGGCTTCGAGAAGCCCATGTCGGAGGTGGTCAACCACACCCTCACGGTGCCCTCCGCCCATCCCATGCTGCTCCCCTCCCTGGAGGTGGTGCCCATGCAGCTGTTCGCCTATTACGTGGCCCTGATGCACGGGTGCGACATCGACAAGCCCCGCAATCTGGCAAAATCGGTGACCGTGGAATGACGGCACGTGTTTGACAAAGCGCCCCCTCCCAGCGGAAAGAACGGACGTAAAAAAGATCTGGAGGTATCCTGAATCGTGAAAAGACTGCTTGCACTGACGCTGTCCCTGGCCGTGGCGGGCGCCCTGACCGCCTGCGGTCCCGCGCCCTCCGGCGCTTCTCCTGCGCCCACCCAAGAGCAGAGTTCTGCGCGGCCTGTGGTGGTCAATTACGGACTCTCCAACCCGTGGGATTCGCTCATGCCCTATAACAGCCCCTCGGGGAGCAACTACTCCCGCATGATCTACGATAAGATCTATGACCGGCTGGCCTATGTTCATGCCGACGGGACTCTGACCCCCAGGGCGGCCAAATCCTGGGAGAGCGCGGAGGACGGCATGGCGGTGCTCTTCCACCTGGACGAGAAGGCCGCCTTCCACGACGGCACGCCGGTCACGGCCCAGCACTGGGTGGACAGCATCGCCCTGGTGACCAATCCCGGCTGTCCCGCCCTGGGACGCTCGGCCTTCGCCGTGCTGGCCGGTACCGACAGCACCGGCGCCGCCGTGGCGGGGGAGAAGCTGGGCGCGGAGGCCCTGGACGACACCACGCTGAAGCTGACCTTCAAGAACGTGACCACGCCCGAGGACTTTTTGCTGGACAAGAACCGGGAGTTCTACGTCCTGCCCACCCATCTGCTGGAGGGGACCGACCCGTCGCAGGTGATGGAGCTGGACCTGTGGAAGGCCCCCATCGGCTCCGGCCCGTGCAAATTTGTCTCCGAGGTGGCGGGCAGCACCCTGACGCTGGAGGCCAATCCGGACTACCAGCTGGGCGCGCCCGGCTTTGACCAGCTGGTCATCACGGTGATGGACAAGTCCAGCCTCCTCACCGCCCTGATCGCCGGGGATCTGGACTACTACGGCATCGGCGGCAGCGTCACGGCGGACACCGCCCCCGCCGCCACGGAGGCCGGGCTGACCGTGCAGGAGGGCACGGTGCCCAACACCTTCTATGAGCTGATGCTCAACAACGAGACCATCTCGGATGCCCGCATCCGCCGGGCCATCGAGCTGGCCCTGGACAAGGAGCTGCTGAGCGAGCAGTCCACCGGCGGATACGGCACGGTCACCGGCACCTCGGTGCTGCCCACCTGCGCCAGCTACGCCGGAGACTACAACACCCCCTACGACGTGGAGGGGGCCAAGGAGCTGCTGACCGAGGCCGGGTATGACGGGACCACCTATACCCTGGCCTGCGCCTCCAACCGCGCGGGTCTCGCCGCCCTCATGCAGCAGGAGCTGGCCGAGGCCGGCATCACCATCACCATTGAGACAGTGGACTCCGCCACCATGTTCTCCGGCATGGCGGACGGCACCTATGACATGGGCATTGCCAGCCATACCCCCAGCGCTCTGCCCCTGTGGTTCGTGGAGAGCCGGTTTACCGAGAACAACAACATCTTCCACGTCCAGGACCTGAGCGAGGTGTCGGCCCTCATCCAGGCGGTGAAGGAGGAGACCGACCCCGATGCCCGCACCCAGGCCGTGAAGGCGCTGGAGGACTGGATGGCTCAGGAGCGTCCCTTCATCCCCCTGTGGTTTGGTACCGGGCTCCATGTGGAGTCCCCCACGGTGAGCGGCATCGAGTACACTGCGGCCAGCTTCTCCAACGAGAACGTGTGGGAGTGGGTCAAGAACTGACGGCCGGACCAGACGCCCGGCGGTGAAATTTGGAAAACCTCCGTAAGAGCCTGCGGGCTCTATGCTCCCCCACCGGGGAGCCGGAAGTGTAGGAGGAAACAATCGTGCTACATTATATCCGCAAGCGGCTTTTGACGGTGATCCCGGTCTTTTTTGGGATCACACTGTGTGTCTTTCTCTTTCTCCATCTGGGGCCGGGGACCATCGCCGACCTGATGGGGGACGGAAGTTCCTTCAACGACACGGACCGGGCGGCGCTGGAGGCCCAGCTGGGCCTGGACCAGCCCTTCCTGGTGCGCTATGGCCACTGGCTGGGGGATCTGCTCCAGGGAGACCTGGGCAGCTCTTACCAGACCGGCCGTCCGGTGGCCGAGACCATTGGACAGCGGGTGATCCCCTCACTGATCCTGACGGGGACGGGCGTGGTCCTGGCGGTGGCCCTGGCCATCCCGCTGGGGGTGGCGGCGGCCTGGAAGCCGGGCTCCCTCTGGGACAAGCTGGCCTCCGGGTGCGCCATGGTGAGCTTTGGGGTGCCCGGGTTCCTGCTCAGCCTGATGGCGGTCTATGTGTTCTCCATCACGCTGGGCTGGCTCCCCTCGGCCCGGATGTACACCACCGGGAGCACGGGCGCCCTGCCCGACCTGCTGCGGCATCTGATCCTGCCCGCGGCGGTCATCTGCGTGAGCAATATGGGAGAGCTGGTCAAGCAGACCCGCTCGGCCTGCCTGGAGACTCTGGGGGAGGACTATATCCGCACCGCCTGGGCCAAGGGGCTGCGGGGGCGGGCGGTCATGGTGCGCCATATGTTCCGCGGCTCCCTCATCCCCATTGTGACCACCGTGCTCAGCCACATCCCCCACATCATCGGCGGCTCGGTGGTGGTGGAGCGGGTCTTCGGCTGGCCGGGGATGGGAAGCCTCATGTTCTCGGCCATCAATAACCGGGATTTCAGCATCGTCATGGGCGTGACGGTGGTCATCGCCCTGACCGTGCTGTGCACCAATCTGCTGCTGGACCTGGTCTACGGACTGGTGGACCCCAGGGTCCGGTATGGGAGGTGCGGCGGATGAGACGGGGAGGAATGGCCGGCGTCTGGAGCCGGTTTTGCCAGGACCGCCGGGCGGTGGCCGGGCTGTGCGTTCTGGCGGCGGAGATCTTGTGCGTGCTGCTTCTGCCCCCCCTGATGGGGCTGGAGCCCAATGTGACCGACCGCTCCGCAGGTTTTTGGGCGGCCCCCTCCGCGGCCCACTGGCTGGGCACGGACGATGTGGGCCGGGATCTGTTTGCCCGGCTGGTCTGCGGCGGGCGGATCTCCCTGCTGGTTGGCTTTGCCGCCGCCGGGATCAGCGTGGCGGTGGGGGTCCCCCTGGGACTTCTGGCCGGATACCGCCGGGGCGCGTGGGAATTCTGGATCATGCGCTGTGCCGACGTGGTCCAGAGCTTTCCCAGCATCGTGCTGGTGCTCTGCCTGGTGGCCATGGTGGGCGCGTCGGTGTGGAACATCATTCTGGTGATCGGACTGCTGGGGTGGACCTCCATCGCCCGGCTGGTCTACGGCAACACGCTCTCCATCCGGGAGAAGGAGTACATCCTGGCGGTCCGGGCGCTGGGAGGGAGCACCGCCACCATCCTGCGGCGGAACGTCCTGCCCAACGCGGTGGCCCCGGTGTGGGCCGCGCTGGCCCTGCGGGTGGGGCGGGCCATCCTGTCTGAGTCCAGCCTGAGCTTTCTGGGCGTGGGCATCCGGACCCCGCAGGCCTCCTGGGGCAACATGATCCAGTATGCCACCAATCCCGTGGTCTTCGCGGGAAAGCCCTGGGTGTGGATCCCGCCCAGCATCTGCATCGTGGTGACGGTGTTCTGCCTCCAGTTTATCGGGGACGGCCTGCGGGACGCCATGGACCCAAAGTGGGTCCGGACTGCGGGGATGGCTGAGTCAGGCGGCGTGTGCCGTGAGACGCCCGAGGAGCTGACCCAGGTGGAGCGCTGTGCCGTGGAGGCGGAGGAGCCCGGGAGCCGGGTCTGCGCCTTTGGCCGCAAGCGGATGAAATCCCACCACCTGACCTGAGCGAAAGGCGGTCCCGCTTCCTGTTTGGGAAGCGGGACCGCCTTCTTGTGTGTCGAATAGGACTTGGACCGCTCCGGCAAGAGCGGACCAAGCTGCGCGGAAACGAAAGAAAGCGGCCGCCTGCGTGGCTGAGAAACAGAGCAAATGGGCCGGGAACACAGACTGCGGTCCCTTAAAATCCCATGTTGCTGGACAGGTCGTCGGCCAGATTTCCCATGTTGCGCATGGCCTTGCGGGCCGTGCGCTTGAGGTCCTTTTTCTTGGGGGAGACAGTCATGCTCAGCGCGGCGCCGGCCACCATGCCCAGGCCCATCAGGCCCATACCGCCGAGAAACGGATGATGATTCATGTGGTTTACCTCCTTGATTGAGTCTGCTGTTATTCTTCCCGAAAACCAGCAAAAATGCGTTGCTAAATCCTGAAAGTCACGTTATAATAAAAATGGATTTTCGGGCGATGGTACGTCCGGAGGACCTTCATTCAGACAGGAACTGGACGCGGCCCGCAGGGGCGGTCCGGAGCAAGGGGCGGGGGAGGAACCTGGTCCCTTTTTCTATGTTCAAACGACCAGATCGGGATGGTATCAAACCGGATAAGGATAATGAGAAAGGAGTGATGGCGTGAAGCTGTTGATTCAACAGGGACGCCTGGTGGACCCGGTGAGCGGGATCGGCGGCGTCATGGACGTCCTGGTCGAGGACGGGAAGATCGCGGTCCTGGGCAGCGATATCCGCGATTCGGAGGCGGAAGTGCTGGACGCCCGGGGGCTGACCGTCTGTGCCGGCCTGGTGGATATGCACGTCCACCTGCGGGACCCGGGACAGGAGTATAAGGAGACCATCGAGACCGGCACCCGGGCGGCCGCCCGGGGAGGATTTACCTCGGTGGCCTGTATGCCCAACACCCGTCCGGCCATTGACTGCGCGGAGCAGATTTCCTATGTCAAGCGCAAGGCG
This sequence comes from Clostridiales bacterium, assembly GCA_018374635.1. Lineage (GTDB taxonomy): Bacteria > Bacillota > Clostridia > Oscillospirales > Oscillospiraceae > Pseudoflavonifractor_A. The sequence continues at coordinate 7,768 of JAHAEW010000011.1, forward strand.
GACGAGGCCTGCGGCGTCCATGTCTGGCCCATCGGCGCGGTGAGCCGGGGAGAGAAGGGCGAGGCCCTCACCGATTTTGAGGAGCTCAAGCAGGCGGGCGCGGTGGCCCTCTCGGACGACGGTATGCCGGTGCAGAACGCCAATCTCATGCGGGACGCCCTCATTCTGGCCCACCGGCAGGACCTGACCGTCCTCTCCCACTGCGAGGACGCCGACATGGTAAAAAACTATGCCGTCAACGAGGGACGGGTCTCCCGGCAGCTGCGTCTGCCCGGCCGTCCCGCCATCGCGGAGGAGATCATGGTGGCCCGGGACGCCATGCTGGCAGAAGAGACCGGCGCGGCCGTCCACATCTGCCACATCAGCACGGCAAAGGCGGTGGCCATCGTGCGCCGCTATAAGAAGAAAGGGGTCCACATCACCTGCGAGACCTGCCCCCAGTATTTCTCCCTCACAGAGGACGAGGTCCTGGAACAAGGGGCCATGGCCCGGGTGAATCCCCCTCTGCGCACCCGCGCCGATGTGGAGGCTGTCATCGAGGGCCTCAAGGATGGGACCATTGACGCCATCGCCACCGACCACGCCCCCCACTCCGCCGAGGAGAAAGCCCGTCTTTTAGAGGATGCCCCCAGCGGGATGGTGGGACTGGAGACCGCGCTGGGCGTGACCCTGACTTACCTCTACCACACCAAGCACATGCCCCTGTCCGACATCCTGCGGAAGATGACCCTGAATCCGGCCTGCATCCTGCGGATCAACAAGGGCCGTCTGGCCATCGGCGGGGACGCCGATATGGTGATCTTTGATCCCGATGAGGAGTGGACCGTGGACCCGGAGCAGTTTGCCTCCAAGGGCCGCAATACGCCCTTTGCCGGACACCGGCTCAAGGGCAGGGTCAAATATACCATTGTGGGCGGGAAGATCGTCTGCCAGGACAGGTAAGTCCGGCAAATCCCGCCCCGGAAGAGAGAAAATAGAAAAGAAGGAGACCACTCACATGTCTTTTGATGTACTTCAGGAGAAAATTCTTGCGGTCAGGAACCCCGCTGTGGCCGGTCTGGACCCCAAGCCCGAGTATGTGCCAGAGCACATCCGGAAGGCCGCCTACGCCGCCCACGGCGAGACCCTGGCCGGCGCCGCCGAGGCCATCTGGCAGTTCAACAAGGGCCTGATCGACGCGCTGTGCGGCGTCGTCCCCGCGGTCAAGCCCCAGAGTGCCTACTATGAGCGTCTGGGCTGGCGGGGCATGGAGGTCATGGAGCGCACGATCCGCTATGCCAAGGAGAAGGGCATGTACGTCATCGCCGACATCAAGCGGGGCGACATCGGCTCTACGGCGGAGGCGTACAGCGACGGCTGGCTGGGGGCCACCCAGGTGGGCGGACAGCGCTGCACGGTGTTTGACGCCGACTGCGTGACCCTCAACGGCTACATGGGCGCCGACAGCGTCAATCCCTTCCTGAACACCTGCAAGGAGTACGGAAAGAGCTGCTTTGTGCTGGTCAAGACCTCAAACCCCGGCTCCGGCGAGCTTCAGAATGTCTCGGCCGGGGAGAACGACACGGTCTACGGCCGGATGGCCGGCCTTATCGAGAAGTGGGGCGCGGGCACCGAGGGCAAGTACGGTTACACCCTGGCCGGCGCGGTGGCGGGCGCCACCCACCCTGAGGAGCTGCGGCAGATCCGCGCCCGGATGCCCCACACCTTCCTGCTGGTGCCCGGCTACGGCGCCCAGGGCGGCACCGCCGAGGATGTGCAGTACGCCTTCCACCAGGGCGGCAGGGGCGCCATCATCAACTCTTCCCGGGGCATCATCTGCGCCTGGAAGAAGACGGGGAACAACGGCGAGGACTACCAGGAGGCCGCCCGCAATGCCGCCATCGCCATGCGGGACGACATCTGCCGCTTTATCACCATGGAATAAACCAGCATGGGGATGGCGGCATACAAACGTTTCCGCAGAGCGGAAACCTTGGCGCAGGCGAAATTCAGTTTCGCCGAGCATGGAAAGAGAAGGGGACCCGGCCGGGGCTTCAGGCCCGGCTGGGAAGGCCATCGCCATGCGGGACGATATCTGCCGCTTTATCACCATGGAATAAACCAGCATGGGGATGGCGGCATACAAGCGTTTCCGCAGAGCGGAAACCTTGGCGCAGGCGAAATTCAGTTTCGCCGAGCATGAAAAGAGAAGGGGACCCGGCCAGGGCTTCAGGCCCGGCTGGGAAGGCCATCGCCATGCGGGACGACATCTGCCGCTTTATCACCATCGAGTAAGACCGGAAACCGGAGCGGGAAGGAAAAGCCGGTCCTGTCTGCCGGCAACAGGAGGAAACGATATGCCAATGGAACAACTCTGCCCTGTCGTGCGGGCGGAAACACTCAATCCCTATGCCTGCGCCCTGACACTGGAGGCCGGGCCGCTGGCTGAGGCCGCCCGCTGCGGCCAGTTTGTTCACATCAAATGTGGACACAGCCGCCTGCTCCGCCGCCCCATCTCCATCTGCGACGTGGAGGGGACCCGGCTCAAGGTGGTCTTTGAGGTCCGGGGAGAGGGGACGGAGTGGCTCTCTCGCCGGAAGGAGGGGGATGTCCTCAATGTCCTTGGCCCCCTGGGCCACGGCTTTGACGCGAGCTCTGACAAGCTGCTGCTGGTGGGCGGCGGCATCGGCGTGCCCCCCATGCTCTATACCGCAAAATGTGCCGCTGGAGAGGTCCATGCGGTACTGGGCTTCCGCTCCGCCGACCGGGCCATGCTGCTGGACGAGTTCCGGGCAGCCTGCCGGAGCGTCACGGTGGCCACCGACGACGGATCCCTGGGCTGCCACGGCTTTGTGGACGCGGTGACCCGGGAAAGACTCCGGGAGGGCGGCTTTACCGCCGTGCTCTGCTGCGGCCCCAAGCCCATGCTGCGCAGCGTGGCAAAGGTGGCCGAGGAGTTCGGCGTGCCCTGCCAGGTCTCCATGGAGGAGCGGATGGGCTGCGGCGTGGGGGCCTGCCTGGTGTGCGTGTGCGATATGAAGGACGGCACCCGCAGGCACGCCTGCAAGGACGGCCCGGTGTTCGATTCCAAGGAGGTGGACTGGGATGCATAACGTGGATCTAAGCGTCACCCTGGCCGGGATGACCATGAAAAACCCGGTGGTGGTGGCCTCCGGCACCTTCGGCTTTGGCCGGGAGTATGGGGAGTTCTATGATCTCTCCGAGCTGGGGGGCATCTGCGCCAAGGGCCTGACCCTCCACCGGCGGGAGGGCAACCCCGGTCCCCGCATCGCGGAGACCCCCATGGGCATCCTCAACTCCGTGGGCCTTCAGAACCCCGGCGTGGACGCCTTTATCGCCACCGAGCTCCCCTTCCTGCGGCGGTATGACGTGAAGGTCATCGCCAACATCTCGGGCAGCAGCCCCGAGGAGTACGGCGTGATGTGCGAGAAGCTGGCTGAGGCCGGGGTGGACATGATCGAGGTCAACATCTCCTGCCCCAATGTAAAGGCGGGGGGCCTCGCCTACGGCACCCGGCCCGAGCTGGCCGCTGAGGTCACCGAGGTGGCCAAGGCCCACGCCGGGCAGGTGCCCGTGATGGTGAAGCTCTCCCCCAACGTCACCGACATCACCGAGATCGCCCGGGCGGTGGAGGGCGCGGGGGCGGACGCCCTCTCCCTCATCAACACCCTGCGGGGCATGCGGATCGACGTGAACACCCGCCGCCCCATCCTGAAGATGAACACCGGCGGCATGTCCGGTCCCGCCGTGCTCCCCGTTGCGGTGCGCATGGTGTGGGAGGTCTCCAACGCCGTCAAGATCCCCGTGCTGGGCATGGGCGGCGTCTCCAAGGGCGAGGACGCGGCCCAGATGATGCTGGCCGGCGCCACCGCCGTGGCGGTGGGCACCGCCTGCTTTGCCGATCCCTACGCCCCGCTCAAGGTGCGGGACGGCCTGGCTGAGATCGCCGCCAGGCAGGGGCTCTCCGCCGTGTCGGAGCTCACCGGCGGCGTAAAGCCCTGGTAAAACGCGGAGAGGAGGCGCGGAACATGGAGGACCACTACTATGTATCCCTGAGCCTGGAGGAGTGCATCGACCGGGTCCACGCCGCCGTCACCGGCAGCATCACCGGCGAGCTCATCGACCGGTATGAGGTCCCCCATCCCAAGGGCGGGACCTGCGTGGTGCTGGTCTACGAGAAGCACTACTGGCGGGCGGGCAACCGCCTCACCCTCACCGTGGTGCTGGACGACTTTGCCGGAACCGACGTGACGCAGGTCCACTGTGCCGGCGGAGGCGGGGGCGAGGGCCTGTTCCGCTTTGACTGGGGCGCGGCGGGGAGCTTTGAGGACGCCGTCCACCGTGCCCTGGAGGCATACCGGCTCTGAGGCCGGAGAGACTGAGAGAGGGGGAGGAGTCCCATGGCCTGTACACTGTATATCGTCCGCCACGCCGAGGCGGAGGGGAATCTCTACCGCCGCATCCACGGCTGGTATGATTCCCTCATCACCGACAACGGCTACCGCCAGATCGCCGCGCTGGAGGAGCGCTTCCGGGACATTCCGGTGGACGCGGTGTACTCCAGCGATCTCTTCCGCACCAGGACCACCGCCGGGGCCATCTGCCGCCCCAAGGGGCTGGCGCTCCAGACCCGGGCCGACCTGCGGGAGCTCTCCATGGGCGTGTGGGAGGACCACACCTGGGGCGAGGTGGCCCACTTCCAGAGTGAGCACTATCTCCGGTACAGCACCTGTGACCCCGGGTGGAAGAACGAGGGGGGCGAGTCCCGGCAGGAGGGCCGCCGCCGCATCCGCGCCGCCATCCTGGACATTGCCGCCCGGCATCCGGGCGAACAGGTGGCCGTGGTCTGCCACGGGGACATCATCCGCTGTCTCCAGGCCGAGGTGCTGGGGGTGCCGGTGGAGGAGATGCCCTCCCTGGGGCACTGCGACAACACCGGCGTGACCGCCCTGCGGGTGGAGGGGGAGCGGATGGAGCTCCTCTTCCAGAACGACAACTCCCACCTGCCGGAGGAGTGCTCCACCCTGGCCCGCCAGCGGTGGTGGAAGGATGTGCGCAACACCATGGGGGACGCCAACTTCTGGTTCCGTCCCCTCACCGCTGCGGATGAGGCCTTTTACTGCTCCCTCCACCGGGAGACCTGGACCGGGCTGTACGGCGCCGAGTCCGGCTATGACGCGGGGGCCTTCTTCCGGGACGCGCTGGAGGCCGCCGGGCGGGATGCCCGGGCGGCAAGCGTGGCCATGCTGCGGGAGGAGGCGGCCGGGATGGTACAGCTGGACCTCGCCCGGGACGAGGCCCAGGGAGCAGGCCACATCCGCTTTCTGGCCCTGGCCCCCGAGCGGCGGGGGAAGGGGCTGGCCCCCCAGCTCCTGGGACAGGCCGTGTCGGTCTACCGGGGCATGGGCCGGGACCGGCTGCGCCTGCTGTGCGCGCCGAAAAATGAGCGGGCCCGGCGGTTCTATGACCGCCACGGCTTCCGCACCATCGCGGCTCAGCCCGGACACCGGGGGAGTCTGGATCAGATGGAAAAATACATCGGCTATCGTCCGGACGCCCGGGGAGGGCTCCTCTGACGGGGCCCATTTTAAGACAGGACGAGGTTTTTATGAATCAGTTTTTACCCGTATCCAAAGAGGAAATGGTGGAGCGCGGCTGGTACTGGTATGACTTTCTGGTCATCACCGGCGACGCCTATGTGGACCACCCCACCTTCGGCCCGGCCATCATCTCCCGGGTGCTGGAGGCGGAGGGCTACCGGGTGGCCGTGCTGGCCCAGCCCGACTGGCACAGCGCCGAGGCCTTTGCCGCCATGGGGCGTCCCCGGCTGGGGGTGCTTCTCTCAGCGGGCAACATCGACTCGATGGTGGCCCACTACACCGCCGCCAAGCGCCGCCGGCACGACGACGCCTATTCCCCCGGCAATCAGGCAGGACGCCGTCCCGACCGGGCCACCATCGTCTACTCCAGCCGGGTGCGGGAGGCCTTTGGGGACATCCCCCTCATCATCGGCGGCCTGGAGGCGTCCCTGCGCCGGTACGCCCACTACGACTACTGGGAGGACAAGGTGCGCCGCTCCATCCTGGTGGACAGCCAGGCCGACCTTCTGACCTACGGCATGGGCGAGCGGGCCACCCGGGAGATCGCCAGGCGGCTCTCGAAAAAGGAGCCTATCGCCTCCATCACGGATGTGAAGGGTACCTGCTTCCTGGCCCGCAGCGCCGACACGTGCGCCTATCCCCGGGTGGAGGTGGCCTCCTTTGAGGAGGTGGCCCGGGACAAGCGGGCCTATGCCCTGGCCAATCAGGTGGAGTATGAGGAGCACGACCCCATCCGGGGCCGGGCCATCGTCCAGCGCCACGGGGACGCCTATGTCATCGCCAACCCGCCCGCCATGCCCCTGAACACGGCGGAGCTGGACGCGGTGGCGGAGCTGCCCTATGTGCGGGAGCCCCATCCCATGTACGACGCCATGGGCGGCGTGCCCGCCATCGAGGAGGTGCGCTTTTCGGTGGCCCACAACCGGGGCTGCTTCGGGGCGTGCAACTTCTGTTCCCTGGCCTTCCACCAGGGGCGGATGATCACCTCCCGCAGCCATGAGAGCGTGATCCGGGAGGTGGAGATGCTCACAGAGCATCCGGGCTTCAAGGGCTATATCCACGATGTGGGCGGCCCCACCGCCAACTTCCGCCACCCCTCCTGCGCCAAGCAGCTGGAGCACGGCCTGTGCAAAAAGCGGGCCTGTCTGGCCCCCACGCCCTGCCCCAACCTGGACGCCGACCACAGCGACTATCTGAAGCTCCTGCGGGAGCTGCGCGCCATCCCGGGCATCAAGAAGATCTTCATCCGCTCGGGCATCCGCTTTGACTATATGCTGGAGGACAGGAACGGGGAGTTCTTTGCCGAGCTGGTCAAGCACCATGTCTCCGGCCAGCTCAAGGTGGCCCCGGAGCACTGCGTGAGCGGCGTGCTGGACTATATGGGCAAGCCACACATCCAGGTCTATGAGAAGTTCAAGCAGAAGTACGACCGCCTGAACCAGAAGTACGGCAAGGAGCAGTATGTGGTGCCCTACCTCATGTCCTCCCATCCGGGCTGCACCCTTCAGGATGCGGTGAAGCTGGCCGAGTGGCTCAACAAGACCGGACGCCAGCCCGAGCAGGTCCAGGACTTCTATCCCACGCCGGGAACCCTGTCCACCTGTATGTACTATACCGGCATCGACCCCCGCACCATGGAGCCGGTCTATGTTCCCACCGATCCCCACGACAAGGCCATGCAGCGGGCGCTGATGCAGTGGAAGCGCCCGGACAAGCGCCCCCTGGTGCTGGAGGCCCTGCGGAAGGCTGGGCGGGAGGATCTCATCGGCTACGGGAAGGAGTGCCTGCTCCGTCCCCTCCACGGAGCGCCCGCCGGCGGACCGCCGGAGGGCCGGAAGAGCGCCGGCAAGGGCCGCGCCGGGGAGAAGATCCGGGGCGGCAAGCCCAAGCTCAAGCAGGCGGGGCTCCGGGTGGAGCACAACGAGTCCCACGCCAAGCGAAAGGCCGGCTGGGCCAAGCCCAAGAGCAAGAAGAATATCAAGCCCGGAAAGGGCAGACAGTCCTGAGAGAGGGGCGGAAAAGCGGACGGGTACGCCCAACTTTTCCGCCCCTCTGCGTCAAAAAATAGGGGAAGGGGGCGTGATTTGTGGAATTGCGGTATAATTTGACCCCAAAGGACTTCCGGCGGGGCTTGTGTCTCCACGAAAAGCGGCTCAAAGGGCCGCTGACGGTGCTCCGAAAGGCGGAGCGGCTCTTCTTCCTGGCTGTGGCCGTGTGTGGAGCGGCGGTTCTGGCCATGCTGCTGTTTATCTGGGCAGTCGGGGACTGGGACGAGGCGTTTGACGCGGTGCTGGGACTGGCTGTTTTCACCCTGTGCGCCTCTCTGGCTTTTTTGTGGCTGCTTTCCCCCCAGCGGCGGGCTTTTCACGGGGCCAGGCTGCGGGGGATGGAGGGGGGCTTTTTTGGATGCCACACCCTGGCCGTCACCGGTGAGGGGGTGGCTGTTACCTATGGCGTGAACCGCCGGGTGGAGCCCTATAACGCCATCACCGAAGTGTGGGAGAAGAAGGGCTATGTGCTCCTTTATCTAAAAAGCGGGCCCTGGGTGGTGCTGCCTCCCTACGCTTTCGAGGGTGAGGGGGAGAAGAGAGCCTTCCTTGCCGTCTTAGCGGAGGCCCGGCAGGGCCGGCCGCCCCAGACCGGCGCGGCCCCGGAGCTGGAACCGGAGCCGGAGGCCGCCTTCACACTCTGCTACGCCTGGACGCCGGAGACCCTGATGCCCACGCTCCTTCAGGCCAACTTGGCCTTTCTCCGCACCAGGCTCTTCTGGCGGCCCGCTGTGATCCTGATGGCAGTCCTCTCCCTCCCGATGCTGCTGCTGGGCGTCCTTGTCCTTATCGGCGCCCTGACAGCGGTACCGCCGGCACAGCCCGGCGAGATGGGCTGCGCCATCGGAATCCTGATCATTAGTCTGGGGCTGTGTTCCATCTGGCTGAACTTTCTGCCCGGCTTTATGGCTTGGGCCATCCGGCGGCAGAAGAAAAAGGATGGGGAGCTGCGCAAGCTGCTGGACGGTCCGATTACCGATGCCATCGGTCCCTTCGGGGTAGACAGCCTCCGGCCCGGGGAGCGGGAGCGCACCCTGTGGAGCCAGGTCGGGGGCGTGAAGTCGGACGACTGGGGCTTGGCCCTCTTCCGGCGTGACCGGAAGATGCTCCTCTTCCCGGCAAAGGGATTTATGGACCGGGAGGAGCAGGAGCGGGCCGCGGCCTATGCCCGGGAGCAGATGACAGCGCACAGACAGGGATAACAAGACGGGGACATGCCAGACGGCATGTCCCCGCGTATTTTCAGAAGGGCATCGAAGCGCTCAGCATGGGGTTTCCCCGGCCTGGATGACGGCCAGGAACTGCTTGCCGTACTGGGCCAGCTTGTGGCTGCCCACGCCGGGGACCCGCTCCATCTCGGAGAGGGTGGCGGGTTTGCGGGCCGCCATCTCCCGCAGGGTGCGGTCGGTGAAGATAACGTAGGCGGGCAGGCTCTTTTTCCGGGCCAGCTCCCCCCGCAGGGCCCGCAGGTTCTGGAAGAGAGTCTCGTCCACCGGTCCTCCGGGGAGGGGCTGGGGCCGCTCCCGGTGGGCGGGACGGGACTGCCCGGCCTTCATGCGCATGGTGACCTGTGCGCTTCCTGAGGAGAGCTCCCGGGCGCGGGGCCCCTGGGAGAGGACGGGGTAGTCCCCGTCGCTGAGGGCCAGATACCCCTGGTCCACCAGGTGGCGGATCTGGGCCTTGACCTGGGCCGCCTTCCGGTGGGACAGGAGACCGAAGGAGCGCCGCCGGTCCAGCTCCCAGCGGAGGGTGCGCTCGTTCTCCCGGCCGCAGAGGAGGTCGGCGATGGTGGTCATGCCAAAGCGTCCGCCGCACTCGTCCACGGCGGCGAGGATGGCCCGGGCCTCCTTGGTGATGTCCACATCCTCCCACCCCTCGGTGCAGTTGGAGCAGTGGCCGCAGGACGGAGACGGGGGCTCCTCCCCAAAGTAGCGGAGGATGAAATGGCGCAGGCAGTCGTTGGTGGTGGCGTAGAAGGTCATGGTCTTGAGACGGTCCATCTGCCGCTGGCGCAGGGCGGAGCTGGCCTCTTCCTCCACCCCCTCGGGGGCTTGGGACTGGTCGATGAGGTAGCGGTTGGTCATCACGTCCCGCCCGCTGTACAGGAGAATGCAGTCGGCGGGACTGCCGTCCCGGCCGGCCCGGCCCGCCTCCTGGTAGTACCCCTCCAGATCCAGGGGCATGTTGTAGTGGACCACATAGCGGACGTTGGACTTGTCGATGCCCATGCCGAAGGCGTTTGTGGCCACCATGACGGGGCACTCGTCGGTGGCAAAGGCGTCCTGGCTGGCCTGCCGCTCCTCGGGTGTCAGCCCGGCGTGGTAGCGTGTGGCGGCCACGCCGTGGGCCTGGAGGAAGGCGCAGACCTCCTCCACCGCCTTGCGGGTGGAGCAGTAGACCACGCCGCTCTCGTTCTGCCGCCGCAGGAGGATGGAGAGGAGCTCCTCCTTCCGGTTCTGGGGATGGCGCACCTCGAAATAGAGGTTTTTCCGGTCAAAGCCGGTGGTGGTGGTCACCGGGTCCCGGAGGGAGAGCTTTTGCAGGATGTCCTCCCGCACCTCGGGGGTGGCCGTGGCGGTAAAGGCCCCCAGGGCGGGGCGTCTGGGCAGGGCGTCCAGAAAGGCGGGGATCTTCAGATAGCTGGGGCGGAAGTCGGTGCCCCACTGGGAGACACAGTGGGCCTCGTCCACCGCCACCATGGAGATCTGGGCGCGCTGGGCGAAGCGGAGAAAGCCGGGGCTCTCCAGCCGTTCGGGGGCCACATAGATGATCTTGTAGCGGCCCTGCCAGGCCCGCTCCAGGGCCAGGGCATACTGCCGCTCGGTGAGTGAGCGGTTGAGGTAGGCCGCCGGGATGCCGGCCTGCACCAGGCTTCCGACCTGGTCCTTCATCAGGGAGATGAGGGGAGAGATCACCAGCGCCACCCCTGGGAGCATGATGGCCGGGAGCTGGAAGCACAGGGATTTGCCTGCGCCGGTTGGCATGATGGAGAGCACGTCCCGCCCCTCCAGCAGGGCGTCCACCGCCCGCTCCTGGCCGGGAAGAAAGCCGCGGTATCCAAAATAGGCCTGGAGCATCTCCAGTTTATAGGACATAGGGGACCCCTCCTGTCTGTACTCGAACAATCGTTGCTATTGTAGCACAGATCGCCGGGCGAGACAACGGGGGATACAGCATCCGTTGGAAAAAGGGGGTTCGACTCCCTTGGGTTAGATGGCCGGCAGCAGCGAATGGTACTGGGGCATGGACTGCACGGGAGGAGATCTTACGAGGCGGGCGGCTTTGCTGACGGCGGACTTCCCCACCGACTTTACGGATGGCATCCTCTCTGTGGAGTGGAAGGAGCCGGAGCTGGAGACCATCCTTAATGGTGAGACGCAGAAATTTCTGTGCAAACGGCAAACTAAACCAACAGTTCAATGACAGCAAGACCGGAGTGCGTTATGATTGGACCATCTTCTCCATATACCGCTGAGGGGAAATATATATAGTTTCACCCCTTAATTGAAACAGGAGGTATGGACCATGAACATGAAAGATGCGTTTCGTTTCCAAAATAGAATCAAGAGTCTGATGTGCGAAGCGACCAGTATCCTCCAGGATCGGCGCAACATCGTCAAGGTAAAGACCACGCATTTGCGCAGTCAGGTCCTGGCGGACACCCAGGATGCTGTGGTGGAGGAGGCCGCTCCCAGCGAGTATGCCGGCCATGCCAACGAGGTGACTGCCTTACTCATGTTTTTGATGGACGAGCGGGAGAAACTGAGTCAGGCGATCCATGCCGCCAAAAGCAATCTGGAGCTGGATATGGACAGCGAGGTTGGGCTGAACCGGCAGCGCCAGGAGTTGGCCGAGGTCTTTCGGCGCATGGCCGCGCTCCGCAACAGCGAGAGGACCATCGCGGGCGGAGGGTCCGGCTTCCGGTTCAATGGCGAAGGCAACCAGGTCTCTTACCGGTGTGACGCTACACAGGTCACCACCATCGATTTCGACCGGAACAAGATCCGTGGGATGGCCGCTGCGCTGAGCAAAAAGGCAGACGAGATCTCGGTGTCCTTGGACCGGTGTCTGGTCAATACGGAGGTGACCTATGAAATGCCTTTCGATATGAATGACAGCTTTGAGGAGATCCTCAACGACTTCATTGAAAAGGCTGCGGTTTCCTGAGCAGTCATGCCCGCGCCTTCGGGTGCGGTGGGCGTGGCAGAATGAAAAGGCAGTGATGATCGGTTCAGGCGCAGATGAATTATAAGGCTGCGCGATCCCCCGCAAAGAATGGACAGCATCTGATGTATGCGAAGTGAGCTCATAGCTCATTTGGAAAGGATCGTCAGGCGCCTCCTTCTGCGCTCCACGCATTGCCGCGATTTCTTCCACACATTCGCCGTCAAACGCAGAGCACATCATTACGCTTCCCTGCTGCATGCCGGGAAGGCATGAAAATTACGTTCAAGTCGCTCGATCACCTGGGGCAGGTCGGCGGCCCGGGCGGGCCAAGATAGACCCCGGGGAGGATAAGCGGATAAGGATCTAAGCGGTTTTGAAGTTCTGCCATGCCCACTGCGCCTGAACATATTGGTCCATAAAATGACCTGAGCAGCAGGCTGCTTCCTGCTGCTCGAAAGAAACGATGTGAGAAGTGGAGATGAGGATCTCGTTCATCGGCACCTGGAGCAAAGCGCTCAGTGCATAGAGGTTATCTACACTGGGAAGGCTTTGACCTCGCTGCCATTTGTAAATGGCCTGCGGCTCCTCGAATCCAAAATAGTGCTGGAGATCCCGGACGGTCAGCCCGCGATCCTTGCGCAGCCGGCATATATTTGCCCCGGTGGCAACAGGATCGATCACGGGAAACTGGACCATGGACATGTGGATCGCCCCCATTCATCAGGATGATCTCCGCCGTGGCGGAACGGTTTCAGCATAGCTGATATTTCCCGGAATGGCAAGCGGGTCCGTTCATTTGTAATAAGATTGTCATGTAGAACGAAGATTGGAAACTGGACAGAAAGAAAGGAGCGGCGGACCGTGATGCAGCTGGTCCCTCTGAACAAGCGCAGTAAAAAGGCACAGCGGAAATTTTACGCAGAGAGGCGCGGTTCCTGGTATGGAATCAATCCGGTCTCAAGGACCGTACAGAGCAGGAAGGCTTATGACAGAGCACGGGTTAAACAAGAGCATCGGCGGGATCCGGAATGAAACTGAAGCAAGGCGCTTGTGTCAGGCATTCTGAGCGGAAAAGATGGGATGACCACCTGCGTCCAATGGAAGCGGGGATATGTGCCGGTTTCAGACCCTGTATGGCGAACAAGGAATGGGGTTCACGGTGAGACGTAAAAAATAGAAAGATCACAGCGCTGCCCGGAGTAGTCATTTTGTGGGGGATGTGCTATAATCACTTTGCAAAATGTTCCCAATACCCTGGAGGTGGCCTCGTGTACCGTATCGCCGTATGTGAAGACGATCCCCGCACCGCAGAACAGAATAAAACCGCCGCCTGCCGCGTCCTGGAGGGGAGAGGCCGCACACGGGGGCGGGACTACGATGTGGAGGTATTCCACGCCGCCCCTCCGCTGATGGAGCGGCTGGCGGGAGACCCGGACGCCTATCAGCTCCTGCTGCTGGACATCCAGCTGGAGGGGGACAACGGCGTGGAGCTGGCCCGCTTCCTCCGGGAACAACAGGTCAACGCCTCCATCGTCTACATCACAGACCACCCCGGTTTTGCCCTGGACAGCTTTCCCACCTATCCGCTGGAATACCTGCTCAAGCCGGTGGATGAGGCGCGCCTGTCCGCCGCCCTGGACTGGGATTGGAAACAACGGCACGTCCGCCCGAAGCATCCGGTCCTGCGAGTGGGCAGCCGGGCGATCCCTCTGGATGAGATCGTCTATCTGGAGACCTCCGGGCGCAAAACCGCCGTCCATACCAGAGACGAGCGGATCGAGCATGCGGTCCCGCTCTCCAAATTAAAGGAGGACTTCCAGCGGCAAGGCTTCTGCCTGAGCCATTTCAGCTATCTGGTCAACCTGGCCCATGTGATGCGGGTGGACCGGGATACCCTGATCCTGGATACGGGCGAGTCCATTCCCGTCAGCCGTCGGTACTATTCGGACTTCATGGCCCGCTATGTGGAATCCCTGAAATAAGAACTCCGCCGTTCCCTGAAACTGGGACGGCGGAGTTGTTTTATGCTTCCGCCCCGTGGAGCAGCAGGGCGGTGCTGGCGGAAAAGACGTCTTCGTCGGCGCTCAGGACCAGCTCGCTGTGGTACTTCTGGGCGGTGGCCCGGGCGGACTTGAGGCCCATGCCGTGGAGCGCGCCGGGCTTGGAGGAGCGGTACAGCCGCTCCTCCGGGTCGAAGGCCACCGGAGCAAAGCGGGCGTTTTCCACCCCTACATACAGGTACTCGCCCCGGATGTGCATGGTCACCCGGAGCCACTTGTCCGCTCCCTCGGGGGCTTTTTCGTTGGCTTCCAGCGCGTTTTCCAGCAGGTTCATCAGCAGGGGGCACAGGTCGCTGCTGGGGATGGGAAGCTCAGAAGGCAGGTCCACCCGCACCTCGGCGCGGACGCCCGCCTCCTCGCCACGGGCCAGCATGGCCGTCAGGACGGCGTCCACCGCCGGGTGGACGGTGTAGCCGCTGACGCAGTTCAGCTCCGGCTTGCTGGACAGGGTCTCCAGATACGTCTGGATCCCGCCCATGTCTCCATCCCGGCAAAGGCCCTGGAGGGCGGTGATATGGTGGCGCAGGTCATGGCGGAGGGACTGGACCGCTTCATTGTGCTTGCGCAGATTTTCATAGTTCTCCCGAATCAGCTCGCCCCGCTGGAGGAGCAGACGCGCCTCGGCGCGGCGCTGGGTCTCGCTTTGGAATAGGTCAGCGAACGCGGCCAGGATACCCGCTCCCAGGGCCAGGAGGGAAATTCTCCACAGAAGGAAGCGGGGCAGGCCGTTTTGGAAGCCTGTCCGGAGATGGATCAACAGCTCCCGCCCCACTGGGGCTCGGCCAGTGCGTGGATGACCCACACCGCCGCCCCCAGCCCCAGCGATACCAAGAACAGCGGCGCGAACAGGCGGTAGAAGCGGTTTCCGCGCTTCATCCAGACTACGGCAAGCACAGCGGCGGCCAGCAGGCCGAGCAGTCCCGCGTACTCCGACACAGTAGTCAGCGGAGAAGTTGCCGCCGAGCGGCCCAGCAGTGCGGTAACGCCGTGAAGGGCTGCCATGCCCCACAGAGGCCGGCGCAGACGCCCGCTGCCCCGCTTCCCCAGAAAGACCAGCAGGGCGGTCAGGCACAGGGCCCGGCTCAGGGCGTTCAGGTCCGCCCGGGGATATGGGAGGTAATGGCCGAGAAAGCTGACGCCGCCCAGCGGGGCCAGCATCAGGGAAAAGACGGCCAGCGCGGCGAGGGCCGGTCCGGCGTCCCACCGCCCCCGGAAGCCCTGCAACAGAAAGGCGGCGGAGAGCAGGAGTCCAAGGATGAAACAGAAGGCCGCGGGGATGGCGGTCTGGAAGCTCTCCGCGATGAGGCCGCTCTCATAGGCGTATCCGCAGCCCAGTTTTACCCCGCAGGGGTAGACAGTGGGCTCGATCTCCGGGAGCTGCTTTTCCCCCAGGCCGGTGGACTGGGCGATGGTCAGGGTCTTGCCCCAATAGTCCGGGGGCAGGGAAACCTTCACCGGCTCCGTCCGGTCCCAGCCCAGCATGGGCAGCGTCAGTTCCCCCACGCCGCCGGACAGCTCCGGGCAGTCGGTGTAGAGCCGCTCCCCGTCCAGAAACACCGCCACACTGCGGTTGACCGTGTCCAGGTACAGGAGGGGGCTTTCTACCTCTTCGGTCAGGATGCGGGAGAAATAGAAGGTCTGACCTGGGGCGGATAGCCCCTTTACTACCCGCCCAACATGGAAAGCGTAGTAAATAAATGAAAATTTACTGAGTGTAGGAGTACCATACATCTTGGACAGATGAATAAAAAAGGATGAAGGATAAGGCCTCATCGGTTATAGTTGAAGTAGCGAGCAACAACCGAACGAGAGGAGGCCAAATCCTTCATGAGCAAGAGTATAACACAGGACATGGCATATCGGCAATCCCTGATGAAATACGCAGAGAAATACGGCGTGAGCCGTGCCAGCCGAAAGTACAACAAGAGCCGGTCGTACATCTACTTTTGGAAGTCCCGCTGGGACGGAACGGTTGGCTCCCTGTCCTGTCAGTCCCGGCGGCCCCACAGCCATCCCAACCAGCACACAGAAGCGGAGCTCAAACTCATCCGGGATATGCGCCGCCGCAACCCTGATCTGGGGATGGTAGAGTTGTGGCACAGGCTGCGGCTGCGGGGCTATACCCGCCGTCCGGAGAGCCTGTTCCGGGTGATGCGGAAGCAAGGGCTGTTTCCAGCGGCAGAGAAGAAAAAGGCGTACAAACCCAAGCCCTACGAGCAGATGACCTATCCCGGACAGCGGGTCCAGGTGGATGTGAAGGTGGTGCCCCGCAGGTGTATTGCTGACCCGGAGCTGCGCCTGTATCAATACACCGCCATAGATGAATTCACCCGCCTGCGCTTCCTGGCCGCCTATCCCGAGCAGAGCACCTACTCTTCTGCCGACTTTCTGAAGCGGTTGTTCAAGTGGTATGCCCGCCGGGGTATCCGGGTGGAGTGTGTCCAGACGGACAACGGATTTGAGTTCACCAATCGTTTTTCCAACCGTAAACGGGATCTGCCGACCCTCTTTGAGGCCACCGCCACTCAGCTGGGTATCCGGCACAAGCTCATCCGTCCTTACACGCCCCGGCACAACGGCAAGGTGGAGCGCAGCCACAGGGAGGACCAGAAACGCTTTTACTCCTGTCACAGCTTTATTCTCTGGACGATTTTGCAAAGCAGATCGCCGTCCATAACCGCCGCTCTAACGACTTTCCCATGAGGCCCCTTGGCTGGCTTTCTCCTCGTGAGTTCACTGTCCAATATGTTTGACAATCCTACAAGTAAATAAATGAAAATTTACTGAGTCTATTGACAAAGGCACATTCACTGCATATACTATAATATATCAAAAATATTTGATGTGAGGTGGACGCATGGGATCACATCTGGAAAATGCAAAGGTGTTCAAGGCCCTCTGCGACCCTAAACGGCTTGCCATTTTAGAGCAGTTGCGGAGCGGAGAAAAGTGCGCTTGTGTTTTACAAGAGCCGATGGACTTGACACAATCCGGCCTTTCCTATCACATGAAAATCTTGTGTGATTCCGGACTTGTGGCCAGCCGACAGGAAGGGAAATGGACACATTACTATTTGAGTGGAGAAGGTAGGGACAGAGCTGTAAAGCTGTTACTGGCCCTAACGACACCAACCGCAGAGCAAACGGATGACTGTCCCTCATGCAAGAGATAGACGCCATCATAACAGATGGCGTTTTTCTCGACAAGAAACATCAAGATTTTTTGATGTGTTGTTGATAAACTTGAAAGAGAGGTTTTTCTATGGGTGTATGGCAGTTTGTTCAAGACCAAGTATTAGGTATGAAATGGCTGAATGAGTTGATTGGAAGCGCTTTGTCTTTACTTGGGCTTGATATAGGCGGACGCATAGGTGGAAGTGTTCAATTCTTCATCTATGATGGACTGAAGATTACGATATTACTTTGTTTTCTGATTTTTGTTATCTCCTATATCCAGAGCTATTTCCCACCGGAGCGGAGCAAACGCATTTTGGGCCGTTTCCACGGAGTGGGAGCTAATATCATTTCGGCTTTGCTGGGAACCGTGACCCCCTTCTGTTCCTGTTCATCCATTCCACTGTTCATTGGTTTCACCAGTGCTGGTCTTCCGCTGGGGGTAACATTTTCCTTCCTGATTTCTTCGCCAATGGTCGATTTGGGAAGCCTTGTATTGCTTATGAGCATCTTTGGGACCAAGGTCGCAGTTGTTTATGTAATTGTTGGACTGGTGATTGCTGTCGTAGGCGGCACAATCATTGAAAAGATGCACATGGAGAGATATGTAGAGAGCTTTGCCCTCTCGGCTGGCCGTGTAGATATGGAATTCCCAAATCTCACAAAGTGCGAGCGCGTACAGTTTGCAAAAGAGCAGGTCGCATCTACCTTCAAGAAGGTATTTCCTTATATCCTGGTGGGTGTAGGCATTGGCGCCCTCATTCACAACTGGATTCCTGAACGTTGGGTTGAGGCTGTCTTGGGAAGCAACAATCCCTTTGGCGTCATCCTCGCAACCCTGGTCGGCGTCCCCATGTATGCAGATATTTTCGGCACGATTCCTATTGCGGAAGCTCTGCTGAGCAAGGGTGCACAGCTCGGCACGATCCTTTCCTTTATGATGGCAGTTACTACCTTGAGCCTGCCCTCCATGATCATGCTCCGCAAGGCAGTCAAACCGAAACTCTTGGCTCTGTTCGTTACTATCTGTACCATCGGCATCATTATTGTCGGTTATCTGTTCAACCTGTTCCAATTCTTTTTGATTTGATTTTAGGAGGTAATCCACTATGGGACTGTTCAGTAAGAAGAAAAAGGCAGAAACTTCATCTTGCTGTTGCGGCGGCAACTGTACTCCGGAAACCATGGCTAAGGCGGAAAAAGCAAAGGCATCTGGCGGTATCAAAGTACTTGGTTCCGGTTGTGCCAAGTGCAACGAGCTGGAAGCGGCAACTCGCGAGGCTCTGGCGGAACTGGGCATGGATGAAACGATTGACCATGTGACCGACTTTACGCAAATTGCGGCGTATGGTGTGATGACCACTCCCGCCCTGGTGGTGGATGGTAAAGTGGTGTCCTATGGGAAGGTACTGAAAAAGGACGAGGCCAAGGCGTTGATCCGGAGGGTCAGAGGGTAATTATGGGGCGAAAACCAAAGGTGGCCTTCATCTGCGTCCACAACTCCTGCCGAAGCCAAATCGCGGAGGCTCTTGGGAAGTTGCTGGCGGCTGATGTGTTTGAAAGCCGCTCGGCCGGAACTGAAACAAAGCCGCAGATCAACCAGGATGCAGTGCGGCTGATGAAACATCTTTACGGTGTGGATATGGAGCAGGATCACCACAGCAAGTTGCTGTCGGCCATCCCGCCAGTGGATATTGTAGTGACGATGGGCTGTAACGTTATGTGTCCAACTTTGCCCTGTAAGCATAGAGAGGACTGGGGACTGGCCGATCCAACGGGACAAAGTGATGATATGTTTTTGGAAACCATACGGGCCATAGAGATGAAAGTCGTTGAGTTAAAGAAACGGGTTCTTGATTTGACTGCTGAAACCGAATTATGATGGAGGGGTGTCAATGAATACACGCCCCGCCGCCTCTGGCTCTATTGCGTGGAGGGCCTGACCATCGAAGAAATCGCAAAGTGGGAGAAGGTCAAACACCAGAGTGTGTCCAGTGGATCATCGCCTCCGAAAAATTCTCAAAAGATTTTTGGAAAAGTGGGTGCAGAACCGCCGGAAAATCAGCGATAAGTGAGGAGAGAAATTTCTCTCCGGTTACAGATTCTCACAATTGAGTAGGACACCAGGTACATTCCGTATATGTCGAGCCGAGCGGCGGGTACGCCGGAAGCTCCCAACGGGAAAAGGGCGAGGGAATGACCCCATGGAGCGGCTGCCAGCCGCCGCCTGGACTGTCCCGATACAGTGAACAGAATGAAAAGGTCCGCGCCCTTGCTGGGTGCGGACCTTTTTGTGAAAGGAATCTCATGGTGAAACGCAATCAATAGAAGAAGATATGGAAGCTACGGACGCTGTGAAGTTCCCCAGCGAAATCATTTCACTGGATGGACATACTATTATTTTCCGCTACGCAAAACAATCGAACCCTGCGGTATTGGATTCTATCCGGGAAACTTTGGCCAACCAGAAGATCCAGCCCAAAAACGAGCTGGTTTTTGCAAAACCGAGGATAAAATGGTATAATAACATAATATAAGATGCGCCTTGACAAATGAATGGAGACATAGAAAACAAGGGCATATACACTGTTTTTCTTCACAGAAAAATGAGGTGTTATGCTATGGGAAATATGCTGCGAGTCGATTGCCTGTGCCGTGTGTCTACGGTACGGAATGTCAGGACCAGCGTCCGGGGGAGCGGCCAACAGTCTATGTCACGGCATGAAAAAAGCAGGCTTGCACAAGCAAGCCTGCTTCTGGTGGACCCAATCGGGATCGAACCGACGACCTTACGGATGCGAACCGTACGCTCTCCCAGCTGAGCTATGGGCCCAAATCAATAGTTCCAAAAGCGGAACCCATTGCACTCAAGACCTTATGACCATGAGATATTATAGCATGAATTTTTGAAATGTAAAGAGTTTTTTGAAAAAATAAAAAAGCGATATTGCTAATTTGGGGGAAATGATGTATGATAACAAATACGAGCTTTCCGAATGCACGGACGTCCTGCGCCCGGCCTACGGCAAGGCCGCACTAGTTGGGGAGATAGCGGTGCCCTGTACCTGCAATCCGCTACAGCAGGGATGAATCCCGGCCCCCGGATTTTCGTTGTGTCGTCTGACCCAGGTAAGCAGCGATGATGGATCGGTCCCGCGCAACGGGGCCCCGTGAACCGTGTCAGGTGGGGAACCAAGCAGCACTAAGCGGAATGCACCGTGTGCCGCGGGACTCCCGCTCCTGAGCCGGCTGCCAGGGTAACGGACAGAACGGAAACTTCAAAGGTCGGTGTGCGGTCTTGCCATGTGCCGGGCATATGGGCATGGAAGAGGAGCGGGGCGACGGGTCAATACCCGCATCCTCCGCTCCTTTTCACATGGATCGAATTTTTGGCGAGGTGACAGCCATGTATCAGGCACTCTACCGCAAATGGAGGCCCCGGACCTTTGACGACGTGGTGGGGCAGAGCCATATTACCGATACTCTTAAGCGTCAGGTGGCGGCGGGACGGCTCTCCCACGCCTACCTCTTCACAGGTACAAGAGGGACCGGCAAGACCACCTGCGCCAAGATCCTGGCCCGGGCGGTGAACTGTGAGCACCCGGTCAACGGCAATCCCTGCAACCAGTGCCCCTCCTGCCTGGGGATCGAGAACGGTTCCATCCTGGACGTGCTGGAGCTGGACGCGGCCTCCAACAACGGTGTGGACCAGGTCCGCGCCCTGCGGGATGAGGCGGTCTATACCCCCGCCGCCGTGCGCAAGCGGGTGTATATTGTGGACGAGGTCCATATGCTCTCCACGGCGGCCTTCAACGCCCTGCTGAAGATCCTGGAGGAGCCGCCCGCCCACCTGATGTTCATTCTGGCCACCACTGAGCTCCATAAGGTGCCCGCTACCATCAAGTCCCGCTGCCAGCAGTTTTCCTTTAAGCGCATCCTGGCCGGGGACATCGCCCAGCGCCTGAGCTATGTGGCGGGGGAGGAGGGCATCCAGCTATCCCCTGAGGGGGCAGCCCTCCTGGCCCGGCTGGCCGACGGCGGCCTGCGGGACGCCCTCTCCCTGTTGGACCAGTGCGTCAATCCCAGCGGCGTCATCGGGGAAGCGGAGGTCCTCTCCGCCCTGGGACTGGCCGGCAATCTGGAGACCGCCGCCCTCATGGACCAGATCGCCCAGGGGAATACTGCCGCCGCGCTGGAAACTCTGGGGCGGCTCTACGGCGCGGGAAAGGATGTGGGGAGCCTGCTGGGGGAGCTGGCCGCTCTGGCGCGGGATCTGCTGGTGCGCAAGACGGCCCCCCAGGGCGGTTCGGCCCTGCTCACCGGAGGATACGATGAGACCACCATGCGCAAGCTCTCCAACCAGCTGGAACCCCCGCGGCTGATGCAGATGCTGAGCCTTTTGCAGCAGACGGCCGCCGATCTCTCCCGCAGCGGGAACCGGCGCACCGATGCGGAGCTGTGCCTCATCCGGCTGTGCGACACCACGCTGGACAGCAGTCCGGCGGGGCTGAGCGCCCGTCTGGCCCGTCTGGAGGAGCGGTTGGCACAGGGCGGGACCTTTCCGGCCCAGCCCGTCCCGTCTCAGCCTGCAGCCGCTCCGGTCCAGGTCAAGGCTGCGGAACCGCAGCCCCAGCCGCAGCCTTCCGGGGAGGATCTGCCACCCTGGGAGGAGGAGCGCCCCCCTCTGCCTGAGGAACCGGGAGAACCGGTCGCCTCCGTACCTGAGGAGGCGTCCCCGGCGGCCGAGCGAGCGCCGGTCCGGCGTGGACCTGCGGCCCCGGCTTCTCCCGCCGGAGCGGGCGGGAAGGCCGCGGCAGCCGGGGGCGGCACAGATTTCTGGCCGGCCGTGGTAGGGGCTGTACGGGGCAAGGTGCCCATGAGCGACTACCCCTTCCTCAGTAACCCCGCCCAGGTGCAGGGACGGCTGGAGGAAGACCTGCTCACCCTCTGGGTGGACTCCGACTTTACCCGGGTGATGGTGGGGAAGGCCGCCACCCTCCGGGCGGTGGCGGCAGCGGCCGGGGCCATTGTGGGGCAGCCGGTCCGCTGTGCGGTGTCGGTGGGGGTTCCCCCGGCTCCCACTCCGGCGGCACCTGGACAGGAGCACGACAATCTGGAGGACCTGCTTGCCCTGGGGCAGCGGTTTGATTCCATCATCATCAAGGAATAAAAGAATCCATTCTGCCGAGGGCGGAATGACAAGGAGGAAACGAATATGGCAAAAGGATTTGGCGGCCGTCCCGGCATGGGCGGCATGGGCGGCATCAACATGAATATGATCAAGCAGGCCCAGAAGATGCAGCAGGATATGCAGCGCATGCAGGCGGAACTGGAGGAGAAGGAGTACTCCGCCCAGGCCGGCGGCGGCGTGGTGGAGGCTGTGGTCACCGGCAAGCGGGTGCTCAAGAGCCTGACCGTGGACCCCGAGGCAGTGGACCCCGAGGATGTGGAGATGCTCCAGGATCTGATCGTGGCGGCGGTAAACGAGGCTCTGCGCACCGCGGAGCAGGATATGGCCGCGTCCATGCAGAGCATTACCGGCGGTCTGGGACTGCCGTTCTAAGGTCGTGCAGAGAGAGGGCGGGCCGCCGGGCCTGCCCTTTTTGCGTGGAGACGCCGCCGGACGGCAAGTTTCGTTTGTGCCCGGCGGCAAGTTATGGTATCATCAGAAGAGGTGGAGGCATTGCAGGCAATCAAACGAAAACAGATGTCGGAGACCTTCCGGCTGGGCGCCGTCCTGGCGCTGGCGGGCGGCTTTCTGGACGCCTATTCCTACTGCGTGCGGGGAGGGATCTTTGCCAACGCGGAGACCGGAAACATGGTCCTGCTTGGCATACACGCTATGCGGGGGGAGTGGCACACCGCGCTGACCTATCTGGTGCCGGTGGCCGCTTTTGCCGCGGGGATCATTGTGGCCGAGTGCATCAGGGCCCGGTTTCGGGACGCGAGCGGGATCCACTGGAGACAGCTGAGCGTTCTGGCCGAGCTGTGCATCCTGCTGGCCGTGGCCTTTCTGCCCCAGAGTCTGAACATGGCGGCCAATGTGTCGGTCTCCTTTGTCTGCGCGGTGCAGGTGGAGAGCTTCCGCAAGGTCCACGGAAACGCCTTTGCCACCACCATGTGCACCGGTAACCTGCGCAGCGGGACGGAGCGGCTCTATCAGTTCCTGCGCAGCGGCGATCCGGAGCAGCGATGGCAGGCGGGGCAGTATTACGGCATCATCCTATGCTTTATCCTGGGGGCGGCCCTGGGGGCGTGGGTGAGTTCGCTGCTGGCGGAGCGGGCGGTGCTGATTGCCTGCATGCTGCTGCTGGCGGCCTTTCTGATGATGTTTTGGGATATGGAGGCCCCCGCCCCGGAGAGGCGGACGGGCCCCGGGAGAAAACAAGGTAAGGAGAAATAGATATGGAACAAGCAAAGGTCTATTTTACCGATCTGCGGGCGAAGTCCGGGGATAATCTGCTCCAGAAGCTGGAGCGCCTTATTCGTACCGCCGGGATCGACACCATTGATTTTGAGAAGAAGATAGTGGCCATCAAGCTCCATTTTGGGGAGCCGGGCAACCTGTCCTTCCTGCGTCCCAATTATGCCAAGGTAGTGGCCGACGTGGTCAAGAGCCTGGGCGGCCTGCCCTTCCTCACCGACTGCAACACGCTCTATGTGGGCCGGCGCAAGAACGCCCTGGAGCATATGGACGCCGCCTATGAGAACGGTTTCTCTCCCTTCAGCACCGGCTGCCAGATCGTCATTGGAGACGGCCTCAAGGGCACCGACGATGTGGAGGTCCCGGTGGAGGGCGGCGTCTATGTGAAGAAGGCCAAGATCGGCCGGGCGGTCATGGACGCCGATGTGTTCATTTCCCTGAGCCACTTCAAGGGGCATGAGGCCACCGGTTTCGGCGGCGCGCTGAAAAACATCGGCATGGGGTGCGGAAGCCGGGCCGGCAAGATGGAGCAGCACAACGCCGGCAAGCCCGAGGTGAAGCCCCGCAAGTGCGTGGGCTGCCGCCAGTGCGCCAAGCAGTGCGGACAGGACGCCATCTCCTACGGAGAGGACCGGAAGGCCTTCATTGATCACGGCAAGTGCGTGGGCTGCGGCCGCTGCCTGGGGGCCTGCAACTTTGACGCCATCGTCAACCGCAACGCCTGCGCCAATGACGAGCTCAACGCCAAGATCGCCGAGTACTCCAAGGCGGTGCTGGCCGGACGGCCCCACTTCCACATCAGCCTGGTGGTGGATGTCTCCCCCTTCTGCGACTGCCATGCCGAGAACGACCTGCCCATCCTGCCCGATGTGGGCATGTTTGCCTCCTTCGACCCGGTGGCCCTGGACCAGGCCTGTGCCGACGCCTGCATGGAGCAGCAGCCCATCCCCGGCTCCCGCCTGGATGAGAATATGCACGCCCACGACTTCTGCGACCACCACGACCACTTTACCAATAATTTCCCGGAGACCAACTGGAAAAGCTGCCTGGAGCACGCCGAGGCCATCGGCGTGGGGACGCGCTCCTATGAGCTGCTCCACGTCAAATAACGCCGGAAGACAGAGTGTCCATTGACTTTTGGACGGGCACACGATATAGTGAACCTATATACAGAAAAAAGCCATGGATTTAGGAAAGGAAATGGTATAATATGGATTCGAAACAGATTCTTACCATGTGCGACCACACTCTCCTCAAGCAGGAGGCCACCTGGGAGCAGATCAAGACCATCTGCGACGACGGCAAGGCCTATGACTGCGCCTCGGTATGCATTCCCGCATCCTACGTGAAGCAGGCGGCCGAGTATGTGGGCAACGACCTGAAGATCTGCACCGTCATCGGATTCCCCAACGGTTACTCCACCACGGCTGTGAAGGTCTTTGAGACCGAGGACGCCATCCGCGGCGGCGCCGACGAGATCGACATGGTGGTCAACCTTGGCTGGGTGAAGGACCGCCGCTGGGACGACATTCTGGAGGAGATGAAGGCCATCAAGGCATCCTGCCAGGGCCGCATCCTCAAGGTCATCGTGGAGGCCTGCCTGCTGACCGAGGAAGAGAAGATCAAGCTCTGTGAGCTGGTCACCGAGTCGGGGGCCGAATATATCAAGACTTCCACCGGGTTTTCCACCGGCGGCGCTACGGTGGCCGACGTGGCCCTCTTCAAGGCCCACATCGGGCCTGATGTGAAGATCAAGGCGGCTGGCGGCATCCACTCTTTTGAGGAGGCCCAGGCTATGATCGACGCCGGCGCCAGCCGCATCGGGGCCAGTGCCCTGGTCAAGCTGGTCAAGGGATAACTCTGTAAAAAAAACGAAAAGAAATCATAAGTAAAAGGAGGTTTTTCGGGGTGAACTGAAGAGCCTCCTTTCACTTATGTAACAAATTTTTAAAGATTATTCGCAAAATAGAAAAATACAGTTGCTCTTTGTAAAAGCATGTTGTATAATACATGCGTACGGCAGATGCTAAGAGCCGGCAAGCGGCTCCAGTCTGTGCATCTAGTTATGAAAGGAAGGTAGATTACATTGAAGAACTTCAATAAAATCACCGCTCTGCTTCTCTCTGTCGGCATGATCGGCAGCCTGGCCGCCTGCGGCAGTGGGGATGCCACCCAGCCCAGCACGCCTCCCGCCTCCGGCGCCCCTGCGGCCTCCGGCGAGCCCAGCACCGGCGTGACCGAGGACTCCGCCGGCAACATCCTGGCCGCCGACGGCAGCTTTGAGATCGCCATGATCACCGATAAGGGCGACATCAACGACAAGTCCTTCAACCAGGGCACCTGGGAGGGCATCAAGAACTACTGCAGCGAGAACGGCAAGACCTGTAAGTACTATAAGCCCGCCGCCGCCACCACCGACGACTATGTCACCTCCATGGAGCAGGCCATCAAGGACGGCGCCAAGGTGGTCGTGACCCCCGGCTTCCTGTTCGAGGAGCCCGTGTATAAAGTACAGGATCAGTATCCCGATGTGAAGTTCATCCTCATCGACGGCAACCCCAATGATGCGGTTCAGCCCAATCCTACCTATAAGACCGCTGACAACACCGTCGGCGTTCTCTTCTCCGAGGAGCAGGTGGGCTATCTGGCCGGTTACGCCGCGGTGAAGGACGGCTACACGAATCTTGGCTTCATGGGCGGCATGGCGGTTCCCGCCGTGGTGCGCTACGGCTACGGCTTTGTGCAGGGCGCTGACGCCGCTGCCGCCGAGCTGGGCGAGACTGTCAACATGAATTACTACTACACCGGCGACTTCGCCGCCACCCCCGAGGCCCAGACTATGGCCGCCGGCTGGTACACCAGCGGCACCGAGGTCATCTTTGGCTGCGGCGGCTCCGTGGGCAACTCCGTCATGGCCGCGGCTGAGGCCAGCAGCGGCAAGGTCATCGGCGTGGACGTGGACCAGTCTGCCGAGTCCGACACCGTCATCTCCTCCGCTATGAAGGGCCTGTCCTCCGCCGTGGAGCAGATGCTGGACCACTACTACAACGACAGCTTCCCCGGCGGCCAGAACCTGACTCTGGGCGCGGCTGACAACGCCGTGGAGCTGCCCATGGCCACCTCCAAGTGGAACAACTTCACTCAGGAGGACTATGACGCTCTGTTCGGTAAGCTGGCTTCCGGCGAGATCACCCTGAAGAAGGATGCCGACGCCGAGGTCCCCACCGATCTGGGCTGCGCCAATGTGACTCTGAACTACATTGCCGAGTAAATTGGCCTTCCATTGTTCCTGCAAATGGGCGGACACCACAGTGTCCGCCCATTTTTTCTCTCCAAAAGTTCTTTGTGGGAAATAGATAAATTACCTTGCGCCAGGTAGGAAAAAACGGTATAATAAAACAGAAGCAAACCAGAGAAGGGAAGTGACAGCGGATGAGTGAGTATGTCATTGAGATGTGCAATATCACCAAAAAATTCCCAGGGATCATTGCCAATGATAACATCACCCTACAGCTGAAAAAAGGCGAGATACACGCGCTTCTTGGGGAAAACGGGGCGGGGAAATCCACCTTGATGAGCGTCCTGTTCGGACTCTACCAGCCGGAAGAGGGCGTCATCAAGAAAAACGGACAGGAAGTGCGCGTCAAGGACCCCAATGACGCCAATGACCTGGGCATCGGCATGGTGCACCAGCACTTCAAGCTGGTCCACAATTTTAGCGTGCTGCAAAATATCATCCTTGGCGTGGAGACGGTCCGCGGCGGCTTCCTGAAAATGGACGCGGCCCGGGAAAAGGTCATGGCCCTTTCGGAGCAGTACGGACTGAAGGTGGACCCGGACGCCCTCATCGAAGACATCACCGTGGGCATGCAGCAGCGTGTGGAGATCCTCAAGATGCTCTACCGGGACAATGAGATCCTGATCTTTGACGAACCCACCGCCGTGCTCACTCCACAGGAGATCGAAGAGCTGATGAAGATCATGAAGGGGCTGGCCGCCGAGGGCAAGAGCATCCTCTTCATTACCCATAAGCTCAACGAGATCAAAGAGGTGGCCGACCGCTGCACCGTCCTGCGCAAGGGCAAATATATCGGCACCGTCAACGTCGCCGACGTCTCCAAGGAGGAGATGAGCGAGATGATGGTGGGCCGCAAGGTCTCCCTGAATGTGGAGAAGGACGAGGCCAAACCCAAGGACGTGGTCTTTGCGGTGGAGGGTCTTACCGTGGTCAACAAGGAGCACGGGAAAAAGGTGGTCAACGAGGTGTCCTTCCAGGTCCGCCGGGGCGAGATCGTCTGCATCGCCGGCATCGACGGCAACGGCCAGTCCGAGCTGGTGCAGGCCATCACGGGACTCATCAAGGCCGATCACGGTACGGTCAAGCTCAAGGGAGAGGACATCAGCCACTCCTCCATCCGTCACCGCAACACCCACGGCCTGGGCCACATCCCGGAGGACCGGCACAAGCACGGCCTGGTGCTGGACTATCCCCTCTCCTACAATCTGGTGCTCCAGAGCTATTTTGAGCCGGAGTTCTGCCAAGGCGGCTTCCTGAAGTATGACAAGATCAATCAGTATGCCGAAAAGCTGATCCGGGACTATGACATCCGCTCCGGCCAGGGCGGAAAGACCATTGCCCGGTCTATGTCCGGCGGCAACCAGCAGAAGGCCATCGTGGCCCGGGAGATCGACCGCAACCCTGATCTCCTCATCGCGGTCCAGCCCACCCGCGGCCTGGACGTGGGAGCCATCGAATATATCCACCGGCAGATCGTGGCGGAGCGGGACAAGGGGAAGGGCGTGCTGCTCATCTCCCTGGAGCTGGATGAGGTCATGAACCTCTCCGACCGCATCCTGGTCATCTACGAGGGCGAGATCGTGGCCGATCTGGACCCCAAGGAAGTCACGATCCAGGAGCTGGGCCTCTATATGGCCGGTTCCAAGCGGAAGGGGGCACAGTAAATGAAGGAAAAACGACTGGGAAATCCCCTTCAGCATACAGGCGTACAGAACGTGTTGGCTGCGCTGATCGCCATCCTCATCGGTATGCTGGTGGGCTTTGTTATTCTGCTCATCACCGATTCCTCCATGGCCCTCAAGGGTCTGGGCGCCATCATGACGGGCGGCGTGCAGGACATGAAGAATGTGGGCCAGGTGCTCTACTACGCCACTCCCCTCATCATGACCGGTCTCTCGGTGGGCTTTGCCAAGCGGACGGGCCTCTTTAACATCGGCGGCCCCGGCCAGTTCATGATGGGTGCCTTTGCCGCGGTGTATGTGGGCGTCAAATGGACCTTCCTCCCCGGCGGCATCCACTGCCTGGTGGCCATCCTGGCCGCCTGCCTGATGGGCGCCCTGTGGGGCGTGGTGCCCGGTCTGCTCAAGGCCTACTGCAACATCAACGAGGTCATCACCTGCATCATGATGAACTATATTGGCATGAGCACCTCCAATGTGCTCATCCGGGCCTATATCTTCGACCGCACCAAGAACCAGTCCCTCCGTCCCGTGGACGGGGCCAACCTGCCCAAGCTGGGCTTTGACAAGATCTTTGTGGCCGATGTGGGCACCCCCTCCAGCGTGAACGCCGGTATCCTGGTGGCCATTCTGTTGGCCATCGTGGTCTGGGTCATCCTCTCCAAGACCAAGCTGGGCTATGAGCTCAAGGCCTGCGGCTTCAACAAGGACGCGGCCAAGTACGCCGGCATCAGCGAGAAGCGCAACGTGGTGCTGGCCATGGTCATCGCCGGCGCCCTCTCCGGCATCGGCGGCGGCCTGAACTACCTGGCGGGCGCCGGCACCGGCATCGCCGTGGGCAGCGAGCTGGCCCAGCAGGGCTTTGACGGCATCGCCGTGGCCCTCCTCGGCATGTCCAATCCCATCGCCATCATCTTCACCGGCATCCTGATGGCCTATCTGACGGTGGGCGGTCTGGCAATGCAGAGCTACGGCTTTGTCTCCCAGATCATCTCCATCATCACCTCTGTCATCGTCTACTTCGCCGCCTTCATCCTCTTCTTCAGCCAGATCATCGGCAAGCTGGGCAAGCGGGGTGGACAGAACGACGCCAATGCCAACGCGGATCAGACGCCCCCCGCGCCGCCGATCCAGTCTGAGAAAGGAGGCGACGCTCAGTGAAACTCGATGAACTGATCTTTTTCCTGGTCCAGCAGACCATGTACTTTGCCATCCCCCTGCTGGTGGTGGCCCTGGGCGGTCTCTTTGCCGAGCGCTCCGGTATCGTCAACATCGCCCTGGACGGTATCATGATCGTGGGCGCCTTTACCGGTATCCTGTTTTTGCAGATGGTGCAGGCTACCGGCATGAGCGGCCAGGGAATGCTCCTGGTGGCCCTGGTGGTGGCGGCCCTGTCCGGTGTGATCATCAGCGCGGTGCATGGCTTTGCCTCCATCAACATGAAGGCGGATCAGACCATCTCCGGTACGGCCATCAATACCTTTGCTCCCGCCTTTGCCATCTTTGTGGCCCGTATGATGACCGGCGTGCAGCAGATCCCCTTCAAGAACGACTTCCTGATCCGGAAGGTGCCTGTGCTGGGTGATATCCCTGTGATCGGTCCCATGTTCTTCCAGAACGCCTATATCACCACCTATCTGGGTGTGCTGATTCTGGCGGCGTCCTGGGTCGTGCTCTACAAGACCCGCTTTGGCCTGCGCCTGCGGGCCTGCGGTGAGCATCCCCAGGCGGCTGACTCGGTGGGCGTCAACGTCTACAAGATGCGCTATGCCGGCACGCTGCTCTCCGGCGCGCTGGCGGGCATCGGCGGCGTGATCTTTGTGGTGCCCACCTCCACCAACTTCAACGCCACCGTGTCCGGATACGGCTTCCTGGCCATCGCCGTGCTCATCTTCGGTCAGTGGAAGCCCGGCCGCATCGCGCTGGCCGCCCTCTTCTTCGGCTTTATGAAGACCCTGTCGGTGAGCTATGGCCTGATCCCGGGCATCAAGGACCTGAGCATCTCGGGTGAGATCTACAAGATGGTCCCCTATATCGCCACCCTGATCGTGCTGGCCTTTACCTCCAAGAACTCCGCGGCGCCCCGCGCCGAGGGCATTCCCTACGACAAGGGCCAGCGCTAAGAAAAGATATTGCAACATTCCTGTCTGATGTGTAGAGGATGAGAAAAGAAAATATGCTGGACATGGCCTTATCAACCGTGTCCAGCATATTTTTGTTTATTCAGCATTTGTAATGCATATCACCGGTTATATGGTATGCCGGCCAATCTGCACCGGGTGACAGAGAAAAGAGCACTGGGCCCGTTCCAGCCAAGGCGCCACCATTGAAAGCTTATTATCGGAATTCTTCCAATCAATTTACAGGTTTGGGGGCAGAGATGCGGAGAGTCCCCATCCGCCAAACGGACCATCAGATCAGCTGGATGCACTTCCACCTGCCCTGGACAAATCGGAAAATGAAGATCAGGGCGCGGACCCACCAGTCGATGATCATGGCAATCCACACGCCCAGCAGGCCCAGATCCAGTCCCCAGGAACAGGAGAGCAGGTAGCTGAAACCGATCCGGAAGAGGAACATGGAGGCCAGGGACACCGCCATGGTGAATACCGCGTCACCCGCCGCCCGCAGGGCGTTGGGCAGGGTGAAGGACAGCGGCCAGATGATCAGGTCAAAGACCGCGCACCAGCGCAGCACCTCGGCCGCCATGTCGGCCGCCTCCGGTGTGAGCTGGAAGATGGAGCAGAGAGGCGCGGCAAAGATGAACATGAGAAGGGCCAGAGATCCCATGGCCAGATAGACAATTCCGACCAGCTTCCGGGTGTAGGAGACAGCCTGTTCCGGGGCCTGGGCTCCCATGCACTGGCCTACCACAGTGATCATGGCCAGGCCGATGGCCTGACCGGGGACATTGACCACCCCGGCGATGCTGTTGGCGATGGCGTTGGCGGCCACCGCATTGGTGCCGAAGGAGGTGATGAGGCTGAGGACCACTAGCTTGCCCGTCTGGAAAAGGCCGTTTTCCAGGCCGTTTGGGATACCGATGGTGAGGATGCGTCCCACCATGTCGCCCCGGAACTGGAAGCGGAAAAGCCCCTCAATGCGCAGGATATTGTTGTGGTGCTGAAGCAGGTAGAGAATGATCACCGCCGCCGCCACGCGGGAGACCAGCGTGCCGATGCCAGCGCCCAGAGAACCCATGTGGAACCCATAGATAAGCACCGCGTTGACCACCACGTTGACCAGATTCACGATGAGGGAGTTGAACATGGAGACCTTGCTGTTGCCCATGGAACGGAAGAGGGCGGCCCCGGCGTTATAGAGGGAGATGAAGGGATAGGCCAGGGCGGTGGTCAGGAAGTAGACCAGGGCGCTGTCCATCACGTCGGATTCGATCTGTCCGAAGAGCAGGGAGAGGATGTGCTGCCGGAAGAGGAGGGCGGCGGCCATCAGCACCAGAGCCAGGGTGAATACGGCATACAGGAGCTGTTTGGCGGCGGTGCGGGCGCTCTCCACATCCCGCCGGCCCAGATACTGGGAGCAGACCACCGCGCCGCCGGTGGACAGGGCGGAAAAGATCTGGATGATGAGCTGGTTGACATTGTCCACCAGGGAGACGCCGGACACGGCGGCCTGCCCGGCGGTGGTCACCATGACGGTGTCCATCATGCCGACGCTCATGAGCAGAAACTGCTCGATGACCAGGGGGATGATGAGCCGGGTGAGTGCCTGGCGGGAAAAGAGTGGTTTCAGGGATGTTTCCGTCTGACCCAAGGGAGGAGCCTCCTTTTCCTGATTTCTTCGGAGAGAAAACGTGGAATCAACCGCCTGGGCAAGTTGATCCAGCAGGCTTAATTGTAGCACAGTGAGCCCCTTTGGCAAGGGCCATTTTCCACAAAAAAGTCGTCCGCTTTCCGAAAAAAGCGGACGACTCCGGCTGCGGGGGGAGCGGGGAGGTCAGCGGTCCAGATAGCGGCGGACCACCGCGTTGGCCTGGGAGACGGTCCGGGCCTCGTCCAGGGTGGTGAGCTCGCCTCGCTGGACCACGGGGACGCCGTTGACGATGGTATAGTCCACACTGCCCTTGAGGCCGACCGTGCCCAGCATGGACTTGGGGTCGAACTGGGCGCCCACCAGGGGGAGCTGCTCCAGATTGACCAGGAAGCAGTCGGCCGCCATGTTGGGGGCCAGATAGCCGATGTCGGTGCGGCCCAGGATCTGGGCGGAGCCCCGGGTGGCCATCTTAAGAAGGTCGTATCCGGTGGGGGCGTCCTGGCTGGAGTGGAGCCGGTGGAGCAGGTAGGCCACCCGCAGCTCCTCCAGCATGTCGCAGCCGTCGTTGGAGGCCGAGCCGTCCAGGGCCAGTCCCACCGGCACGTGGAGCCGGAGCATGTCGGGCACCCGGCACACGCCGGAGGAGAGCTTCATGTTGGAGGCGGGGCAGTGGGCCACGCCGGTACCGGTCTCGGCCAGGATGCGCAGCTCGTCGTCATCAAAGTGGATGCCGTGGGCGTACCACACGTCGGGGCCGGTCCAGCCCAGACTCTCCATATAGGCCACCGGGCGCATGCCGAAGCGCTCCAGCGTGTAGCGCTCCTCGTCCTTGGTCTCGGCCACATGGGTGTGGAGGCGCACCCCAAGGGAGCGGGCCAGCTTGGCGCTCTCCCGCATGAGATCACCGGTCACCGAGAAGGGGGAACAGGGGGCCAGGGCCACCTGGTGCATGGAGAAGCGGGAGGCGTCGTGCCAGGCGCGCACCAGGCGTTCGGAGTCGGCCATGATGGCGTCGATGGACTGGACCACGCTGTCGGGAGGAAGGCCGCCGTCCTTCTGGGACAGGTCCATGGAGCCCCGGGAGGCGTGGAAGCGCATCCCCAGCGTATCGGCGGCCCGGAATTGGGCGGCAACCAGGTCCCCGGCATGGGCGGGGAAGACATAGTGGTGGTCAAAGCAGGTGGTGCAGCCGGTTTTCAACATCTCGGCCATACCGGTGAGGGAGGAGTGGTAGACTACCTCCTCGTCCAGGTTTTTCCACACCTCGTAGAGGGTCTGGAGCCAGGGGAAGAGCTCCATCCGCTGGACCTCGGGCAGGTTGCGGGAGAAGATCTGATAGAGGTGGTGATGGGTGTTCACAAGGCCGGGATAGACCACCATGTCGGACGCGTCGATGGTCTGGTCGGCGTGCATCAGCTCGGGACCGATGTACTCGATGGCGTTGTCCCGGATGAAGAGGTTGGCATGTTCCCAGAGGGTATCCTGGTCGTCGCAGGAGACGATATAACGGGCATTGCGGATGAGCAGTGTAGACATATCAAAGCCTCCAGTCTTAGGATACCTTTATCATACCATACAAATTTATAGGCTGCAAGAAAATAAAAAAGGCCCCGCCCGGCCGGGAGCGATCCACGGCGGAGCGGGGCGGGAGGTCACTGGATGGCGGTGACCTCGTAGCCGGCATCGGTGACGGTCTGGGTGAGCAGAGCGTCGGACAGGTCGGCGGAGAGGGTGACGGTGGCGGATTTGCCCTCCAGGTCCATCACCACAGAAGAGACGCCCTCCAGGGCGGAGAGGGCCTTCTCCACCCGGCCGGTGCAGTGAGAGCACATCATGCCCTCGATGGTCAGTTTCTTTGTCATGGAAAACACTCCTTTGGTTGAGATTTGTTCCCCACATCCACAGGGGGTGTCAGCGGGAGCGGAGGGGGCGCTAGGGGAGAACCTGGGCTTGAACAGCCGCAGGCGCAGGGCGTTGCTCACCACGCACACCGAGCTCATGCTCATGGCGGCGGAGGCAAACATGGGGTTAAGCATTATATGGAACAGGGGGTACCACACACCGGCAGCCAGGGGAATGCCGATGATGTTGTAGATAAAGGCCCAGAAGAGATTCTGCTTGATGTTGCGGATGACCGATTTGGAGAGCTCCACAGCCGTGACCGCGTCCAGAAGGTCGCTCTTCATGAGCACGATGTCGGCCGACTCGATGGCCACGTCGGTACCAGCACCGATGGCCAGACCCACGTCGGCCCGGGCCAGCGCGGGAGCGTCGTTGATGCCGTCGCCCACCATAGCCACCTTCCGGCCCTGGCTCTGAAGGGCGGCCACCTGCCGCTCCTTGTCCTGGGGCAGGACCTCGGCGATGATCTCATCCACGCCCAGGCTGCGGCCCACCGCCTGAGCGGTGCGGGCGTTGTCGCCGGTGAGCATGACCACCCGGATGCCCAGGGCGTGGAAGCCCTCCACCGCGGCGGCGCTGGTGGGCTTGGGCAGGTCGGCCACGGCGATGATGCCCAGCAGTTCCCCATCCCGGGCGAAGAAGAGGGGCGTCTTGCCCTGGGCGGCCAATTCTTCCGCCTGTCCGGCGGCCACCCCCAGGGAAATGCCCTCGTCGGCCAAGAGGGCGGCGTTGCCCGCCAGGAACTGTCCGCCCTGGATCTCGCCCCGGATGCCCTTGCCGTGGAGGGCGGCAAAGCCGCTGACCGGGGCCAGGGGGATCTCCCGCTCCTGGGCGGCGGAGACGATGGCGGAGGAGAGGGGGTGCTCCGAGGTTTTTTCCAGGGAGGCGGCCACGCACAGCAGCTCCTCCTCGGTAGTGTCCCCCAGGGGGAGTACGTCGGTGACCCGGGGCTTGCCCTGGGTGAGGGTGCCCGTCTTGTCCAGCACCACCGTGTCGACGGTGTGCAGGGTCTCCAGTGCCTGTGCGGATTTGATGAGGATGCCGTGCTCCGCGCCCTTGCCGGTGCCTACCATGATGGCCACGGGGGTAGCCAGACCCAGGGCGCAGGGACAGGAGATGACCAGCACGGCCACCCCGGCGGTGAGGGCCTGGGCGATATCGCCCCCGGTGACGGCCAGCCACACCAGGGCGGTGACCAGGGCGATGCCGATGACCACTGGGACAAAGAACCCCGCCACCCGGTCGGCCAGCTTGGCAATGGGTGCCTTGGAGGCCGAGGCCTCCTCCACCAGGCGGATCATCTGGGAGAGGGTGGTGTCCTCCCCAACCCGGGTGGCCTCAAAGGTGAAGGCGCCCGACTGGTTGATGGAGGCGGCGGCCACCTTGGCGCCGGGGGATTTCTCCACCGGGATGGACTCGCCGGTGAGGGCGCTCTCGTCCACCGAGGACCAGCCCTCCACCACCACGCCGTCCACGGGGACCCGGCCGCCGGGCTTGACCACGATGCGCTCCCCCACGGCCACCTCTTCCACCGGGACCTCCACCTCCGCGCCGTCCCGGAGAACGGTGGCGGTCTTGGGGGAGAGGTCCATCAGCCGGGAGATGGCCTGGCCGGTCTTGCCCTTGGAGCGGGTCTCCAGGAATTTGCCCAGCGTGATGAGGGTGAGAATCATGCCCGCCGACTCCAGGTAGAGGTCCATGGACCACTTGTCCACCCGGGCGGCGTCCCCATGGCCCAGGCCCCAGGCGATCTGGTAGAGGGCGGCCACGCCGTAGAGAACGGCGGCGGCCGAGCCCAGGGCAATGAGGGAGTCCATGTTGGGGGCGCGCTTCCACAGGGTCTTGAAGCCCACCTTGTAGTACTTGTCGTTGATATACAGGATGGGCAGGACCAGCAGGAACTGAGTCAGGGCGAAGAGCATGGCGTTCTCCCGGCCGTGGAAGACGGCGGGGAGGGGCCACCCCATCATGTGGCCCATGGAGAGGTAAAAGAGCGGGATCAGGAAGCAGAAGGAGAGGATCAGGCGGACTTTCATCTGCCGGAGTTCCTCCGCCAAGGCGTCCCGGGGCTCTGCCCGCTCCCGCCGGGCAGTTTTGGCGGCACTGGGCAGGGAGGCGCCGTAGCCCGCGTCCACCACTGCCTTGACGATGTCGGCCGGGGCGGCCGCCGTCTGGTCATAGTCCACCAGCATGGAGCCCGTCATCAGGTTCACGCTGACGGAGCGCACGCCCGCCACCTTGCCCACAGCTTTTTCCACATGGGAAGAGCAGGCAGTGCAGGTCATGCCGGTCACTTGGTATGTCTCTTTCATGGAGTCCTCCTCACAGGGATGCGGCGGGCTTTACCGAAGAATCCGGCCCAGAGCATCCACAAACTCGTCGATTTTCTGCTGGCGGTCGGCCTCGCTGGCAGCGTGTTTGACGCAGTGCTCCAGATGGGCGGCCAGGATCTCCTGGTTGACCCGTTTGAGCAGCGCCTCGGTAGCCATGACCTGGGTGGAGATGTCGATACAGTAGCGGTCCTCCTCCACCATTTTGAGGATGCCGTCCAACTGGCCCCGCGCGGTCTTGAGCAGCCGCTGGACCTTGGCGTGGTCTGCCATCATGGTGCAGCCCTCCTTTTGTCAGAATAATACCCCCCGGGGGTGGGGTATAACTGGAGTATACACCGGGAACAGAACAGTTGTCAAGGGGTAACCGCACAGAATGTTGACAAATATGTGTTGCGGTGTATTATGTAAGTAGAACACCTGCGGAGGTGAGAGACATGCAG
Organism: Clostridiales bacterium; assembly: GCA_018374635.1. GTDB lineage: Bacteria > Bacillota > Clostridia > Oscillospirales > Oscillospiraceae > Pseudoflavonifractor_A. Next base: position 44,666 of record JAHAEW010000011.1, read on the forward strand.
TTTTCCACCAGTTCACCCATCTATCTTCAGGTCATGGACTGCATCAAACGGGAGATCATATCCGGCCGCCGCTGCCCGGGGGAGCGGGTGGAAAGCGTGCGTGCCCTGGCGGCCTTCTATGGCATCAATCTGAATACCATGCAGCGGGCCTGCTCGGAGCTGGAGCGTGAGGGGGTACTCGTGACCCGGCGGGGCGTGGGGTCCTTTGTCACGGAGGATCAGGAGCTGATCCATCGCCTGCGGGAGCATATGGCCCACGAACTGGTGGAGCACTTTCGCCGTGAGATGGCCGCACTGGGCTTTACGGAGGAGGAGATGACCATGCGTTTGCGAGGAGGGAAGCCATGAATGTTCTGGAAGTAAAGGGACTCCATAAGCGCTTTGGGGACCGCCAGGTTTTGAGCGGCTGTTCCCTGAAGGTGGGAGAGGGGCGCATCATAGGTCTGCTGGGGCCCAGCGGGGCGGGGAAGAGTACCCTGCTGCGCTGCATCGCGGGCCTGCTCCGGCCCGAGTGGGGGACCATCCGCCTGCGGGGGGAGGAGATCCGCCCCAAGGACCGGCCCCGCATCGCCTATCTGGCGGACCACACCATACTCCCCGGGGGACTCTACGTGCGGGACGCCTGCGCCTATTATCTGGATCTCTTTCCCACTATTGACCGGGAGCGGGTGTGGCGTGAGGTGGAGCGCCACCACATCCCGTGGGAGCGGCGGGTCCGGGACCTCTCCCGGGGAGAGGCGGAACAGCTGGAGCTGATCCTCCTGCTCCGGCGGGAGGCCGAGCTGTATCTGCTGGATGAGCCGCTGGGCGGTGTGGACCCGGTGACCCGGCGGGAGATCCTGCGGGAGCTGATGGACTCCATGGACGGCACGCGGAGCATCCTGCTCTCCACCCATCTGGTCCACGATATGGAGCCGGTGCTGGACGAGGCGGTCTTCCTCCGGCACGGGGCGGTGGCCCTCCACGCCTCTGCGGAGGAGATCCGGGCCGTCCACGGCTGCTCTGTGGAGGAGCACTACCTCCATGTGTTTGGAGAGGAGGGGGCGGTATGAGGGGACTGCTGCGGATCTTCCGCTGGGAGTGGCATGGGAAATGGGGCGGCCAGGATTTTTTTATCAGTGTGATCGTGGTTCTGCTACTGGCCGGCATCAACGGGAGCGTGGCCAAGAGCGGAGAGTGGCGGTACAGCTTTCTCCTGCCCTTCCTGGGTCTGATCTGGGCCTTCTGGTCGGGGTATGTGTGGCTGCGCCGGGAGGAGCCGCTGGAGCGTCTGGCGGGCATCCCGCCCTGGCAGGCCGTGGGCGGCCGGCGCTTGTGCTGGGCGGCGCTCTTCAGCGCGCTGGAGCTGGTGCGGCAGGGGTCCCTCTATCTGGGCCTCCCGTCCGCCGCCGACCTTCCGGGGAACTGGCGCGAGCTGGGGCTTATCGGCCGGGAGAGCGCCGTGGGAACCCTCCTGGGGCTGTGGGCCGGCGCAAGTGTGGTGGTGCTGGGCACGGCGCTGAGCGAGATCTATCTGGCGGCGCTGCTGTACTGCCGGATCCCCTGGAAGGGAAGAGAGGCGGCAAGTTACCGTCTGTCGGTGCAGTATGGGATCTGCTGGGCTTTCTTAGTACCCGGCGTGTATTGGATGCCGCTGTGGAAGCTTGGGGGCTGGGTGTTGAACGGGGTTTATCTGGCAGTGCTGGTGGTACTCTTTCCTCTGTGCTGCTGGCTCCTGGCCAGAAAACTCGAGTCGGAGACCCGGTAGAGGAAGCTCACACTCCGGTCTTTTGGAACCGCAAACCGGCGGGCCGATGCTTCGGTCCGCCGGTTTTCCATGGGATACGGGAGATCAGGTGTGCTGGCCGGCGGTGGTGGTGTCCCGGAACAGGAGGGAGATGCACCACAGGGAGGCAAGCCCCACCAGGGCAAAGATGATCCGGCTGAAGGTGGCGCCCTGGCCGCCGAAGAGGAAACCGACCAGGTCGAACCCAAAAATGCCGATGCTGCCCCAGTTGATGCCGCCGATGATGGCCAGCGTCAGGGCAAGTTTGTCAATGAACATAGTCAAAAAGACCTCCTCAAACTTCGGATTCCAGGATTAGCTTGACCGTTCCGCCGCTGATTATGCAAAAAATTTGAATTTGAGGGGGAACTATCCGTTGGATGGAGGCGGGAGATGGGTCTCCAGCCAGGCGAGCACGTCGGCGTAGACCTCCTCCCGGTTGCGCTCGTTGAGCATTTCGTGCCGCCCCTCCGGGTAGAGCTTCAGGGTGAGGTCCCGGACGCCCGCGTCCCGGAAGAGCCCGGCCACCTTGCGCACGCCCGCGCCGCTGCCACCCACAGGGTCCCGGTCCCCGGAGAAGAGGAACACGGGGGCGTCCGGGTCCATGCGCCGCAGGTTGGCGGGGCTGCCGATGAACTGAAGGCCCCCCATCATGTCCCGGAACATCCCCACGGTGGGGACAAACCGGCACAGGGGATCGGCGTTGTAGGCGTCCACCACGGTCTCGTCCCGGCTGATCCAGTCGTTGGAGGTGCGGTTGGGCCGGAACTGGCGGTTATAGGCCCCCAGGGAGAGGGAGGTCACCAGCTTGCTGCGGGTGTTGCTCCCCCGCACTGTGCAGAGCAGGGAGGAGAGCGCCTTGCCGAAGGCCACCAGGGGGGCGCTCTCCTGGCCGGTTCCTGAGAGGATGCAGCCGTCCACCATCCCCGGCCAGCGGATGAGGAAGGTCCGCGCCACAAAGGAGCCCATGGAGTGCCCCAGCAGGAACCAGGGCAGGCCGGGGAAGCGCTCCCCCTCCCGCTCCCGCAGGGCGCGGACATCCCGGGCCAGATAATCCCAGCCGTTCCGCTCGCCCAGGAAGCCGTATTCTCCGGGACCGGCCGCGGTCCGGCCGTGGCCCAGGTGGTCGTGTCCGCACACGGCGAAGCCATGTCCGGTCAGAAAGCGGGCAAAATGGTCATAGCGGCCCATGTGCTCCGAGATCCCGTGGACCAGCTGCACCACGGCCCGGGGCGGCGCGGAGGGGGTCCACTCAACCGCATGGACGGTGTGGAGGCCGTCGCTGGAGGGGAAGGAAAAGGATTGGAAGTTTGTCATGGAACTGTCACTCCTTTTGTGGTAAAATGGGGAGGCGGGCATAATGCCCGCCCATGTCTTTGAGTGAAGAACAAGTCTCCCGGCGGGCCGTCCCCCGGGCAGAGGCAACCTGGAAAGGAAGTGCGATGCATGCATGTCATCGACCGTTTTTTGAAGTACGTCTCCTATGATACCCAGTCTGATGAGAACGCTTCCACCGTGCCCACCACGGAGAAGCAGAAGGTGCTGGGCAGCGCCCTGGCGGCCGAGCTGGCCCAGATGGGGCTCCAGAACGCCCACATGACCGAGCAGGGCTATGTGTACGCGTGGCTGCCCGCCACCCCCGGGTGCGAAGGGATCCCCTGCATGGGACTCATCGCCCACATGGACACCTCGCCCGACGCGCCGGGCGGCGGAGTCCAGGCCCGCGTCGTCCGCTATGAGGGCGGGGACATCGTGCTCAACCAGGAGAAGGGCGTCGTCATGCGCGCCTGCGAGTTTGAGAGCCTGGAGAAGTACGTGGGGAAGGATCTGATCGTCACCGACGGCACCACCCTGCTGGGGGCGGACGACAAGGCGGGCGTGGCCGAGATCGTCTCGGCCATGGAATACCTCACCGCCCATCCGGAGATCCCCCATGGCCGCATCGCCGTGGGCTTCACCCCCGACGAGGAGGTGGGCGCGGGCGCCGACTGCTTTGACATCGAGGGCTTCGGCGCGGCGGTGGCCTACACGGTGGACGGCGGCGAGCTGGGCGAGCTGGAGTATGAAAATTTCAATGCCGCGGGGGCCAGGGTGGTCGTCCACGGCGTCAATATCCATCCGGGCTCTGCCAAGAACAAGATGAGGAACGCCCTGCTCATCGGACATGAGTTCGTCTCCCTCCTGCCCCCCGCCGAGACCCCCGCCCATACGGAGGGCTATGAGGGATTCTACCACCTCTCCCACATGGCGGGGGACGAGACCCGGACCGAGCTGAGCTATATCGTCCGGGACCATGACCGCGCCCGCTTTGAGGAGCGGAAGCGGACTATGGAGCGCACCGCCGCCTATCTCAACGAGAAGTACGGCGCGGGCACCGTGGAGCTGGAGCTGAAGGACCAGTATTACAACATGCGGGAGAAGATCGAGCCCCACATGTACCTCATCCTCAAGGCCCGGGCGGCCATGGAGGCCTGCGGCGTCACCCCGCTGGAGGTGCCTATCCGGGGCGGCACCGACGGGGCCCGTCTCTCCTACGAGGGCCTGCCCTGTCCCAACCTGTGCACCGGCGGCGTGAACTTCCACGGCGTCCACGAGTATATCCCCACCTTTGCGCTGGAGAAAATGGTGGAGGTGCTGGTGCGTCTGGTGACCGCGGAGGGATAAGCGGAGCAATCCGAAGTGGTGAAAAAGGCTTCCCGCAAGGCAGATGCGGGAAGCCTCAGTCTGTCGATCGAGTGTATGTCTGCGCGCTGTGCTGCAAGCGCCTCGCAGAGTTCCGCCGTCCGCAGACGGCGGAAGAGAGTCAAATCGTGTTTTCCGGCGGCGTGTACGTCGGAAAACACTCCCCTCAGGCCGCAAGTGTGCGAGCGGCAGCGAGTGCATGCGGTGGACTGCATCCCATCGAAAAAATGCCTGCATTTTTGAGAAGCGTGTCGAAGATCTTTGACACGCTGAGGCTTCCCGCAAGGCAGATGCGGGAAGCCTTTTTGTTACCACAGGGCCTTCTCGAAGCAGACCTGCGTCTGGACGGCGCCGCAGGCGAACTGGAAAGAGACGCGGCCAGCCTCCTGGTAGCCCAGCTTCTCATAGAATCTCCGGGCGGGCAGGTTGCCCTCATAGGTATCCAGGCGGACGGCCTTGCAGCCCATACCGGCGGCCAGGCCCTCGGCAAAGGCCATCAGATTCCGGCCCAGGCCATGGCGGGTGATGACGGGATGGACCGCCAGAGTGTGGACCACCAACACCTCACCCCGCTTGGCGGGAACGGTCCACGCCGCATTGGCGTATTCCGCGGGCTGGACCTAGTCGAACACGGCGCAGGAGGCCACATCGCCCCCCTGAATGTCCACATAGAGGGTACCGGCCTTCCCGGCCTCCCGGGCGTCCTCCCGGAGGGGATAGACCCCACGCCGCCAGCTGGTATCGCACTGTCCGGTCTGTTCTTCCCGGCGGAAGATGGCGTCGTAGAGCTCTTCGATGCCGTCCAAATCGCTGGGGATGGCTTTACGTATCATAGGTGACACCCCTTTTTCTGGATGAGTTGCCTTTTTTCTTCCTCTCCAGTATAATGAAAGGACGCAAAAAAGTCAAATGAGAAACCGATGACCGGGGCACAGGCCCTAAAAGGAGCGATTTCATGTCCAAAACACTGGTGTTGGCGGAAAAACCCTCGGTGGGCCGGGAACTGGCCCGGGTGCTGGGCTGTACGAAGAGCGGCGAGGGCTGTCTGGAGGGTGCGGAGTACATCGTCACCTGGGCCCTGGGCCATCTGGTGGAGCTCTCCGCCCCGGAGGAGTACGACAAGGCGTGGCAGAAGTGGGACCTCCTCACTCTGCCCATGCTGCCCGAACCGATGAAGACGGCGGTCATCCCCCAGAGCGCCCGGCAGTTCCGGGCGGTGCGGGCCCTGCTCCACCGGGGGGATGTGAAGGAACTGGTCATCGCCACCGACGCGGGCCGGGAGGGGGAGCTGGTGGCCCGCTGGATCCTGGAGAAGGCCGGGTGGAAGGGTCCCACGAAGCGGCTGTGGATCTCCTCCCAGACCGACCGGGCCATCCGGGAGGGCTTTGCCCGCCTGAGGCCGGCCGCGGAGTATGACAATCTCTTCTACTCCGCCCGGGCCCGGAGCGAGGCCGACTGGCTGGTGGGCCTCAATGTGACCCGGGCCCTCACCTGCAAGTATAACGCCCAGCTCTCCGCCGGGCGGGTGCAGACCCCCACCCTGGCCCTCATCGTGGACCGGGAGGAGGCCATCCGCGCCTTCCGGCCCCGGGAGTTTGACACCCTCCAAATCCGGCTGGAGGGCTTCACCGCCACCTGGCGGGACGGGCAGGGACAGGCCCGTATCTTCGACCGGGAGAAAGCCCGGGCCCTGGCCGGGCGTCTGGCGGGGAAGGAGGCGGTCATCCGCTCCCTCCAGCGCAAGCGGCGGGAGGCGCCGCCTCCCGCCGCCTACGACCTCACGGAACTCCAGCGGGACGCCAACCGGAAGTACGCCTATTCGGCGAAAGAGACCCTGTCCATGATGCAGTCCCTCTATGAGAACCACAAGGTGCTCACCTATCCCCGTACCGACTCCCGCTACATCTCCCAGGATGTGGTGCCCACGCTGCCCGAGCGCATCACCTCGGTGGCGGTGGACGAGTACCGGGACCTGGCCCTCTCCATCCGGCGGCAGCGGCCCCTCCAGACGAAATATCTGGTGAACGACGCCAAGGTCTCCGACCACCACGCCATCATTCCCACCGAGGAGCAGGTGGAGCTCTGGCGGATGTCGGGGGGCGAGCGCAACATCTACGATCTGGTGGTGCGCCGCTTTCTGGCGGTTTTGCTCCCGCCCTGTGTGTATGAGGAGGTCCGCCTCACCCTGGAGGTGGACGGCGAGACCTTTACCGCCCGGGGAAAGGTGATGGTGGAGCCGGGCTGGCGCGCCGCTTATGACCGCTCCTTCTCAGACCTGGACCAGGAGGAGGACGAGGACGAGCGGGAGCAGGCCCTTCCGGTTCTGCGGGAGGGGGAGCGCTTCCCGGTGGGCGAGGTGCGCCTGCGCCCCGGACAGACGGCGCCCCCGGCCCGGTACACCGAGGCCACCCTCCTCACCGCTATGGAGCACCCGGGAAGCCAGGTGGAGGACCGGGAGGAGAGCCGTATCCTGGAGGAGACGGGCGGTCTGGGCACCCCAGCTACCCGGGCGGACATCATCGAGAAGCTCTTCTCCTCCTTCTACGTGGAGCGGCGGGGGAAGGAGATCGTCCCCACCTCCAAGGGCGTCCAGGTGGTGAAGCTGGCTCCCGCCGACCTGCGTTCGGCGGCCCTGACGGCCCGGTGGGAGGGCCGCCTGGGGGCCATCGCCCAGGGCAAGGAGCGGGAGGCCCACTTTGTGGAGGAGATGCGGCAGTACGCCAGCCACCTGGTGAGCGAGGTCAAGGCCAGCGACGCCTCCTACACCCACGACAACCAGACCCGGACCCCCTGCCCCGACTGCGGGAAGTACCTGCTGCGGGTCAAGACCAAGCGGGGGGAGATGCTGGTGTGCCCCGACCGGGAGTGCGGCTACCGCCGGAGCGTGAAGCAGACCACCAATGCCCGCTGTCCCAACTGCCACAAGCGGATGGAGCTGCGGGGCGAGGGGGAGAAGCAGATGTTCGCCTGTGTGTGCGGCTACCGGGAAAAGCTCTCCGACTTCAAAAAGCGCCGGGAAAAGGCGGGGGGCGGTAAGCGGGATGTGCGCCGCTACCTGGAGCAGCAGGCCCGGCAGGAGGAGACGGGGAACTCCGCCCTGGCCGCCCAGCTGGCCAAGTGGATGGAACGGAATCAATCGTAACGAGAGAAGAAGCGAAATGACAGGAGGTGTTCTGCGTGCAGCAACGACTGGCACAGGAGTTTTCCTTTCCTGAGCTGCTGCGCTTTGCCTTTCCGTCCATCGTGATGATGGTCTTTGTATCCCTGTATACCATCGTGGACGGATTGTTCGTATCCAATTTCGTGGGACCGGAGGCCGTGGCCGCCCTGAACCTGGTCTACCCGGTCCAGGGCGTGGCATTGGCCATCGGCATCATGTTTGCCACCGGCGGCAGCGCGCTGGTGGCCATCCGGATGGGGCAGGGGCGCAATGAGGAGGCCCGCAGTGCCTTCACCCTGATTTTAGTGAACTCGGTCACCCTGTCACTGGCGGTGACCGTGCTGACGCTGACCAATCTGGAGTCCCTCTGCCGCTGGCTGGGCGCGGAGGGAGAGACGCTGGCTTACAGCGAGGTCTATCTGGGGACGTTGATCTGCTTTATCCCGGTGGGCGCCATCCAGCTCTTCTTTCAGAGCTTTTTTGTGACGGCGGGGCGCCCCAAGCTGGGGTTGGTCATGAACATCGGGGCGGGCGTCTTCAACATCGTGTTTGACTACCTGCTGGTGGTGCCCGGCGGGATGGGAGTGCAGGGAGCCGCCCTGGCCACCGGCGGAGGCTACTGCATCCCGGCCATCGGCGGACTCATTTTCTTCTGGCGCAACCGGAACGGCCTGTGCTTCCGGCGGCCCAAATGGGACGGCCGCCTCCTGCTCCAGACCTGCGCCAACGGCTCCTCGGAGATGGTGACCAACCTTTCCAGCTCGGTGACCACCCTGCTGCTGAACTTCTACACCCTGCGCTTTGCCGGGACCGACGGTGTGGCGGCCATCACGGCGGTCTTTTACTGCCAGTTCCTGATGACCTCCATGTTCATGGGCTTTTCCATGGGCGTGAGTCCGGTGATCTCCTACCACTACGGGGCGGAGAACCGGGATTATCTGCGGCGCACGGTGCGGCGGTGCGGCAGCTTTGTGCTCCTCTCCTCGGCAGCAGTGTGGGTCATCTCCCTTCTGGGCGTCACCGGGATCGTCAGCGCCTTTTTCCGGCCGGGCACGGCGGTCTTTGCCATGGCGGTGCGGGGCTTCCGCATCTTTGTGACGGGATTTTTGGGCGCGGGGATCAATATTTTTGCCTCGGCCCTCTTCACCGCCATCGGAGACGGCAAGACCTCTGCTCTCATCTCCTTTTCCAGGACCCTCTTTTTTGAGGTGCTGGCCATCGTGGCGCTGGGATATTTTTTTCAGATGGACGGGGTGTGGATGGCCGTCCCGGCGGCGGAGTTCCTCACGGTGGGCGTGGTTGGCTTGTATACCGGAAAACTTCGGCGGGAGACGCTGCTCTGACCGGAAAATAGAGAAAACGGCCCCTTAGCAGAGCGGACAGCTTCGCTAAGGGGCCGTTTTGTGTCTTATTGCAGGTGTTCCGGGCCGAAGGACATGGGGAGAAGCTCTTCCAGCGTGGTCTCAATGACCTCCTTCTCACTGCGGGCAATGTAGACCTTCATGCCGGGCAGGGCGAATTCCCGCAGGAATTGCCGGCAGATGCCGCAGGGATAGGCGTAGCCCCGCGCCTCGGGAGGGGCGTCCTCGGGGAAACCGGCCACGGCGATGGCGGAAAAGCGCTGCTCGCCCTCATAGACTGCCCGGAGCGCGGCGGTGCGCTCGGCGCAGATGGTGCCGCCATAGGAGGCGTTTTCCACATTACAGCCCTGATAGACCTTCCCGGAGGCGGTCAGAAGGGCGGCCCCCACGCGAAAGTGGGAGTAAGGGACGTAGCTGTGCGCCCTGGCCTCCAGGGCAAGGCGCACCAATTCCTGCTTGTTCATAGAGCGCTCCTTTCATCGATGGCTTGCAGACCCCTGCCGCTCAGCCGGGAGGCCAGGTCATATCCCGTCCCGCCAGCACGTGAAAGTGCAGGTGGCGGACGGACTGGCCGGCCTGCTCGCCGCAGTTGGAGACCACACGGAAGTCAGTGATCCCCAGGTCATGGGTCACCTTGGAGATGACCTCAAAGATATGGGCCGCCACCGGGGCGTTTTCCCCGTTGATCTCCCCGCAGGAGCCGATGTGGGCCTTGGGGATGACCAGGAAGTGGATGGGAGCCTGGGGGTCGATGTCGTAGAAGGCATAGACCTGTTCGTCCTCATAGACCTTGTTGGACGGGATCTCGCCCGCCGCAATGTTGCAGAATAAGCAGTCTGACACGAAATTACCTCCGATTCATGAATACTGACCGGAATAAGACAGATAGCACAGAGTAGCCTCCTCCAGTTTCTCTGCCCATTCCTCGGTACAGAAGAACAGGGTGTTCCCCTGAGTGCCGTCGGTGGCGTAGAACCGTTTCCGGATACCCTGTTTCTCCAATTGCTCGTTGACCGCGTCCTGGACCGTCACATCCAGCCAGTCTCCCATAAAACGGGCGTCAAAGCGGCAGGGTACGCCGTTGAGACGGTAGAACACACGCAGGACCCCGCTGGGCTCGTCCCAGTTTACCAGGCTGTCATCCTGCTCCACATCCGAAAAACACAGCTCGTCCTTTGAAATTGCCTGCAATCCCTGGAAGAAATTGAGATACATTCGTCCGACGTCAAAAACCTCGGCGTCAAAGGAGAAGATCTGATCGGAGGAGGGGGTCCAAATCCCGGTGTCAAAATCGAACTGACCAAATCCGATGATGGCCAGAAGCTCGGCAAAGCCGATCTCTTGAGACGCGCCGGCGGGAAGTTCCTGGAAAACCGCCTCCGGAATGTTCAGCCCCAGCCCGCGCAGGATTTCAATCTGCTGGTCCAGCGTCAGGGGTCCGCGCTCCATACGCTGCTCCATACGGTCCATATAGTTTGTGTTCTTCATACTTGACAGCTCCTCTCTGAAAAGAATTGTTCCCTCAAATCCTCTACAATGAAAAAGGAGTGTTTTCTGGGTTCCAGTATAACACATGTGGGAAGAATTGTCATTCTTTTTTGTCCGGGAAGGAAAGAGAGCCGCCGGAAATCCGGCGGCTCTCAGCCTGTCGAAAAAGTCCAGCAAAAGCTGGGGTTTTACGTTTGTAAGAGGTAAAATAGAAGCAGGTGGTGAGAAAGATGCTGGAACGCGGGAAG
>JAHAEW010000107.1 GCA_018374635.1 Clostridiales bacterium
GCCCATGCCGGCCCTCCCAGTGCCGGGCAGAAAAATAGCCGGGGACGCATTTCTGCATCCCCGGCCGATCCCCGCCGCCATATTGCGGCAGGAATACAGCGGGCCGGGACACTTTACAGCGTCCCGGCCCTTGTCAGTTGCTTCTATTCATTTTTGCGCATACCTGCCACTGTAGTTAGCGAAAATGTTCTATGATAAAAAGAAAACGGAGAAAAACATCGAAAAAACAACGATAAAAATACAATAAATCGAATGGTGGAGCATGGCGGTCGGGAGATTTTGTCGAAAGGTGCTATGAGCACCACACCGCATACTTCTGAGGTGAAAATCATGTTATCCACTATTATTCCCCTCAAAGACCTTATCGCAAATTGAGAAAATTAAGAGAAAAGAGAACTATTTGTCTGAAAGCGCATATGCGAGATTGACGCTGCTCCGGGGAACAATCCGGCCAAACAACTTTATCATTGAAAAGGTCACGATCCAGTTGAAAGGGTCGTGCCCTTTTTTTGCGCCCAAACGACAGGAGGCAGAACATGAACTTCGATTATTACTATGGCGACGAGAGCAATCAATTTGCTTTCTACCGTATTCCCCGGCAGCTCATTACCGGGGAGGCGTTCAAAAAGTTGTCCACAGACGCAAAACTCTTGTACGGCCTCCTGCTGGACCGCATGGGCCTGTCCGCCAAAAACGGCTGGTATGACGATATGGGGCGTGTGTTCATCTACTACACCCTGGACGAGATACAAGAGGACCTGAACTGCGGCCATGAAAAGGCGGTCCGGCTCCTGGCAGAGCTGGACACCGGCAAGAAAGGCTTCGGCCTCATTGAGCGGGTCAAGCAGGGGCAGGGCCGCCCCACTAAGATCTATGTCAAACGCTTCACCACCCGCGCCATACCGCCGCAACCCGCTGCGCCGCAAGACATTCCCAGACTTCCGATTTTCGGAAGTCAAGACTTCGGAAAAGCAGAAGTCAAGAGTTCCGAAAAACAGAAGTCAAGACTTCCGGTTATCGGAAGTGCAGACTTCCGAAAATCGGACACAAGTTATATTGAGTCTAATCAGACTGATCTCAGTCAGCTTTATCCATCTATCCATCCATCTGCCACAGTCCCGGAGAGCAGATGGATAGATCGAAGCGAGTGCCGGAGAGAAGTGCAAGAAGCAATCGAATTTCCCCTTCTCTGCCAGCAGTTTGGTTATGAGGACGTGGAAAGCGTGACAGAGCTGATCGTGGACACGCTATGCAGCACCCGGCCTACCTTTCGCATTGGAGGGGCGGAAATGCCGGCCGAGCAGGTAAAAGGGCGGCTGCAAATGTTGGACAATGGCCATTTGGAATATGTGTTTGACTGCATGAGACGCAACACAACAGAGATACGTAATATCCGCGCCTATCTGTTGACCGCCCTATATAACGCACCAGTCACAATGAGCCCCTATTATCAGGCGGCAGTCCAACATGACTTTTCCTATCCACAGCGGGAATGAACAGGAGGAGTAGTCCCTATGAGCCGTTATAAAACAAAAGACTACTCCAACCGCCGGGAATACCTGGACTGGCTGGCGGAGAGGTACGGCGTGGACAGGGCCGATGTGGTGCTGCTGGCCTCGATCCTGGGGACCGACCAGGACTTTGACGGCCTCCCGTCCACACTGGCCGACCTGCCCGCCGCCAAGCACACCCAGGGGGCGGTTTTCCCCACGGATCGTCCCAAACGAGCAAAACTCCCCTCAAATTGAGGGAAGTTTTCAATAAAACGCCACGACATAAAGGAGGAAAACGACTATGGCAGACCCCAAGAAAAACCCTTTGATCGGAGCGTTCCGCGCCCCGGTCCCCGGCGCGCCGCCGGACACACCCGCGCCTCCAGAGGCGGGAAAACCGCCTGCCGCTGGAGCCGCCAAGCCTATCGACGAGAAGAAAGGACAGGAGGCCCCCAAGGCCCCTGCGGGCACTACTCCCAAGCCCGCTGATGGGAAGAAGGAACCGGAGGCCCCCAAGGCCCCTGCGGACACCTCCGCCAAGCCTGCCGATGGGAAAAAGGAGCCGGAGGCCCCCAAGGCCCCTGCGGGCACTACTCCCAAGCCCACTGATGGAAAGAAGGGGCCGGAGGCCCCCAAGGCCCCTGCGGACACCTCCGCCAAGCCTGCCGATGGGAAGAAGGAGCCGGAGGCCCCCAAGGCTCCCGCAGACCCCCTCACCAAGCCTACCAACGAGAAGAAGGGGCCGGAGGCCCCCAAGGCCCCTGCGGACACCTCCGCCAAGCCTGCCGACGGGAAGAAGGGGCAGGAAGCCCCCAAGGCCCCCGCAGACACCCCCGCCAAGCCTACCAACGAGAAGAAGGGACAGGAGGAGCCCAAGGCTCCCACGGACACCTCTGCCAAGCCTGCCGACGGGAAGAAGTCTCCTGTGTCTGATCCCAGTAAGCCCAAGGACGAAAAGGAGCAGGAGCCACGATCCCCCGACCTGCGTTTCGTTGCCCTCTCCAAAATCAAACCTTTGCCCGGCACCTATGTCAAGGACGAACCCCGCAAGGATTACAGCGGCCTGATCGCGGACATTAAGAAAAACGGCCTGCAAAAGCCCGTCATTCTCCGCAAGAGCGAGAAAGAGGACGAATTTCAACTGGTAGACGGCTTCCACCGCTGCAAGGCGCTGGAGCAGGCGGGGATGCTGGAGGTCCGGGCGGATGTGTATGAAATGTCCCTTGCCCAAGCCAGTGAGTACCGTAAGGGGCACCGGGATAAGCCGCTCATGCCGGTCCCCGGCAAGCTGGTCCCTTATCCCCCGGAGGAGCCCGCCAAGGCGGATAAGGCCCCGGAAGCCCCCGCCGTGGGGGATGAAGAACTGCCCGAAAACCTGAAAATCCCCCTGACCAAGGAGGGCCAGCCGGAGACGGTCACGACCATGAAGGTGGCGAATATCCGGCCCTTTGAAGGGCACCCCTTCGCAGTCCGCGACAACAAGGATATGTGGGACCTGGTGGACAGCATCAAGAAATTCGGCGTGCTGGAGCCGGTCATGGTCATCCCCCATAAGGACGGCGGCTATGAGATGGTCTCCGGCCACCGCCGTATGCGCGCCTGCCAGTTGGCCGGGATTGAAAATATTCCTGTTATCGTCCGCAATCTGGACCGGGACGAGGCCATCATTTCCATGGTGGACTCCAACCTCAAGCGGGAGGAGATCAGCCCTATGGAGAAGGCCCGCGCCTATCAGATGAAAACCGACGCCATGAAACGGAAGATGGGCCGCCGGACCAAGGAGGAGATCGCGCAGGACGAGGCCCTGGGGATCAAGCGCATGAACGCCGACGAGGAGCTGGCCCAGCAGATGGGCGAGAGCCCCGCCACCATCCAGCGGTACAAGACTTTGAATAAACTGGTCCCGGAACTCCAGGACCTGGTGGACGAGGGGAAGATCCCGGTCAACACCGGCGCGGATATTGCCCAAATGAAGCCCAAGGAGCAGAAGGTGCTGGCGGACGCTATTCAGAAGGAGGCTAAAGTCCCCTCCGGCACCAAGGCCAAGGAGTTGAAGAAGGAGAGCCAGGCGGGCAGTCTGACCACGGAGAAGATCGTGCAGGCCGTGGCCCCCACCAAGCGGGAGGAAATGCCTCCGCTGAAGGTCACAATGCTGGAGGAGGACCTGCGGCCCTTCTTCCCTGATAAGCGCACCACCATCCCCGACGTGAAGCAGGGCATCCTGGAGGGCTTGAAGCTGCGTCAGACGGTCATGGAGCGCCAAAAGGCCAAGGCCGCGGCGGGGAAAACCGTAAAAAAGGCTGAGACGCCGACGAGGTGAACAGGATGAACGGAAAACGAATGTGCCAGAGCTATGAGATCATCGACAGCCGCCGGGTGGGAGATACCGAGGTGGTGCTGGGGTACAGCCCCACGGAGGTCTCCCCCTACGTCACCTGGAAGTGTTATGCCTACGACAATTTCCAGGGGTACAACTATGGCCGTTATTTCGGAGACGAGCAGGCCGCCCGGAAGAATATGAAACAGCGGGTGGATGAACTGAGGGAGGAGCTTCCGCCCGGACACCCGGACTGGAAGCCCCGGCGGCACAGGAAAGACCCCGGCATGGAGCGGTAACGTACCATGTCCGGGGTTTTTTTCCTATTCAAAAGTCCTCTCAATTTGATGGGACTTTCCGGGGAGGTGTGAAAAATCGACTTTCAAGAGCGTATGGAGCGTGTGCGGGCGCTGACGGATCAACTGGAGGCCGGTATCACCGGCCTGTTCCAGAGCGGCCAGTACGCGGCCTACCTGCAATCCCTCTCCAAACTGCACCATTACAGTTACGGCAATATTTTTCTCATTAAGCTCCAGTGTCCGCACGCCTCCATGGTGGCAGGGTATGGGGACTGGAAACGGAAATTCGGCCGTCATGTCAAGGCGGGCGAGACCGGCATCACCATCCTGGCCCCCTGCCCTTACTGGGCGCGGGATGAGGTGGAGGAGACCGGCCCGGACGGGCAGACCATCAAGGAACAGAAATGGGTGAAAAAAACTGGTTTCACCACGGCTACGGTGTTTGATGTCAGCCAGACAGAGGGACGGGAACTCCCCAGCCTGGGTGTGGAGTCCTTGACAGGCACCGTAGAGGGCTATGAAAAACTACTGTCCACCTTAAAATCCATCTCCCCCGTCCCTGTCAGCGAGGGCCCCCTGCCGCCGGGCGTCCATGGGGCGTACTACCACGCGGAACAGAAGATTACCCTCAGCCCCGGCATGAGCGAGGCCCAGACCATCAAAACGCTGGTCCATGAGATCGCCCACGCCAAGCTGCACGCCCTCCCGGTGGAGGGCGGGATCATCGTAGGGGCCCATGAGAAGGACCGGCGCACCCGCGAGGTGGAGGCGGAGAGCGTGGCCTATACCGTCTGTCAGTACCTGGGCCTGGACACCAGAGACTACTCCTTCGGCTACATTACCGGGTGGAGCAGCGGCAGAGAGCAAACGGAGCTGCGCGCCTCCCTGGAGTGTATTCGCAACACCGCCGCGGAACTGATCGACGGCGTTGAGAGCCGCTGCCTGGACCGTCCGCCCCCGGAGCCTGTGCCGCAGAGCCAAAAGAGGCGTACCAAGGGCAGGAAGAAGCGGGCCCGGACCTCAAAAGTCCCCTCAATTTGAGGGGAGATTTCCAAAACCATTCGATAGGAGTGAAGCAGCATGGAACATAACAGCCGGATGAAGGAGATTACCGGCAATCTGAAGCAGGATGTAAAGGATCTGCTGGGCGAGAGCGCCAGCCTGTTCACCGGCTTTTTCAAACGAGGGGCTTGTACGGTCCGGGCGGTGGCGGACAAGTGGAAAGCATTTGCCCACGATATTTCCGCCGCTGTGGACGACCTGATGAAGCCGCCCTTCGCGGAAGGCGGCCCGGAGGCCCCAATGGTCAGCCTGGACCCGGAGGGCGAGCCTATTGTGACCATCACGGAGAGCATGGATGAGCGTTTTCCCACTGGCAAACAGATGTCTCTCTCCCAAGCGGAGAATTATGTACGCCAGGTGGATCAGGAGTACCGGGAGGCTGAACGGACGCCGCAGGCGGTCAAGGTGAAGATCGACTATGTGAAAGACGGCCGGACAGACCGCTACTGGCTCCCTCTGGAAATCGGGGCGGGCGGCTCCCTTCTGGAACAGATGCAGACCCATATCGGTGCATACCAAGACGGGCAGGCACGGGTAAACCAGTTATTTCAGAGTGTGCCGCAGGAATACCGCACGGTTTTACAGGAAGAATTGACGCCTTTTATCCATCAAAGTGTCGATGAGCTCTCCCGCGGCCTTCTGCCCTGTTTCCAGCGCCATTGTCAGGCGGCGGACCTGGGAAAGCAAATGGAGGAGCAGGCGGCCCTTCTGCCGGAGGGGGAGCAGGAAGCATTTCGCTCCGCCGTTCAGCAGATCATGAAACGCCTGCATAAGTCCATCAATATGGGAAAAACGCAGGAACAGCCCGCAGTCCAGCGGGAGGCCCCTTCTGCGGAGGGCCTATTGTCTCCGCAGGAGGACATGACGCAGCCACCCCAGGAGAGGGAGGCGGGACCCGCCCCGTGCAGCCCGTCCGTAAAGGTCCGTCTGCAACAGCTTAGAAAAGACAGGAGGCCGGCACCCGCTGTTACACAAGTCGAAATGGCTCCTCCTGAGCCCGGTAGACCTGCCAAAAGCGAGTATGACGCCAGACGGATGCAATGGGAGGTTCAGGAGCGCGCCATCCCAAAGCCAAAGGCCAGGCGGCCCAAACCGCGAAAAGGCCCGGAGCGTTGAGGGCGGAGCGATGGAACAGCAGGAGCTTTACCGCTATTATTCCACCCAGCGGCCCGTGGACATAGGGACCTATCCCAAGGACCCGGATAACCCCCTGACGGGATTTCTTAATTACGACGAGCGTACCAGCGTGGAGCACGGCGCGTTCCGGGCCTGGGGGGAGGTCATTTACCGTTCCCCCCTTACCCCGGATCAAATATATCAGTATGAACTGCGGCCATCCAGGGATAACCCGGATGTGCGACGGACAATGGCGGAGCAGGCCCAGGTGGTGGGTATCTGGGAGATGCGGAATCATGTCCCGGAGAACAGGCGCATGACACGGTATGTCCATCCCGGTAAGTTTATCGCGGGCAAGCGCGTCACCCCGGAGGAACTGGCCAGACAATGCCGGCTGGCCCAAGACTATCCCTTTGTTTACACCCGCGGCCCGCGGCCTAAAAAGTCCCCTCAAATTGAGGGAAGATAACAGGGAGGCGCTTTTATGTATCTTGTCAACGCAAACACAGAACGATTGGAAGAAGTGGAAATCTTGACCGTCCCCGGCCTGTTTACGACCCGGCGGGTGGACCGCGCCACACTCCCCCCGTGGATGCACCTCTATGAAATGCAGACAGACCCGGACGATTGGAGCCAGCCGGGCTTGCTGGGGCTGCATATCACGGTGGAGCACTTCGGCACCGTGCTCACCGCCAGCCCCCTCCCCCTGCCATCCGGCGGCTATCTGGATCTGGCTCCCGGCGACTTCGTACAGGGCCAGGGTGCGGAGCGGTTGACGGCGGCTGAGTTTGAGGCCAAGTACCTGGACCCGGACTACCAGCCGCCCCCGGCCGTGCGCCCGGAACAGCGGTGGCACAGCCGGACAAGGGTGGTGCAGCCGGTAAGATGAAAGAGACAAATATTAAATTGTTTCCTGTTTTGGACGGATTGTGCGGCCGGACCACCCCCTCCACCCCAGCAAGTTTCCGCCCGGACCTCTGGACGCTCCAGGCGGCTGTGTCGGAATACGAGATGGAGGAGCGGACCTTCTACTGGCTCCCCCGTTCCGGCGGAGGGCTGTGTGTCCGGGAACGGGATGTGTTCCTTCGCGGCTCCCACGGCCACCGGGTATGGATCAGCCAGCGCCCGGAGGCCGGAGAGGAGGCATACTGTGTCATCCTCAAGGGCAGGGACCGGGACAGCCCCACGGGGGATATACGCTCCTTCGATTTTTCCGCACACCTCCACCGCCTGGAACACACGGCGGTGGAGGCCAAAGCCGTGGAACTGGTCTTTTACTCCGGGCGGCGGTTTTCTATGGAGCCGGAACGGTACAGGGCGGCCATGGAAGATTTGTTTTGGGAATACGGGACACTCCGGCGCATCCGGTATCTGCCGGAAAACGAGGCGGCTCTGGTCCGCACGATCATGATGGAGCATCGGTATCAAAAGGGCTGGATGCCGAAAAAGGACCGGGCGCCGCCCAGCGGCCCGGTCAGATAGGGAGGTGAATTGCAGTATGGCAAAAAAATCGTTTTATGAGATCGGCTCCAGTGAAGGTTATCTTCGGGAGGGCTTTTACCTGGAGGTCAGGCGGCAGATCAACTACCGGGGCGACAGGGCCGACTTCAAGCCGTTCCTGAATGTCCCGGTCAAGGACCTGGAAAAGCAGTTAAAGGAAAGCCAGGCGGAGGAAAAGAAAGTCTTTGAGGAGATGAAGAAGGCCGTCACCGCCTGGGATGAGCATGGGGCGCAGACCCTTCTCCTGCAAAAAGCAATCGAATATCTGAAAACGCCGGAGGTCACACACACCCGCAATGAGTGGCAGAGGCACAAGGACGGCTCCTGGGAGATCAGCAACCTGGTCTATAAAATGACATTCAACATCGTCAAGTCTGGTGATGAATGGAAATTGACCTGGGAGTTGTCCTACACGGCCCCCGGCCTGTCTCAAGGGTATTGGGGCTATACCCGGAGCCCCAGGGAACGAATTGAGTACGAGGGCAGCAAGAAGTACAAGACCATGGAGGGGGCCCAGAAGTACATCCAGAGCAAATTCGACCAGTA
>JAHAEW010000108.1 GCA_018374635.1 Clostridiales bacterium
TTCCGCCATCTTCATCCCTCCTCGGCAGAGTTTGGGCCTTCCCCCCGTCTCCCTGCACACTCAAGGATTGGCAGAAGTACCGGTACTTTCCCGCATGGTGTAATATTGTGTAATGCTCCCTCCGGCCTCGCTGTTCAGATCCAGCCCTGTGACAATCAGTTCCACACGCCGGTTTTCCGCACGCCCCGCAGAGGTATCATTACTGGACACGGGACGCCATTCGCCATAGCCCACGCTGACCAGCCTGGCCGGATCGATGATATCCTTCTCCTGTAAGTAAATAGTAACCACTGTCGCGCGGTTGGAGGCCAGGAAGCGGTCCGCCGTGACGTTGTTCACCTGGCCGGGCACGGCCTGGGCGGTATGCCCCAGGACACGGATCTCGTCGATGGAGCTGCTGACGTCTGAAATAATCCGGGAGACCTCATCCAATACGGCCCTGCCCTCCTCCCGCAGTTCATAGCTGTCTCCACTAAAAAACACGGTGTCGTCAAAGGAGATGAAGACATAGCCATTCCCCTCTCCCAGGGTAACCTGGTTGGCCATTCCAGCCTGTTGGACATAGTCCTGCATCGCCTGGTAGAGCTTCTCCATGTCTTGGTCGATATCCTCCTGGGTCCCGGTCCCCACTCCCCCGGACCCGGAGGGGGGCTGGGTTTCCGTCACCTCATTGGTGGGATTAAAGGACTGCACCAGTGCGATCCATTTTTCCTTATCCAGGGTGGACATAGAGTAGAGCATGACAAAAAAGCACAGCAATAAGGTCACCATATCACCGTAAGTATCCATCCAGTTAGCGCCACCGCCGCCATCCCGTTTCTTTTTCATCGTTGGTACCGCCTCCCTGAAGCCAGCTGCGCCTTATTTCTCCTTGCGGCGCTTCCGCTCTTTTTTCTCTCCGGTGCCGCCGCCGGATTCTCCGCCTTCCCGGAGTTTCTGGTTCATAAAAGTCATCAGCCGCTCCCGGAGGAATTTGGGGTTCTCGCCTGACTGAATCGCCATGATGCCTTCCACGATGATCTGGCGGCAGAGGACTTCCTCTTCATCTCGGGCGCTTAGGTTAGCCGCTATGGGGTTAAAGATCACGTGGGCCAGCAGGGAGCCGTAAAAGGTGGTGATCAGGGCCACAGACATATCGGGGCCCAGGCTGCTCATGTCGGAGTCGGAGAGGTTTTTCAGCATGTTGATCAGGCCGATCAACGTACCAATCATACCGAAAGCCGGGGCCGCGTTGGATCCCCGCTCATACATGGCGATGGCCTCCTGATGGCGCTCCGAGGTCTGCTCAATATCGTTTTCCAGAATGCTGCGCACCCGGTCTGGGTCGTTGGCATCTACAATGAGCATGATCGCCTGCTGAAAGAAGGGGTCTTTCTGCTCCTTGGCTTTCTCCTCCAATGCGAGCAGGCCGTTCTTTCGGGCAATCTGCGCCAGTTCGGTCAGCTTCTCCACATATTGTTCCGGATTGAATACGTCCAGCCGGAGCATGATTTTGAAGTGCTTGGGGATGGACCTAGCCAGCTTGGGGTAACAGGCCACCACCACCGCAAGTGTGCCGCCCAGCACAATGAGGATACTGGACAGATCGAAGAAATTTACAATCTTACCCACGTCAATGGTGAAAGCAAATGTCTCCATGTCGATATTTGCGATGATACCGAATATCGTAAAGAACACCGCCAGCCCAATACCGACCAAATACAGTATATTCATATGGATTCCCTTCTATCTAGCCGTCTGCCCCAGAGGCCGGGCCGCTTTTATCGTCTCTTGTCCACTATGGAGAGCTCCCGGTGGATATCCTGCACCTTGGCGTTGTAGGCGGCGATCTTCTGAATAATCTCCTCCACCGTGTCCTTCACTAGGTAATAGTCGTGATTCATCATCACAACCTTGCACTCGGGGATAAGCTCGATGCACTCAATCTGATTGTGGTTGACCAGAAAGAGCTCATTGTTCATTTTCCGAAGCTGGATCATAGTAACCCCTCTCCATGTCCCCCCGTGCGCCTAATGGCGCACGGGGGGCTGATGATGATAAGAATCAGCGCTTCATGTTGACCAGTTCTTCCAGCATGGTGTCGGTCACCGTGACAATACGGGTATTCGCCTGGTAGCCCCGCTGGTAAATGATCATGTTGGCAAACTCGGTGGCCAGATCCGTGCCAGAGGCCTCCAGGAAGCCGGTCATCAGGGTGGCTCCGCTGCCCTCGGCCAGCGCGGAATCAGGGTCCACCGTACCATTCCCATCGGTGATCTTGTCATTTCTCAGGTTTCCGGTGACGGAATTTCCAGGGGTGCCCACCCGGATATCCCCAGCGGCGTCGCCCGCCGTGTAATAAGGGCCCTCGGTATGGAGCACACCGTTGACGTTTTCCACACTGCCCAGGGCGATATAGCCCACCACCACCGGATCGCCGGTGTCCTTGTTGGTGCCGGTGATCTTGCCGTTCTTGTCGATGCTGATGTTCTCCAGATCTACAAAGCCGTCCACATTGGCAGCCGGATCATTGGGGTCCGGGTATACATTGTCACCATCTCCGCTTACACCCACATAGACCGCATCGCCCTTACTATTCGGATCGGTCGACTTCATGGGAAGGCGGATCGGAACGAGATCCGTGCTGGGTTTGTCCGCCAGAGCGGTTCCGGGGGTATCCGCGCCGGACTGGGTGATGAACCCATAGACCACGTTGCCCTGGCCATCGGTCAGATAGCCGTCCCGGAACTCAAAGTTGCCCACCCGGGTCAGGGTAAGCCCTTTGACGTCATCCATGCTGTCAATGTTGTGGCTTTTGTCCCCTACCAAGAAAAAGCCGTCTCCCTGGATGGCACAGTCCCCGCCCCGCCCCGTGGCGTCGAGCGCCTGGCTGCTCATATCCAGGTCGATGGTGCCAATGCCAACGCCATAGCCGGTCTGCTGGGGATTGGTGCCGCCCACCGTGGCCGTTCCGGCAGAGCCGGCGGACTGGGTGCTGTAAATGCTTTCCATAAAGGTGACTCGACCGGGCTTGTAGCCCTGGGTATTCACATTTGCTACATTGTTGCCCACTACATTCAGCGCATTCATGTGGGCCTTCAGGCCGGAAAGACCGGCACTCATTGCTCCTGTCAAAGCCATGTGGTTTCGCTCTCCTTTTATATCTGCTTGTTCTGCTTACATATCGCTCGCCCGGCGCCGCCGGGGGACGGCCCATCCGGCCTCCCCCAGGACATCCTTTCGGTCCTGCCCTCTGTGATTCACAGGATCACGGCGCCGTCAATATTGGTAAAGATATTCTCCTTCATCTCGTCCTGGGACAGCGTGGTAATCACCCGGTTGTGGGGGACATTGATGATGAAGGCAAGACTCTGGTCCAGCGCCAGGATATTGGTCGCCCCCTTGGCCTGCGCCCGCTCCACGGAGTCGGTCAGCCGGTCCAGAAGGGCGGGCGTCACTGCGATCCCACGCTCCTCCGCCCGCGCGATGGCGTGCTTGGAAAAGGCGATCTGCCGCTCCTCCGCCCGGGCCAGCTCCTGTTGAAGCACCGCACCAAAGCCGGAAGAGGATGGTTTCCCGGCGCCGTATGTATGGACCTGTCCCAGCGCGGGGCTGCCGAGGCCCTCTACCACATGCTCCATTCCGCACTATCCCTCCTTTGGGCGGCTCCTGCCGCCCGCTCAAATACTCCGGGTGCTCTCCTCCGGCGGATTCTCTCCGCCTTCTCCCGTTCCGTCGCCGCCGCCCTCACCGGGCCCCTCGGGCTCCTCCGGAATCTCCGGCAGCTTGCCCACCGCCATGATGGAATTGAGAGGATACATCTCGTCATTGACGAAGATCACCGGTACACCCTGATAGTTTCCGGTGCCCGTCACGACCCCCTCGATCTCCTGAAGTTTCCCGTCTTCGTCATATTGGCCCACCGTAACGGTTTTCCCCACCAGGGAGGCCGCATAGGTCAGGGTGCTGGCGTCCACCAGGTTCTCCAGTCCGGTCTTAACGCTGGACAGCATCTGCACAGTGGACATCTGCACCAACTGGTTGAGCATTTCGCCGGTATCCGTGGTGTTGTCCATGGTCTGGTTCTGAAGCTGCTGCACCATCAATTGGAGGAAGTCGTTAAAGTCCAGGCCCATGTCGTTCTCTCCGGGCTTGTTCACCGGGATGCCCAGTTCCTCCAGCTCTTCCTCCGTAATGCGGGAGCTCGCACCACTGCTGGCGGCCTGTGCACTCTGCTGCCGGACCAGACTGTCCAGCGCCATCGGCATAAATTCACTGCTCATTGCGCATTACTCCTTTTCCGTTACTCTGCTTCTGCGCCCAGCAAGCCCAGCCGAAGCTGCTGCAGGAAATCCTCTGTGCTCTGGCGCTGCCGCCCCTGCTCCTGCTGGTTGCGGCCGTGCTGCTGTCCGGGCTGCTGCTCCGGCTGCTGCCAGGGCTGCTCCCCCTGCTGGGGCCGGGGCACCTCCACTTGGATCTCGCCGCTGTGGCTGCTGTGCAGCATGGATACCAGCGTCGCGGAGTGCTCCTGGAGCAGCTTCACGGCCTGTTCATTCTCCGCGTGGAATACGATGTGCAGTACGCCGTCCTTCCCCTGTGTCAGCTCGACGGACAGCTTTCCCAGGTGCTCGGGCGTCAGCTTCAGCTCGACGCGGCTGGCTCCCTCCTGCTCCGCTTTGGTGATGGTCTCTGCCAGCTTGGGTGCAAAATCGGGCTCCGCAGCGTCCAGGGTATCTGCCTCGCCCACCTTCACCGGCATATGCTCTGTCCGGTCAAAGAGCGGCCGCGCCACGCCCTCCGTCTGCACACCGTCCAGCTCGGGCAGCTCCTGCTCCCCGCCGGCCGGACGGCCCTCCGTCTCTCCGGCGTCCACCGGGGTCTGCGCACCGCTTTCCCGGGCCGCAGGGCTGACCGCCTGGGCCGTGGCGGTGCCGCCGCTCTCCGCGGCAGGAAGAGCCTCCGCCAGGGTCTTGGCCTCCACCTCACCCCCGGGCCCCGGCTCCGCCGGTACCGGGAGCTGCTCCGCTCCGGCGGTCTGCCGCCCGGGCTGGAGCAATACAGCCCCTTCTTCCGCCGCCGGAGCTTGCGCGATGCCGGACGCCAGGGTCTGTGGCGCCTGCTGAATGGATGTGTCACCCTCCGGTGCAGCCTGGGCGCCCATCCACAAACTCCGGAACAGGTCCTCCAACCGCCCCGTCGCCTGGGGCGTCAACTGCGCATTCTGGCTGAACGCAGCCCCATCGGCCGCAGCCGGAACTTCACCTTTGCAATTCTCTGGGACAGTGCGTCCTGTCTCCGTTCCGGCCGCCTCCACCCGCTTCTCTGCCAGCAGATCGGAAAAGTCCCGGCGCTCACCGGCGTCCTCTGTCCGGCCGCCGACCGGTGGAGTCGTGTTCTGGACAAACTGAGTGGCTGCCAAGGTCATTTGAAGCAATAAATCAGTTGTATTCATGGTTCTCACCTCCTTTCAAGGTGCGGCTCCGGGCGGTCAAACCGCTGTCCGGGCCCGAGCCGCGGTCACCAGCTCCTCAATCAGCAGCTCCTCGCCCTTCTGCGCCTGCTTCTGATACTCCTCCCACTTCTTGTCCTTGAGCTTTTCCAGGGAGGCGGTATCCTGCCGGGCGGCCACCACCTGCCCGCGCTTCTCCTCTGCCGCGGCCTCGCACGCCCGCAGGCGCTTGGCCTCCCGCTGGATCTCATCCTCCAAAAAGCGCAGGCCGCTCTCATACCGCAGGGCCTCGGCTATGGTCAGGCCCTCCGTCTCCGCCTGCCGGAATTCCAGATTCAGGCCGCGGTAGCGCTCCTCCGCCGCCTGGAGCACCAGCTCCTGCTGCCGCACCTGGTAGAGGAGCTGTCCATGCTCATTCTGCAACTCCTCCAGCACCTGCTGCTTGTAGCTTAACACCGTATTCAAGCTGAACTGGAACCGCTTCATCCTGTCCTCTCTTCTCTTACAGGAGCTTCCGCATGGCCTTCAGATCCTCCTCATAGGAGAACGCCTCGTCCACTCCCTGGGTCAAAAACTGGTTGATCCCGTCCATCTTTCCCAGAGCGTAATCCAGCCTTGGGTTGGTGCCCGCCTTGTACGCGCCCACAGAAACAAGATCGGCATTTTTTTCGTAAATTCCCATCACGTCCCGTACCCGCGCCGCCAGCCGCTTGTGCTCGTCGGAGACGATGTCCGCCATCAGACGGGAAATACTGGCCCCGATATCAATGGCCGGGAAATGGTTGCTATTGGCCAGCCGCCGGGAGAGCACGATGTGCCCGTCCAGAATGCCGCGCACCGTGTCCGCGATGGGCTCGTTGGTGTCGTCGCCCTCCACCAGCACGGTGTAGACCCCCGTGATGGAGCCTTTCTGGAAGTTGCCGCTGCGCTCCAGCAGCTTGGGCAGCTCGGCGTAAATGGAGGGGGTGTAGCCGCGGCTCACCGGCGGCTCACCCACCGCCAGGCCGATTTCCCGCTGGGCCATGGCAAAGCGGGTCAGGGAGTCCATCATCAGCAGCACGTCATACCCCTGGTCCCGAAAGAACTCTGCGATCCCGGTGGCCACAGAGGGGCACTGCTTGCGCAGCATGGCGGGCTGGTCAGAGGTCGCCACCACCAGGATCGACCGCCGCATCCCCTCCGGTCCCAGATCCTTTTCCATGAATTCCAACACCTCGCGGCCGCGTTCCCCCACCAGGGCGATGACGTTGATATCCGCCTTTACATTTTTGGCGATCATCCCCATCAGGGTGCTCTTTCCCACGCCGGAGCCGGCAAAAATGCCGATACGCTGTCCCTTTCCGATGGTCAGCATGCTGTCAATGGCCTTGACGCCGAACTCCATCCGCTCCCGGATGGGGGGACGCGTCATTGGGTTGATGTAGTGGTTGTTCTCCACGCAGAACAGAGTGCCGCCTTGAAAGGCCCCCTTGCCGTCTATGGGCTGTCCCAGGGCGTTAATCACCCGTCCCTTCAGGAAGGGGCCCATACGCAGGCTGAGCCTCCGCCCGGTGTTGCGCACAAAATTCCCCGCGGAGATACCACTCATGTCCGAATAGGGCATCAGCAGGATGCGGTCATTCTTAAAACCAACCACCTCGGCCATTACCTGTCCGCCCGCATCCCCGTTGTAGATCTGACAGATGTCACCCACCGCGGCACGTCCGCCGGACGCCTCGATGGACATACCGACAATATTTTCAATTTTTCCCGTATAGCTGACCGTCTCGGCCCGCTGAATCTGCCGGATCATCTCCTGGAACATGGCTTCAGGTCCCTTCCTTGCGCTGCCTCCACCCTATATCTCGCGCATCAGATCGCGGATATTCTTGAGCTGTGTGGAGGCGCTGGCATCGATGATCTCATCGGGCATCTCGATGATGCAGGTGCCCGCCTCATCGTCGGACAGCGGAATGATTTTAATGTGGTCGGACAGGCCGGACAGGGCCGTCATCAGCTCCGGCGTGACGGCCGACACCTCCTTGGCGGCACAGCCGCCCACGTAGATGTGCACCCACTCCCGCCGCTTGAGCTTTTCGGTGGCCACCTGGATCATCCGGGCCACCACCTCACTGCTGCTGTTCAGGCTGACATGGATCACCTTTTCCGCGATGGCGAGGCTGAGCTCACACAGTTCGCCACGCGTCTCCCGCAGCAGTTCCTCCCGGGCGGCGGTGGCCTTTTCCAAAAAGTCCTGCAACTCCTCCGCCTGCTGTTCCCGCTGCTTCTGCAACTCCGCCCGGCCCTCGACCCCGGCCTGCCGCAGCCCTTCTGCATAGCCCTGCCGGTAGCCCTCAGACTGGGCCTGCTGGCGCACCTGCTCGGCCTCCTGTTCGGCCTCTATCTGCCGCTGGGCCAGGTACTCCTCCGCCTGCCGCCTGGCGTCCTCCAGGATCTTCTCCGCCTGGATCTGTGCAAAGTCGACCGCGCTGGGGGCATCCTGTCCCTCCGCCTCTGGAGTCGATTCCTCCGGCGCTCCCTCTTGTTCGCCCGCGGTATCTGCCGGCTCATCCTCCATAAGCTCTTCCACGTCTGGAAACACGAAGTCGGAGGCGTTGGGCTGCAAAAAGCGTTTGAATATGTTAGGCAATAATATCGTCCTTTCCGCCCTTGAGGATAATCAACTCGTTTTTCTCCTCCAGATCCCGGATGATCCCCACGATGCGCTGCTGGGCCTCCTCCACATCGCGCAGGCGGACGTTGGTGGTGATCTCCAGATCGTC
>JAHAEW010000109.1 GCA_018374635.1 Clostridiales bacterium
ACAAGGTTTATAGAGAACATGGAGAAAAGCCTTGATATAACTGCATTTTCTTTATCCCTGTTGATAGGGAATATATGCACTGGGTCCATCTCCTAAGCGGAATGACTGTCGTTCGAATCCATTCTGATTAGCAAAAATTTCATCAGGAAATCTTGAAACCAAGAGCGCTGGAAAATCTCCGGCGCTCTTGATTATTTGATTGGAAACTACAACGCTTCATAAAACTCTTTTTGAAAATTCTGAGCACACTCTTTTCGGCAGGAGTCAATGACATGTCCATATCGCTCGGTAATCATTTCGGCCTGGGCGTGTCCAGAATCGCCTTGCACTGCTTTGATATTTCCGCCAGTCAGAATCAATTTATAGGTGATACTGCTGTGACGCAGGCTGTGAAAGGTTACTTTAGGGAGCCCTAATGTAAGAAGCTGCTTTTCCAGCATTCTGGGGAGCGCTTCTTCCTGCAACGGTCTGCCAGAAGAGTATCGGAGGATCAGATCCGGCACATTCTTTCCACAAGGAGTCTGTACCTTTTTCCAGTCTTGGAGCAGATCAATCACATGAGACGGCAGGTACACCGTGCGGATACTGGATCTGGTTTTGGGCCGTTTCAAGACGAGCACCGTCCACCCCTCATCAAACACAGCGGGAAATTGATAGAGAATGTCGTCCCGGTCCAATGCCTGAATTGCGTCCTTCCGCACTCGTTTCAGTGTTTTATTGATGAAAATCGTGCCGCTTTTGAAATCTACATCACCCCATGTCAAAGCCAGAATCTCACCTTTTCGCAGAGAGCCGGCAAAGGCAAGATGAACTGCAATCCCAAGTAGAGAAAATCCGCTGTTTTGCAATAAGCGCTTGATTTCTTCGTTGGACAACATTTCCATTGGACAGGGAAATGATTTTGGAAGTGCAGCTTTATGAAATGGATTGCGGTCTGCGTATTCCCAAAGCACCGCTTGCTCAAATGCGCTGTGCAATAATTTATGGATAGAGGTCAGCATTTGCGGTGTCAAGTTCTGCTGATAACGCATCCTGCTGTACAGCGTCGCAATGATTTTCGGACTGAATTCTGTCAGCCGCATCTCCCCCAAAAAGGGGAGAATGTGATTTTTTATCAGCGACACATAGTTGGTGTAAGTAGAGTAGGACCAATGAGCCCGTCCATAAAGCTCTACATACTCCTCAAGAAGCTCCGCCAGATTGTCAGCATTGCTCTGTAACCTTTCTTTCTGCTTTGCTTGTATGAGTTCAATTTGCTCTTTTCGATGTAGCGCCGCTTCGTAGGAATGATAGGTCTCCCACTTCTGCTTTTTCCCGCATTCTGTGTATGTGGTGTAAACCACGCTAAAGCTTTTGTTTCGTTGAACGATGGATGCCATAATAAATTCCTCCTTTCGAAATTTATCATAGCAGTTCTGTGTATCAAGTCAGGAAGCATCACTCAAAGAAAAACACATTTTGATTGATGAAATGAGCGATGTATGATAGAATAGCAATAAAGATTGACCCGACGAGGTACTTGCATGAGAAATAAAAAACCTCCTTTTGAAATTACCAATCAAATGATCGGTTATGTGGCAGAGATTGCGGAGCTGGTGGGGAAACTATCGGCAGTATCTTCTCTTTCTGCCAATCCCACGCTGCGGCGCAGCAACCGGATCAGAACCATCCACGGTTCTCTGGCCATTGAGCAGAATACGCTCTCTTTGGAACAGGTAACTGCTGTGCTGAACGGCAAGCATGTCCTGGCACCGCCCAAGGATATTGCCGAAGTCAAAAATGCCTATGAGATTTATGAACGGCTGGATGAACTTGATCCCTATTCGGTGGATGACTTGCTGACTGCCCATGGTATTATGACACGGGGATTGCTAGAAGAATCCGGCGTATTCCGTAGCCGCCCTGTGGGTGTGGTGGATAACGAAGGGAATGTCCTGCATTTTGGCACGCTTCCGCAGTATGTCCCGGATCTGGTGATGGAATTGCTTGACTGGGCAAAGACCAGCGAGGTGCACATACTCATTCGCAGCTGTGTGTTCCACTATGAGCTGGAACTGATCCATCCCTTTGCCGATGGAAATGGGCGTGTGGGGCGACTGTGGCATACACTGTTGCTTTCGAAATGGAATCCAGCCTTTGCCTGGCTGCCGGTAGAGTCCATCATCCACGACCGCCAGCAGGAGTATTATGCGGCCATCAATGCTTCCAATGATGCGGGGGAGTCTACGGAATTCATCGAGTTCATGCTCTCAGCCATCAAAGCATCACTCATGGAAGCGATCAACACGAGTGATGAAATGAGCGATGGGAAGATGGATAAGTCAACCCTCCGCTGGAAGAAAATTGAGGCGTATCTCAGAACCCACGACTATATCATGAACGCCGATGTGCGGGAACTGTGTGGTGTATCGGCGGCGACGGCGAATCGAATTCTAGCAAGTTTTGTAGAAGAAGAAAAATTAAGCAAATATCGTGAAGGCGGACATTGGGCGTATCAGATTTTTAATATGGGTAATGTGTAATTGTTCTACTTACGTTCTTTGATATGCTAAATTAGTTTTAAATGGGGTGATAGAATGTCATATACTGTACGTTCTAGTGAACAAACCAGGAAATCGGGTGCGGATGGAGAAACAAAAGCACTACTCTATCTAATGAATTTCAGAGATGATAGTCATGAAATTTATTATTTTGTAGTAGATTTTTTTAATGATCTTACCGGTATGGACCGATATTCCAACAAATTATGGGATGTACAGTCCAAAGCGGCAAAAGGGAATTCTCCCAAAGCAATTGGAAAAGAATTGGTTACTCTGTTCAAAAAC
Organism: Clostridiales bacterium; assembly: GCA_018374635.1. Lineage (GTDB taxonomy): Bacteria > Bacillota > Clostridia > Oscillospirales > Oscillospiraceae > Pseudoflavonifractor_A. The sequence goes on from JAHAEW010000109.1 coordinate 2,826, forward strand.
TATTTAAGTGACTTTAATTTTACACATTATATTTTGTTTGTCGGTGGTACGTCTGGAAGGGTTTGTATAGATCCAAAAATAAATCCCTTTAAGATAGACAATGTCGACTATGATGCTCGAATTAAAATAATTGAAGGCTTAAAAGAAGAAGCTAATGTAAAGGAATATATCAACGATGCTGACATAACAGATGAAAATATCTCTAATTTCCTTGATTTAGTAATTTTTGTTGTCGATGATAAAGCTCCCAGCGAGTATGTGAAGGCAATAATTAAAAATCATCCTCGTATTATTCCAGAAGAATCTATTCTAAATGCTATCTTCAATGAATTGAGAGATAAGCAGGCTAGTAAGAAAAATACTAAAGTTGAAGGAATTACTATTGAAACGACTGATGAGGCATTAAATTATTTTAGACATCTTACAAACGATGAAATACGACTTTTCGTGCTGCAACGAATTATTAACAGAAATCCAGTTGAGAAAGGTATTCCTCAGCCATTCATTCCTATATATTCTGCATGTCCACCTGAACAACAGAAAGACCTATTGGACGAATGCAAACAATCAATGTGTCGTGCGTTATTTAATAAGAACGCTTCAGACGAATTCTGGTCCCTGTTAGAAAATATTTGTCAAATAATTACTTCTCACCCACAAGATACCGTTCAAAATATTTATCTTAGAATAGACCCTGCGGTGAAAGCGGGCTGTCCTGACTTTGACTCACAATCATTGAAATACTTTATTGCTATAGTAAAGGAGGGAATACAAAGTGAGGATTAAAGCAACTGCTGTTGGAAATGCTCATGAAGCTTTTGTTGAAAGAAATTATAATGGTAGTTTAAATATAATTTCTAGCGATGATAACAATAAAGGTAAAACCATTGCAATCCAATCTATGATGTATGCTTTAGGAAATGAACCTACTTTTCCAGCTACTTTTGAGTATAAAGATTATTACCATTATGTGGAGTTTGAAGTTAATGGAACAACCTATTATCTTTGCCGACGCAATAACAGCTTTATTCTAAAGCATAAAGAAGGACTCCTGGTTTTTGATAGTATATCTGAATTTAAAAGATATTGGTCAAAACACATTTTTACTTTGCCGCAAATTATCAAAAATCAAATTGCCAGAATTGTTGACCCAGTACTTTTTCTCCAATTATTTTTTGTTGGGCAAGATAAAAAAGACACTTCCAATATTTCTCATTCTGGTTTATATAATAAGCAAGATTTCTTAAATATGTTGTTTACTATTTGCAATGCTGCTGGCATCGAGATGGATGAAGATGAGCTTAAAAAAGCAAAAGATGAATTGCAAAACTTAAAAGAAGAACGACGTGTTTTACTTAAACAACATAAAATACTAACATCACATCACATACCCGTCAGTTATCTAAGTGCCACTAATGATCGCGCAGCTTTTAGTGAAAAGATTAGCGCACTGGAAAAAATCAATTCCAAAATTACAGAACTCCGAAAAGCTAGAAATGTAGCTGCCACAAGAAAAGCTAAGTGGGAAACCACATTAAAAGAGCTTCGCTCTTTAAATCGAACTATCGATAGTGGAGAATTGCGTTGTATGGACTGTTATTCAACCAATATTTCTTATGCTTCTGGCAAAAAGAATGGCTATTCATTTGACGTTTCTTCTAGCGAAATGAGAAATGAAATTATCGCATCTATTCACGAAAAAATGGAAGCTTATCAAGAAGAAATAGAAAATTATACGATGCAGATATCTAGCACACAACGCGAATTAACCTCTTTGTTGGCTGAAGATGAAATCACTCTCGAATCACTTGTTATTTACAAAGAGGATGTTTTTAGTGCTTCTGAAGCCGAATTACGTATTCAAGAAATAGATCAGAGGATATCTTTGATAAACTCCAAACTCCAAGAACTTTCCACTGCAACTGAGTCTAAGAAAAACTTGCAAAATCAAATTCTAAATGATATCATCGCTGAGATGAATAGTACTTATCGTTCGATAGATCCTAATGGCAATCTTTATTTTGAAAGCCTTTTTACAAAAAAAGATGAAACATATTCCGGAAGTGAATCAACGGTTTTTCACCTTGTCAAACTGTATGCACTACGTAAAGTTTTAAATCATAATTATCCAATAGTTGTTGATTCTTTTAGAGCAGAAGATCTATCCACATCAAAAGAGGCTGTAGTTATAGATTTATATTCGAAAATTCCTAACCAAGTTATCTTCACAACAACGCTCAAGGCAGAAGAAATGGGAAAATACGACCAAAACACTATTATCAATCACATTGACTACAAGAATCATGCTGCCAGTAAAATGTTAACCAGCGAATATGTTTCTGAATTTCAAAGCATTATGTCCATATTTTCTATCACATTGTAAACAATATTGGTTGATGAATAACCGCCTATCTTCCTAAAATTATTGCCGTTTACAATAACCGCGGTGTTATCCAAGTCACGCACGAAGCCCGGAAAGCCTGTCTACATCAGGCTTTCCGGGCTTCGTTTACATTAGCGGCGTCGCGATACATAGGAGCGGCTGATGCCGCACTGTGCGGCCACCTCCCTCTGGGTCAGGGGATGACCGTGGGCCAGCCCGTAGCGCATCCGGATGACCATTGCCTCCCGCTCATCCAGACATTCTTCCACGCAGGCCCGGACCTTCGCACAGGCGTCCCGGGTATCCAGCTCCTCCAGCATATTGTCATCCACCCGGATGGTATCCAAAATGGAGAGCGAATTGCCATCACCGTCCCCATCCAGCGTGTCCGACAGGGAGACCTCCCCTTGCAGCTTGCGCTGGGAACGAAAGTACATCAGAATCTCATTTTCAATACACCGGCTGGCATAGGTGGCAAGGCGTACCTTCTTGTCCGGCTTGAAGGTGGTGATCCCTTTGATGAGTCCGATCGTCCCGATGGAGATCAGATCGTCCTGGTCTCCGTTGGGCGTGTAGTACTTTTTGACGATGTGGGCCACCAGGCGCAGGTTATGTTCGATCAGCCGGTTGCGCGCTTCCAAATCCCCTGCCGCCATCCGCTCCAGACATTCCTGCTCCTCCTCCGCCTTCAGGGGTCTTGGAAAAGACCCTCCCTCTCCCCCCGAAAGCCGAAGCGTAAGAAACAATCCGTTAAGTATCAGGGCAATCCATGCCGGGATCATGCTTCACTCCTCCCTTTCCGTCACAATGCGTATACGCTCCATCCCATCCTATTCCCCCGGTGCAAGTCCCTATGTATCGCCGCCATGTGCAAGAACTGATTTTGACAAAATATCTCCTTCCCTTTTATTTGAAATTAAAATTTTCTTTCCCGGCCCCTCCAGGCATTTACGCTTTGCGAAAAGACGTATATAATAGAAAAAGTCACACTGAATTTTGTTTGAATCTGAAGAATAGAGGGGTACCGCAAATGGGGATCACAGACATCATTACCATGCTGGGAGCCATTGCCACGTTCCTGTTCGGAATGTCTACCATGACCGACGGTCTGGAAAAACTGTCCAGCGGACGTTTGGAATCCATTCTGGAGCGCCTGACCAGCAATGTCTGGAAGGGCGTCCTTCTGGGCGCGCTGGTCACCGGGCTGATCCAAAGCTCGGCCGCCACCACCGTCATGTGTGTGGGATTTGTCAACGCCGGCATTATGAAGCTCCGGCAGACCGTTGGGATCATCATGGGCGCGAATATCGGCACCACGGTCACCGCTCAGCTGCTCCGCCTGGGGGACCTCTCCTCCGACCAGCCCCTTCTGCTCCTGTTGAAGCCGGCCACCCTGGGCCCCATCCTGGCGGTGATCGGTATTTTCTTCTATATGTTCCTCCGGGGCGGGCGCAAAAAAATCATCGGTCAGATCATTTTGGGTCTGGGCCTTCTCTTTATCGGAATGAAAACGCTGGAGGGCGCAGTGGCCCCCCTCCAGGGACTACCGGAATTTCAGGAGCTCTTTGTGGCCTTTTCCAATCCCTTCCTGGGCGTCCTGGTGGGCGCGCTGGTCACCGCCCTGATCCAGAGTTCCTCCGCCTCCATGGGAATTTTGCAGGCCATGACCTCCACCGGCGTGGTGACCTTTCATATCGCCATCCCCCTCATCATGGGTCAAAATATCGGCACCTGCGTCACCGCCCTGCTCTCCGGCATCGGCGCCAGCAAAAACGCCAAGCGCACCGCCTGTATTCACCTGCTCTTCAATGTGATCGGCACGCTCTTTTTCCTCGTTTTGCTATACGGCTGCAACGCCCTGTTTCACTTCTCCTTCTGGACGGCCCAAATGGACCGCGGCAGCATCGCCAATCTCCACCTGGCCTTCAATGTGGGATGCACCCTGCTCCTCCTGCCCTTCAACGGCCTGCTGGTCACCCTGGTGGAACGGCTCATCCCGGGCGGGGCCGATCAGAAAGAGGTCTCCATGCTGGATGAGCGCTTCCTCTCCACCCCCTCTCTGGCTCTGGAAAAATCCCATGACACCGTGGTTCAGATGGGGCATTTTGCCCTGGAAAATTACCGCCTGTCCGTAGAACTTCTGGACCACTTCGACCCCAAGAAGCTGGAGCGCCTTCAGGAGACCGAGACCGCCCTGGACAAGCTGGAGGGTCTGCTGGACAACTATCTGGTCCGCCTGAGCGACCGCTCCTCCCTCTCCCCGGAGGACAGCGCCAAGGTCTCGGAGCTGCTCCACACCCTGTCCGATTTTGAGCGGATCGGTGACTATGCGGTCAATCTCTCCGACTGCGCCGTCCTGCTCCATGACCGCGGAATCGCCTTTTCTCCCTCGGCCAAGCAGGAGCTGCGCCTCATGACCTCCGCGGTGGAGGAGACTCTTGTCCGCGCGCTGGAGTGCTGCACCAAGCGCTCCCACGATCTGGCCATGGAGGTGGAGCCCATCGAGGAGGTGGTGGATCTGCTGCGGGACGAACTGCGCAGCCGCCATATCGAGCGGCTGAAGAACGGGGCGTGCACCGTGGAGCTGGGCAGCCAGTTCCTGGAGCTGCTCATCAGCCTGGAGCGCATCTCCGACCACTGCTCCAACATCGCCCTCTACATTGTCCGGGAGACCTCTCCCGCCGACGCGCTCATCCGGACCGACTCCCACGCCTACATGCACGCGCTGCACCACGGCGAGGACCAGGAATTTGACAGCATGTTTCAGGAGTACCGCCAGAAATACTACGCGCCCCTGGAGGCCCCTCCCCACTCCTCGCGCTGAGCTTCATACAAACAGCAAGAGCCGGGACCCAGACGGGTCCCGGCTCTCCAGACTGTCGATAAAGTATATTTCTTCGATTTATGCTGCAAGAGCCTCGCAGAGTTCCGCCGTCCCGCAGACGGCGGAAGAGGGTCAAATCGTGTTTTC
>JAHAEW010000110.1 GCA_018374635.1 Clostridiales bacterium
CTTTTCGGGAATCCTTTTTCCAGTTCTCCATATTCAATCCCCCTTTTCTTTATTATACCAGAAGAACCCCGCCGCTGGCGAGGTTCTTTGACAGACTGAGACGGCCCCGGGATCTCTCCCGGGGCCGTCTCCAGCGGGCGTAAAAATGTTGATACGCTTCTCAACATGAGAACAGTTCTCTTAAAAATCTTCCAGGCCGCGCAGAAGCGTGACCTCCAGCGTCTCGCCGGGCTGGTAGGAGCCACGGCCCAGCTCGGTGATAAAGACGGCGCCCGCCCCCAGCGCGTCGGCCACGCTGCCGCCCCGCCATGGTTTCTGCTTGGTCTGGTATCCGGAGGGCGTGCGCCAGAGCTCCATCATACAGAGGATCTCCATATCGCTGGGGGCCTGGATGGGCTCGGTGAGGATGGCCGGGACGGTCTGGCGGCGTGGGAGGGGCGTGTGGAGCAGCCGGTGCACAATGGCGCGGATGCACCAGTCCATGCCGTAGAGCACCGCCAGGGGAGGGCCGGGCAGATTGATCACCGGTTTCTGTCCAATGAGGGCCACGCACATGGGCTTTCCCGGCGCGGCGGCCACCCAGTGGAAGAGTGCCGCGCCCCGCTCCTCCAGCAGACGGGCGTTAAAATCCTCGGCGCCCTTGGAGGAGCCGCCGTTGAGGAGCACCACGTCGGCCTCCTCCAGCGCCCGGTCCAGGGCGGCCGCCACATCCTCCGGACGGTCCGGCACAATGGGATAACACAGCGGTTCGGCCCCCATCTCCCGGAGGAGATTGTGGGCCAGAATGCTGTTGCTGTCAATGTTGCACCCGCGCTCCACGGCGGCCCCCAGGGGGACCAGTTCGCTGCCTGTTGGGAGAAAGGCGACTTTTGGCTTTGCAAAGACTTTCACCTGGTCCATGCCGCCCATGGCCAGACTGGCCAGGTCGAAGGGGCGCAGCTGCCGGTGCTTTGGGACCAGAAGCTGCCCTTTTCGTATGGTGCTGCCGCAGGGCCGGACCCGGTCCCCGGGTTGGACCGAGGAGATGTCATGGAGCCGGAGCCCGCCTTCGGGCGGGAACTCCACCTGTTCAATGGGGATGACCGCGTCAAAGCGGTCGTCAAAGTCGTCGCCGGTGTCGGCGCGGCAGAAGTCCTCCCCGATTTTCCAGTGGGACATGTCCGGAATACCCCCGCAGAAGCGGGAGGAAGCGACGGCCACGCCGTCCATGGTGGCCGCCCGGACCACGGGGATGGACACCTGGGCGTACAGGTCCTGAACGGGGACCCGGCCCAGAGCCTGGATCGTTGGGACAGTCTCGCTTCGGGAGATAGGGGCCCAGTGCTGGAAGAGCGTCTCCAGAACGTGGGCGCGGGTGGGCAGTGGGGACATGGTCATACCTCCTTCTCGATCTGTGTCCCTTCCAGCGCGGAAGAGACGCGCACATCCCACAGGATGCGGCCGTAGCAGGCCTCGATGGACTCGGTGAGCAGGCCGTCGGCGTCGGCATTGCGCTCCATCCAATCCAGGATGCGGGCCTGATGCTCCGGCGTGCGGGCCTCCTGGGGCAGCGTGTGCTCCATCAGGAGCGCGGCATAGCGCCCGCTGGGCGGGAGCCGCCGCGCCTGATGGCGGGAATCATAGCTGGTCTCAGGCAGATAGCCCATCAGTAGCAGGGCGTTGAAGAGGGAGTAAAGCCAGCGGATCCCCCAGGCAGGGGCCTCCGGAGGCAGGTGAAAGACATCCTCCCGGAGACGGCGGCACAGAGAATTGCGGCGGTAGATATGGGTGATATTGCAGCAGTATGCCCGGCTCATGGACACCACCTTCTGAAGGCCCTGTTTCCCGTGGATGGCGGGGGTGAGGGAGCTGAACACCAGGTCAAAGGCTCCCTCCAGCCCCTCGGCCTGGACATCCAGCGACTGGAAGTCGGCCACGCGGAGGGTCAGGTTATCCACACCCTGCTTCTGGGCGTAGTCGCTGCCATAGTGGATCATCCGGGGAGAGAGGTCAAAGCCGGTCACCCAGCGGACCCGGGAGGCAAACGCGGCGGCAAAGCGGGCCGGACCGCAGCCGATATCGGCGATCTCATATTCAGGGCGGAGCAGGCCGCGTGCTTCCAGATAGGCCATGGTGCTCCGGACCCGGGCGTCCCCCTTCTGGGCCTTGGGTCCCTCCTGCTCCCAGGCGTCCGCCCGCTGATCCCATTTCTGGGCGGAGTGATCGGGGCGGTCCACAGGCTGGGACTCCTGCATGGAGAGAAAATAGTCCAGATCGCCCCGCAGATCGGGATAGGGTGTGGAGAGAAGCGGTGTCATAACAGTACCTCCTCAGATCAAAAGGATGCGGCCGGCCGCTGGACCGGCAGGCAGATGGTTCTTTTGGCGCCGTAGCGGTCATGGACCGTGGCGACGTCGATCTCGATGTGATAGACCGCCTGGAGATGCTCCGGCGTAATGACCTGATCCGGGCTTCCGAAGGCGGAGCGCGCTCCGTCCTGCATCAGCAGCACCTTGCTGCCGATGGAGGCGGGGCACTCGGGGCTGTGGGTGGACATGACGATGCAGTATCCCTTCTCCGCCAGGTCGGCCACCACCTCCATGAGCAGCTGGTGGTTGGCGTAGTCCAGGTTGGCGGCCGGTTCATCCAGGACAAAGACCTTGGCCGACTGGCAGATAGCCCGGGCCAGCAGGACGAGCTGGCGCTGTCCTCCGCTGAGCGCGGTGTATTTCCGGTTGGCAAGGTGGGCGGCGTTGAGTTTTTCCAGAGCGGCAAAGGCGGCCGCGCGGTCGGCCTCCTTGGGGGCGCGGAAGGTGGAAAAGTGGGCCGAGCGGCCCATCAGGACCACATCCAGCACGGTGTAGGAGAAAACGGGGGTGTGATACTGGGGGATATAGGCGATCCGGCTTGCCAGCTCCCGGGGGGAGAAGGAGCGCACATCCTGCCCGTCCAACCGGATGCTCCCTCCGGTGATGGGCAGAAGCCCCAGAAGCAAGCGGAAGAGGGTGGTCTTGCCGCACCCGTTAGGCCCCAGCAGGCAGAGCACCTCCCCCGCGTCGGCGGAGCAGCTCACTCCTTTGACCACGTCTTTTCCGCCATATCCGCCGCGGACCTGGTCCACTTCCAGCAGCATATCAATCGCGCTCCTTCCGCTTGATGATGAGATAGACAAAGAACGGCGCGCCCATAATGCTGGTCACCACGCCCAGCGGCAGCTCCATGGAGAGGATCGAGCGGGCCAGATCATCCATCAGCAGCAGATAGAGGGCGCCCAGCATGGCGCTTGCGGGGATCAGACGGCTGTAATCCACCCCCACCAGGGCGCGGGCCATATGGGGGATCATGAGGCCCACCCAGCCGATCATGCCGCCCAGACATACGGCGGCGGCGCTGAGGAGGGTGGAGGCCAGGATCAGGATCAGGCGGAGCCGGCGCACGTTGATGCCCAGCGTGATGGCCTCCTCCTCCTCCAGGGTCAGCAGATTGATCCGCCAGCGCAGCAGCAGGACGACGGCGAGACCCACCGCCATGGGGACGGCGCTCCAGGAGAAGGCGCTCATGCTGGTCTTGGTCAGACTCCCCATGAGCCAGAACGTGATCTGCTGGAGCACATCGTTGGGGTCGGAGACATACTTGATCATGGTAACGCCGGCGTTGCACAGGGCCATGACCATGGAGCCGGTGAGCACCAGGCTGAGGATCTGGGAATGGGCCGATTTGCGGCTGACAAGATAGGAGAAGGCCACGGCGGCAATACCGCCGGTGAACGCCGAGAGCTGAATGAGCCAGTTGGGAGAGCCGCACAAAATGGCAAAGGCGGCTCCAAGGCTGGCTCCGGAGGAGACCCCCAGAATATCCGGCGAGACCAGGGGATTGCGGAACATACCCTGATAGGTGGCCCCCGCCACCGAGAGAGAGGCCCCGATAAAGAGCGCCGAGAGGATACGGGGGAGACGGATGCTCCAGAAGATGGTCACGGCCTGAGGCTTGATCTCTCCAACGGACCCAAAGCGGGAGAGGAAGGCCTGAAACACTTCCTGAGGGGTCAAGGGGTAGTAGCCGATGGCGAAGGAGAAGAGTCCGGCCGCCGCCAGGGCCAGGAACATCCCGGCCAGTATGAGGCGGTAACGCCTGCGGATCACCGCCTCCTCCTGCTGATATTCCAACTGCATATCCAGGCCTCCTTCGCTTTCTGCAACAGAACAGAATGGTGCTTGACATCCGGACAGGATTGTGATAGTGTCTAAAACATCCAGTCGATATATTTTTGAAAAACTATCGACAAGACGTAGTATGACACATTCCAGGCGCTGTGTCAATTCCGACTTGGGCCCGGGTCGGAATTGGGATAGAAAAGAAAGCAAGAAGAGGAGGTCACCATCGTTGAAACGTAATTTGCGGTGTACATCTGGATTGGCGGCGCTGCTGCTGGCACTGGCGCTGCTGGCCGGATGTACACAGAGCGCTTCGGTTCCCACAGCGACCCCGGCGGCGGAAGCGTCTGCACAGCAGACGGAGCAGACCGGACAGCGGGAGATCACCGATATGGCGGGGCGCACCATGACCGTACCGGAGGAGATCCAGTCGGCCTTTTCCACTGGACCGGTCTCGGCCATTTACCTGTACACACTGGTTCCCGACAAACTGCTGGGCTGGAATTATGAGCTCAATGACATTGAGAAGAGCATCATCCTTCCCCAGTATCATGATCTGCCCAATTTCGGTATGGGAGACACGGTCAACTACGAGGCTGTGATCGCGGCTGGCCCCACGATTGCCTTCCATGTCTCCGCGATCAATGAGGGGACGAAGGACGAGGCTGATCAGCTCTCCCAGCAGCTGGGCGTCCCGGTGGTGATGGTCAGCTCCGAGCTGGAGGACGCGGCAGAGGTCTACCGCTTCATGGGAGAGCTCTTTGGCGTGGAGGAGCAGGCAGAGGCCCTGGCGGAGTATGCTGAGGCCGTCTTTGCGGATGTAGCCGCCATCGATGTCTCCGAGGAGGAGAAGGTCCGCGTCTACTATGGAAATGGGGAAAACTCTCTGGAGACCGCTCCGGCCGGTTCCTCCCACGGCGCCATCCTGGACGCGGTGAAAGCGGTCAATGTGGCCGATCTGGAGCTGGGAGACGGCTCCAGAGTCCGGATCTCTCTGGAGCAGCTGCTGGCCTGGGACCCCGACGTGATCGTGGTCAATGGTGAGCCCAAGTCCAACATGAGCGGCGGCGCGGCGGCCCAGTCCATTTTGAGCGATCCGGATTTTGCCACCCTCAAAGCCGTACAGGAGGGGAAGGTCTACGGCACACCCAACGCGCCGTTCAGCTGGGTGGACCGTCCGCCGGGACCCAACCGCCTGGTGGGGATCCGCTGGCTGTCCGGCCTGCTCTATCCAGACCGGGTGCCCTATGACGTGGACGAGGAGGTCAAGGAGTTCTTCCAGCTCTTCTACCATGTGGATCTGAGCGAGGAGCAGCTGGCGCAGCTCTATGCCGGCACAGTATAGATGAAACACTGCCCGTAACAGGTGCCCGGAGAGCGCGATGTTCTCCGGGCATTTCTGTCTCCGGTTGTCTTTTGGGGCATCTGTGGTATAATTTTGATATATTGCTGAGAAGATAGATCCAGGAAGCGGAAAAGGCGGGGAGGGAGCGCATGACAGCTGCTTTGATCATTGCCGCCGGGCAGACCGGCGGCGCCCGGCGGTTTGAACCGGAAAAAGAGGTGGGGACGCTGAGCGCTCTCAAGCGGAGCGTGCTGACCTTTCAGATGGCCGGGGTGGAGCGCATTGTCGTGGTCTGCGACGGCGAAGAGGACCAGGCGGAAAAGCTGATCCCCCATATGAACGTGGTCTTTCTCCACGGCTCCCATACCGGAGAGATGCTGGAGAGCATCAAAACCGGACTTTCTTACCTGCGGGACAAGTGCTCCGCGGTGCTCATATCCCATACCGATGTGCCGCTTTTTTCCGTGGAGACGGTGCGGAGGCTGCTGGCGGCAGAGGGCGAGATCTGTGTGCCGGTCTGCGGCGGCCGGGGCGGCCATCCCATCCGGCTGAGCGCCGGACGGATCCTGGAGGTGCTGCGGTATGGCGGGCCGGATGGCCTGGCCGGGGCCATCCGTGCGGCGGGGGTCGAGCGGACGCGGCTGGACGTGGACGACGAGGGTGTCCTGGCCAATGTCCGGGATGGGCGAAGATATGAGCATCTGATCGCCGGCTATGAAAGGCAGAACCTGCGCCCTGGTTTCCGCTTTCAGCTGTTAGGAGACCGGCCCTTTTACGGGCCGGGCGCTCACCAGCTCCTGCGCCTGACCCAGGAGACGGGCTCGCTGATGGATGCCTGCCGTCTCATGGGGATCTCGTACAGCAAGGGACGGAAGATCATCTCCAACCTGGAGCGGCATATGGACTGCTCGGTGCTGGAGCGCACCCGGGGTGGAAAAACGGGGGGAACGTCCACCGTAACGGAGGCCGGCAGAGCGCTGATGGAGACCTACGGCGCCTTCTGCCGGGAGGCGGAGGAGTATCTCGCCCAGCTCTTTTCCAAATATTTTTAAAAAACGAAAACGGCGCTTTCCAGCGGCCTCACCGGCCGGGAAAGCGTCGTTTTTTGCGCGGTTTGGTTTTAGGAAGGCGGAGAGCTTCCCGGCCGGGGAGCGCAATAGCGGGCCTATCGGCTCTCTCCTTTGGGGATTGATGCAGGATGCAAAAAAGAGGGGCAAACAGGGGGGATGCCCTGTTCTCAGGACAGCAGAGCGGGCGCCCGGCGGCAAGCGGAAATGTTGCGTGGGACAGCGGAGGAAAGATGCCCTGGAGGGATCTATATTTGGCGGAGAGAATAGAGAGGAAAACAATTTGAACTCCCCGTTCACCAAAGCTATACTGGAAGGTAGAGAAAGGCCGGGTGTGTCGGCCTGGGAAAGGAGAAAATTTTATGAAGCACAAGAGACAGGCAGCCGCGGTGCTGGCGTGTACGCTGGCGCTGGGATTGGGGGCAACGGCGGGAGCCCGGTCCATGTATCCCATTTTCATCAATGGGGAGGAGACGGAACTGGCGGGCAATACCGTCAGCGGCGTCACCACCATTGGCCTGCGTGCGCTGGCAGAAGGGCTGGGATTTCAGGTGGAATTTGATCCGGAGAGCTCCGCGATCCGCATCACCCGGGAGGATGAGGTGAAGATCACCACTCTGGCGGAGAACAACAACGGCAGCAATGAGGCGCTGGAGAAGGAGTTCGGATTTTCCGCCATTATAGAGACCGGCAACGATAAGATCATCTTTGATACCGCCAAGGCAGGGCAGTTCCTGAAAAATGCCCAGGCCATGAAGATCGACCTGGCCGACTGCAATAAGATGGTCCTCAGCCACACCCACTATGACCACTGCGGCGGTGTAATCCCCTATTTTGATACCTATGGCGCCGAGGGGAAGACCCTCTTTGTGAAGAAGGGCTTCTTTGATAAGGCCGACGGCAAATACTATTATGATTCGGTGGGGCAGAAGTTTGACTTTACGGATGGCACCAAGGGTTACTTCCCTGTGGGCATCAACTTCGACGAGCAGGACCTGCTGGACCGGGGCGTAGCCATTGAATATCTGGATACCGGCAGTGTCAAGATCGCCGATGGCGTAACGGTCTACGGCTCGTTCGACAAGGACCCCTCCTTCCAGCTGGCCCCCAACATGCTGGAGAAGGGGGAGGACGGAACCTACGAGGTGGACGATTTTGACGAAGAGGTCGCAGTTGCGGTGGAGACCAGCAAGGGCCTTGTGATCCTGTCCGGCTGCTCGCACAGCGGGATCCTGAACATCGTCAATACCATTCAGGAGCGCTCGGGCGAAAAGGTGTATGCGGTGATTGGCGGCTTCCACCTGCTGGACGCGGACGAGGCGACCATCCAGGAGACCATCGACCGCTTCAAAGAGCTGGGCGTACAGCAGATCGGCCTGTCTCACTGCACCGGCCCCAAGGCGACCGCCATGTTCCAGGAGCAGATGCCGGAGCAGACCTTCCTCAATACTACGGGAAGCGTCTATACGGTGGAATGATTGAAATAGCATATTCAATGAGAAACGGGACCGCCCATCGGGCGGTCCCGCTTCAGTCTGTCAAAGAACCTCGCCAGCGGCGGGGTTCTTCTGGTATAATAAAGAAAAGGGGGATTGAATATGGAGAACTGGAAAAAGGATTCCCGAAA
>JAHAEW010000265.1 GCA_018374635.1 Clostridiales bacterium
AGATTGCGGCTCAGATGGTCAAGAGCTGGCTGCGTGAGGGGGATGGCGAATGAGCGAGACAGCTACCGGAGGGGCAGCCGCTTCTCAAGCTGCAAAACACTTGACGAGACAGCAAAAGGCGGCGGCTGTGGTGATCTCTCTTGGCGCGGAGAAGGCATCCCAGCTCTATCAGTACATGGATCCCGATGATGTGGAACAGATCACCCTTGAGGTTGCGAAGCTGGGCTATGTAGACGCCGCCACCACAGAAGATGTGCTGAACGAGTACTACCAGATGTGCCTGACCAACAAGGCTGTGACGGAAGGCGGCCTGGAGTACGCCCGCGCTGTTCTGGAGAAGGCGTTTGGGGAGCAGGCCGCGGACAACTTGCTGCAAAAAGTCACCAAGTCCTTGAAAAACCGGGAATTCTCTTTTCTCAACAAGGCGGACGGCAAGTCGCTGTTTGCGGCGCTGCAGCACGAGCGGCCCCAGACGATCGCGCTGGTGCTCTCCTATATCGACCCGGAGAAGGCTGCCGCCGTAGTGGAGGAATTGGACTCCAATACCCAGGTGCGGGTGGTGGAGAGCATCGCCAATATGGAAAGCGCCTCTCCGGCCGCGGTAAAAATCATTGAAGCGGAAATGGAGAAAAAGTTTACAAACCTGCTCACGTCCAACCAAGTCAAGGTGGGCGGTGTGGACTATGTGGCAGGCGTAATGAACAATCTGGACCGCACCAGTGAAAAGAGTATTTTCGACCACCTGTCCGAGCATAATGCCGAGCTGGCTGACGAGATCCGGAAGCGGATGTTCGTGTTTGAAGATATCGTCACGATGGATGAGCGTTCGGTGCAGCGTTTCCTCCGGGACTGCGATCCCAAGGATCTGGTGCTGGCCCTCAAGGGCGCCAACAGCGAGGTTTCCAACAAGATCTTCCAGAATATGTCTACCCGGATGGCCCAGAGCATCCGGGACGATCTGGAGATCACCACCAACGTCCGCCTGCGCGATGTGGAGGAGGCCCAGCAGCGCATCGTGGGGATCATCCGGGAT
>JAHAEW010000266.1 GCA_018374635.1 Clostridiales bacterium
GAAATTCAAGACCGTCCTTCCAACCGAGGTTAAGCGGGAGCTTATCTGTAGTATGATCGACTACGGCGCCCGTGAGCTGGAGATCGGCGTCTTCAGCTCAGATCCCGTACGTGGCCGACAGTACCTGGATCTGGAGCCGCTCTGTCAGGCGGTGCTCCCCTATGCCGCAGAGAGGGGAGTCAAGGTGACTGCCCTGGTGGAGAGCGTAGAGGCCGCCCAACGGGCCAGGGCGCTGGGTATCCGCCACGTGGACTTCTTTCTCTCCGTCAGCGACGCCTTCGGCCAGGGCTTCGGCTCCACGCCGGACAGGGCCTTCGCCACCCTGGAGGCCATCGCCAACCTCCCGGACCTCCAGGTACAGGCGGCCCTGGGCGCGGTCTTCGGCTGCCCCTTCGGTGACGCCACTCCCCTGGAGAAAACCCTGGCTTACGCCCAGCGGGCCATGGAGCTGGGGGCCTCCTCCCTGGGACTGGGAGACTCTGCCGGAAAGGCCGATCCAATCCACACCGAGCGCATCCTGCGGGGAATTCTGGAGCGCTTCCGGCCAGAGCAGATCTCACTGCACATCCACAACACTGAGGGATTTGGTCTTGCCAACTGTGTGAAAGCCATGGAGTTGGGCTTTACCCGGTTTGACGTATCCCTGGCGGGCATGGGCGGCTGCCCCGTGATTCCCAATGCCAAGGGGAACATTCCCACCGAAGATTTCGTCAATCTACTCCACAAAATGGATATCGGCTGCGGCATTGATCTGGATCGCTGCACCGTGGCCTCTTTGGACATGAGCCGCCGGATCGGCGCACCGGTCATCAGCAGTATGGCGGGCAACACCCTTCTGAAACAGGATGCCTCCCCGCTACCTGTTAAATGAACGGCTACCTATGCCTAAAAAAGCGCCCGCCTGCGCATAGCAGTTGGGCGCTTTTTCCATGTGCATCTCCGTTTTGTGAGTACCAAGGATTAGAAACAGTAACTTTATTAATTGTAATATTTTCACATGATAGCGGATGTAAGCACCAACTGGGTGAATTT
>JAHAEW010000267.1 GCA_018374635.1 Clostridiales bacterium
AGTTAAGCTCACCTGCGCCGAAAATACTTGTCTGGAGACGGACCGGGAAGATAGGTAACGCCGACACAGAAAACGGACTTCGTATGAAGTCCGTTTTTTCTTTTCTTGAAGAGGAGTGAGAGAGCGTGCATTATTCAGGGGTGCGGCGCGGGGTGTTTGTGGATCGCCCGAACCGCTTTATCGCCCATGCGGAGCTGGATGGCCAGCGGGTGGTCTGCCATGTCAAAAATACCGGGCGCTGCCGGGAGCTCCTCACTCCAGGGGCAGTCATCTACTTGCAGGAGAGCGACAACCCAAACCGGAAAACCCGCTATGATCTGATTGCGGTTGAGAAGGGCGGGCTGCTGATCAACATGGATGCCCAGGCGCCCAATCAGGTATTCCGGGAGTGGGCCGAAGGCGGCGGGTTCCTGCCGGGGTTGTCTCTCCTGCGGCCGGAGACGACCTGGGGAAACTCTCGCTTTGATTTTTACTGGGAGTTATCCACCGGGCGGCGCGGTTTTGTGGAAGTAAAGGGCGTCACGCTGGAGGAAAACGGCTATGCCCGCTTCCCTGACGCGCCTACGGAACGGGGGGTCAAACATCTGGAGGAGTTGATCGCTTGTCGGGCCGAGGGCTATGAGACGGCGGTGTGCTTTGTGCTCCAGATGTCCGGCATGCGGGAATTCGCACCTAATGATGACACCCATCCGGCCTTTGGTGCGGCGCTGCGGCGGGCTGCCGCAGCCGACGTGCAGATCCTGGCTCGGGAGTGCATGGTAACGCCCGACTCCATGACGATCGCCGGAGCGGTGCCGGTCCGACTGTAGGGCTGGGGCCTGTCAATGAATGGGAAGGAGAGCAGGCTTAGAGCTAGCCTTTAAACGGAGCAAACGGGGAGCCGGGAACGGCTCCTCTTTTTTGCTTGACTTATATCGAATATCGGTATAGTATGATTATAGCGATATTCGACATATAAGAAGGTGAGCGCGTGGCCCGAAAAAGGCTGGAAACCCTGACCGAGCAGATGTTTTATGTTCTGCT
>JAHAEW010000268.1 GCA_018374635.1 Clostridiales bacterium
CAGATACTGCTGAAACCGCTCATCCAGCAGGTGCTCCACACTCTGACGGTTCTTTTCGGTATATGGAAGAAGTAGATAGGCCGCTTCTTTTTCCGCAATACTGTTCCAGACACGGTATTTGAGCCTGGACAAGACGATATTCCGGCAATCCCGGCGGTAGACATAGGGGTTGGATCGGTTGTCCTGGGCGTACCACTGAGCAAAACCGGAGCCTCTCCGGTCAAAGAACTGAGTAGACAATTTCCCATCCAGGTTGTCCAGGATGAACACCCGAAGATCAGGCTCCTTTCCGGACTGGACTGCATCCACTATCTCCCGATACCGGGAGATGAATGGGTTACTCATCTGGCCCCGCTTCATAGCCCAGCCCAGGAAAAAGCTGGCCTATCTGGGTTCCCGGGTGAGCATCGGCACCGTGCGCAAGGTGGGCTATCACCTGGAGGTGCCTGCGGTATGATCAAGCGGCTGCGGCGGAAATTCATCCTGATCAACCTGCTGCTGGTGGGCCTGGTGCTGGCGGTGGTGTTCATCCTCTTTGTGGGGGCGAACGTCCGTCGCCTGGCGGGGCAGAGCGATGCCGCCCTCCGGCTGGCCCTGTCCTGGCAGGAGGGGGAGGGGCCGCCCCGCTTTGAAATCGGCGGCCCGCCGCCGGAGGAGCGCGAGCCGGACGGGGCGCACCGCTTCTCCCTGATCCCGGTTTTTGTGGTCACCGTGAAGGACGGGGCCATTACCGGCCTCAACGACGGCGGCCAGGTGGACGTTTCGGAGGAGACCGCCGCCGAGGCGGTGGAGCAGGCCCAGTCCTCCGGCGCCAGTCAGGGCGTGCTCAGGGAGCTTCGCCTGCGCTTTCTGGTGGAGCGCAGGCCCGACGGCGAGCTCCGCATCGCCTTTGCCGATCTGGGCTGGGAGACTGCCTCCCTGCGCAATTTGTCCCTGCTGTCCCTGCTGGTGTGGGCCCTGGCCATGGTGGGTCTCTTTTTCGTGAGCCTTGTCCTCTCCTCCGTGGCCCTGCGCCCGGCGGA
>JAHAEW010000269.1 GCA_018374635.1 Clostridiales bacterium
AGGAGAGCGAATCCAAATGGCTTTGACAGGAGCAATGAGTGCCGGTATTTCCGGCCTGAAGGCCCACATGGATGCACTGAACGTAGTGGGCAACAACGTAGCAAACGTGAATACCCAGGGCTACAAGCCCGGCCGGGTGACGTTTAAAGAGAGTATCTACAGCACCCAGTCCGCCGGCTCCGCCGGAACAACTACGGTGGGCGGCACTAATCCCCAGCAGATCGGCTATGGCGTGGGCGTCGGCACCATCGACCTGGATATGAGCAGTAAGAGTCTGGACTCCACCGGACGGGGGATGGACTGCGCCATTCAGGGCGACGGCTTTTTCCTGGTGGGAGATAAGACCCACGATATCGACAGCATGGACGCCCTCAAGGGACTAACCCTGACCCGGGTGGGCAACTTTGAGTTCCGGGACGGCTATTTGACGGACGGACAGGGCAACGTGGTCTATGGATTTATCACGCGGTCCAACGGGGATGATCCCGGAACCACGCCGGGAGATAAGCCCAGCACTGACTTGGTTCCCATCCGCCTTCCTATGAAGTCTACCGACCCGAACAGCAAGGGCGACGCGGTTTATGTGGGTGTGGATGATCAAACTGGTGCGAATGTATATCCAGACAATGACCCGGCTGCCACAGTGGACGGCTTTGTAGATCTGGAGAACATCAGCATCGACAAGAACGGTAAGATCACTGGTACCAACAAGGACACCGGCGACCCGGTGGTGGTGGGCTACATCGCCCTGGGCAGTGTGGAAAACCTCAATGGCGTGCTTCATACCGAGGGCCCTTATTACACGGCGGGCAATGCCGCTGGGGATATCCGGGTGGGTACCCCTGGAAACTCCGTCACCGGAAACCTGAGAAATGACAAGATCACGGACGGAAACAACGTGGTTGACCCCGATTCCGCACTGGCTGAGGGCAGCGGCGCCACGCTGATGACCGGCTTCCTGGAGGCCTCCGGCACGGATCTGGCCACCGAGTTTGCCAACATGATTATTTACCAGCGGGGCT
>JAHAEW010000270.1 GCA_018374635.1 Clostridiales bacterium
GGGGCCTGCTCCGCCGAGAAGGTGGGCGAGGTCGTGGCCCAGCACGTCATCCCCAGACCCCACACCGACGTTGAGAAGATCCTTCCCCATATGGCGTAACCGACATAACGGAAACTTAAATTAGAGTTCGGAGGGAACATAGATGAAAGACGAACTGATCAGCAAGGTCATGGACGAGGTCATGAAGAAGATGGGCGCGTCCGACGCGACTTCCGCCCCCGCCGCCGCGTGCTGCAGCAATGCCAGCGCGAACTGCAACCTGACGGAGTTTGTGGGCACCGCCATCGGCCACACCATCGGCCTGGTGATCGCCAACGTGGACCATCAGATCCACGAGAAGATGGACATCGACCCCAAGTACCGCTCCATCGGCATCATCGGTGACCGTACCGGCGCCGGTCCCCAGATTTTTGCCGCTGACGAGGCGGTGAAGGCCACCAACTGCGAGATCGTGAAGATCGAGCTGCCCCGTGATACTGAGGGCGGCGCCGGCCACGGCTCCCTGATCATCTTCGGCGCCGAGGACGTGTCCGATGCCCGCCGCGCCGTTGAGGTCTGCCTGCGGGAGGTGGAGCGCACCATGGGCGACGTATACGGCAGCCCCGCCGGCCACCTGGAGTTCCAGTACACCGCCCGCGCCAGCCACGCCCTGAACAAGGCCTTCGGCGCTCCCATCGGCAAGGCCTTCGGCATCACCGTCGGCGCTCCCGCCGCCATCGGCGTGCTGCTGGCCGATACCGCCGTGAAGGCCGCCACCGTGGACGTGGTGGGCTATAGCTCCCCTGCCAACGGCGGCACCAGCTTCTCCAACGAGGTCATCCTGACCTTCACCGGCGACTCCGGCGCCGTCAAGCAGGCCATCATCGCCGCCCGCGATGTGGGCATGCAGGTGCTGAAGACCCTGGAGCCCAGCGTGGAGCTCAAGTCCACCACCACCCCCTATATTCTGTAATTGCCGGGAAGGAGTCAGACAGCTATGAAGTCAAAACGTTTTGAAGTTCTG
>JAHAEW010000111.1 GCA_018374635.1 Clostridiales bacterium
CGCCGCCTGGGCCGAGGACGAGGGCCTCACCACCGGCGTGAGCAAGGGCGTCTTTGGCGGCGAGCGCTCCATGACCCGCCAGGAGCTGGCCAAGGTCTTTGCCGACTACGCCGAGGCCCGGGGCGTCAATGCCGCCAACGCCGATCTGAGCGCCTACTCCGACGCCGCCTCCGTGGCCGCCTGGGCCAGAGACGGGGTGGAGCGGGCCGTGGCCCTGGGCATCCTCTCGGGTAGCCAGGGCAAGCTCAGCCCCGCCGGCACCGCCCAGCGCGCCGAGCTGGCCCAGATCCTCATGACCTTCGACGGCCTCACCGGCGAGAGCCCCGCCGGGGACTACATCGCCGCCCACGCGGACGACTTCTTCCTCACCGGCAAGACCGAGTACACCATCCAGGGCATGATGGTCTCCAAGGAGACCTCTTTCCACAATGACCTGGAAAATGTGGACTACACCGTCACCGACGACGGGGTGAGCGTGATCCTCAAGGGCACCGTGGGCGAGCAGTGGGTGACCAAGCTGGACAAGGTCCTCAAGACCTACACCAAGGCGGACGGCTCCGCCCTCACCGCCGAGGACTTCACCGGCAGCAAGGACACCTTCCTCGACCTCAAGACCAAGGCAGAGCCCGACACCAACTTCGCCTGCTTCGTGCCCGCCGATGTGCGCCTCACCGTGAATACTGCCTGGGGCGATGTGCTCCACGTGAACGATCCCTCCTCCGAGCACGGCTACGGCGACTATCTGGTCTGCCCCAACAAGGACGGCAAGCCCGACTTCTCCGACGTGTGGGTGGTAAACGGCGCCGTGTTCGGCAGCACCTATGATGTGAGCCGCGGGCCCGTGGTGGGCCGTGTGGCCGCCGTGGAGAAGTACGGCAACCTGGACCTGGACATCAAGCCCGAGGCCCTCTACACCGCCGGCCTGGAGCTGGGCGACGTGCTGGACGTGACGGTGAACGGCGTGAGCCTGGAGATCCCTTTCTGCACCGCGTACAGCGACGTGAACACCGGCGAGACCGTGGTGCGCGACAATCAGGAGAGCGACCTGCTGGTGGTGGCCATCAATATGGGCAACTTCGCCGAGACCTACCACGTGGACGAGGGGGATGTGGTCTCCTTCGCCCTGGCCGAGAAGGCGGGTTACCTGGGCGAGTATCAGGCTCACCAGCTCCAGCGCACGAATGAGCGCAAGGACTACACCTCGGACGAGGTCTTTGCCAACTTCCGCCCCGTGGTGATGGGCGACATCGCCGAAGGCGTGCTCTACCGCACCAGCAGCCCCGTGAACCCGGAGATCGGCCGGGCCTCCTACGCCGACGGCCTCATTGAGAAGGCCAGTATCCAGTCGGTCCTCAATCTGGCCGACGACGACGCGGCCATCCAGGGCTACTTTGCCGCCGAGGGCTTCGACTCCCCCTACTACAAGGGCCTCTATGAGGGCGGCCATGTGATCGCCCTGAACATGGGCGTGGACTACAAGTCCCAGGACTTCCAGTCCAAGCTCAAGAGCGGCCTGGAGTTCCTTATCGCCAACGAGGGGCCCTATGCCTTCCACTGCAACGAGGGCAAGGACCGGGCCGGCTTCACCGCCATCCTGCTGGAGTCCCTGATGGGCGCCACCCGGGAGGAGATCGTGGCCGACTACATGGTCTCCTATGAGAACTACTACCATGTGAAGAAGGATTCCGAGCAGTACAAGCTCATCGCCCAGGTGGCCGAGGGCATGCTCCGGGATATGGCCGGTCTGGAGAAGGACGCGGATCTCTCCAAGGTGGACCTGTCCAAGGCCGCCGGGGACTACCTCCTGGGCATCGGCCTGACCGCGGAGCAGATCACCGCCCTCAAGACCAACCTCTCGACTCCCATCGCCCAGTAATTTCCCCATACAGTGAGGGCCGCCCCATATCCCGGGGCGGCCCTTTTTTCCGCGCAAAATGGGGGTTCCCCTTTGGGCGGCTTTGTAGTATGATGGCATTGTAACCAATCCACACTCCACAGGCGGAGTATTTTCAGCCATATACCACAAATCACAGGACAGGAGGCTTATGCTATGGTCATCGGCGTGGTGAAAGAGATCAAAAACCGGGAATTTCGGGTGGGCCTGACCCCGGGCGCGGTCAGCTCCTTTACCCGGGCGGGGCACCGGGTGCTGGTGGAGCGGGGGGCCGGACTTGGGGCCGGTTTCTCCGACGAGGAATATGTGCAGGCCGGGGCCGAGCTCTCGGACGGGGCCGCTCCGGTGTGGGCGCAGGCCGGAATGATGGTCAAGGTCAAGGAACCCATCCCCAGCGAATACGCCTATTTCCGTCCGGGCCAGATCCTCTTCACCTACCTCCACCTGGCGGCCGACCGGCCCCTCACCCAGGCCCTGCTGGACGCCCAGGTAAAGGCGGTGGCCTATGAGACCATCGTGGGCCGGGACGGTTCCCTCCCCTGCCTGGCGCCCATGAGCGAGATCGCCGGGCGGATGTCCGTTCAGGAGGGGGCCAAATACCTGGAAAAGACCTACGGCGGCCGGGGCGTCCTCCTCTCGGGCGTGCCCGGAGTGGAGCGGGGCAATGTGGTCATCCTGGGCGGCGGCACTGTGGGGGCCAACGCCTGTAAGATGGCGGTGGGCCTGGGGGCCAACGTAACGGTGCTGGACGTGAATCTGGCCCGCCTGGCCTACCTGGACGACATCTTCCCCCGGCAGATCACCACCCTCTTCAGCACGCCCGACAACATCCGCCGCGCCATCGCCCAGGCCGACCTGGTGGTGTGTGCGGTGCTCCTCCCCGGCCGGGCGGCCCCCAAGCTCATCCGCCGGGAGGATCTGGCGGTGATGAAGCCGGGGGCGGTGCTGGTGGACGTGGCGGTGGACCAGGGTGGCTGCGCCGAGACCGCCCGCCCCACCACCCACGACGACCCCATCTTCACCGTGGACGGGGTGGTCCACTACTGCGTGGCCAACATTCCCGGTGCGGTGGCCCGCACCTCCACCCTGGCCCTGGTCAACGCCACCCTCCCCTACGGTCTGGCCCTGGCGGAACGGGGCGTGGAGGAGGCCTGTCGGGCCGACGCCGGCCTTCTGGCCGGGATCAACTGCTACGCCGGACGGTGTACCTGCCGGGGCGTGGCCGAGGCTCTGGACCTGCCCTACACCCCGCCCGAGACCCTGATCTGAGTCCATGTCCCCCGCCTTCTCACAGAGGCGGGGGCCCCTTTTGTTTTCCCCCTCCTCTTGCCAAGGGCAGGCCTTCATGCTAAAATGAACCCGTTCGTTTATCCCTTTCACCGCTCCCTCCCCGGGGCCGGTGCCGCTCCTACCCATCCCACGACCCAATGAAAGGGGAAATCCGCCATGATGTACTACATTGAAAGTCCCAGCACCGATCCCCACTTCAACCTGGCTCTGGAGCAGTATGTCTTTGACAAGCTGGACCAGACCCACAGCTATTTCATGCTCTGGCAGAACGACAACGCCATCATTGTGGGCAAGCACCAGAACACCCTGGCGGAGATCAACGCCGCCTATGTGAAGGAGCACGGCATCCACGTGGTCCGGCGGCTCTCGGGGGGCGGCGCGGTCTACCACGACCTGGGCAACATCAACTTCACCTTTATCGCCGACACGGGTGACGCCTCCAGGTTCGACTTCTCCACCTTCTGCCGCCCGGTGGCGAAGGCCCTGCACAGCATCGGCGTCCCGGCGGAGATCAACGGCCGCAACGACATGACCCTGGACGGGAAGAAGTTCTCGGGCAACTCCCAGTACATGAAGCATGGCCGGGTCATGCACCACGGCACCCTCATGTTCCACTCCGATCTGGAGGTGGTGAGCCAGGCCCTGGCGGTCTCCAGGGACAAGATCGAGTCCAAGGGCCTCAAGTCGGTGCGCAGCCGGGTGACCAACATCAAGCCCTATGTGCAGGAGGACGTCACCACCGCCGGATTCTTCCGCATCCTGCGGGAGTTCATGTTTGAGGAGTATCAGCTCCAGCCCTATGTCCTCACGGAGGAGGACCTGGCCGCGGTGCGGGAGCTCCAGCACCAGGTCTACGACCAGTGGGAGTGGAACTTCGGCCGCTCTCCCGCCTGCCAGATCCAGAAGGAGCGGCGGGTGGAGGGCTGCGGCAAGCTGGAGATTCACATGGACGTGGCCCGGGGCGGGGACATCACCGCCCTCTCCTTCTACGGGGACTACTTCGGCAACGGGGACGGGCAGGAGCTGGCCGGACGGCTCCTCGGGGTCCCCCTGGAGGAGTCGGCTCTCCGCGCCGCTCTGGAGGGCGTGGACATCGGCCACTACTTCAACGCCATGGATCTGGATACCTTCCTGTCCATCCTGCTCCAGTAGGCCCCGCCGCCGGAGGATCATGCGCATCTCACACCGGAAGCCCGCGTGAAAAGGAGGCGGCTCTATGAAACACATTCGATCCATCCTGTGTCTCTTTCTGGTTCTCTTCGCTTTGGCCGCATGCAGCCCCCCAAAGAAAGACCCCCTGCACCTGGGGATCAACGCGGTCATCACCCAGATCGACGCCGCAAATGAGACCATTACCGTCCGGGACAGTGACGAAGGCGGACCTTTGGGAGAGGCCTGCTCCATCGACTGCTCGGAAATACCCCTGATCTACTGTAACTATGAAACCCATGAGGTAAGAGACATCTCCTTTGCCGATTTACAGCCCGAGGACGCGGTCATTCTGAGTGTCCGCCAGTCGGTCCTGGAGGCCTTCCGGGCCGGGGACGGCGGTGAGAGTACCCTCCAGATCGAGCAGCTGCAATTGGGCACCCAGAGACCCGAGTAGTGGTCCGGTTCCAGCAGCAGAACACAAACCTCCCCTGCCGATGGGCAGGGGAGGTTACAGACTGTCGATAAAGTATATTTCTTCGATTTATGCTGCAAGAGCCTCGCAGAGTTCCGCCGTCCGCAGACGGCGGAAGAAGGTCCAAAACCTTTTTCCCGAGGACATGTGCCTCGGGAAAAACACTTCTCAGCCCACAAGCGTACGCGCTTTGCGCGTGCGACGCAGGGGGCTGCATTCCCTCTCAAAAATGCCTGCATTTTTGAGAAACGTGTCGAAGTCTCTCGACACGCGAAAAATCCCCTGCCCATCGGGCAGGGGATTTTTTCAGCTCTCTTACACCAGCTGGACGATCGCCATCTCGGCGGCGTCGCCGCGGCGGGGGCCGATCTTCACGATACGGGTGTAACCGCCGTTACGCTCGGCGTACTTGGGGCCGATCTCGTCGAACAGCTTCTTGGCCACATCCTCCTTGGTGATGAAGGCGAGGGCCTGACGGTAGCTGGCCAGGTTGTTCTTCTTGGCCAAGGTGACCATCTTCTCAGCCAGAGGGGCCACTTCCTTGGCGCGGCTCAGGGTGGTCTTGATCTGACCGTTCTCCAGCAGGTAGGTGGTCATAGCGCGCAGCATAGCCATACGCTGATCGGTGGGACGGCCCAGTTTACGATGTCCGGACATATCAGTCAACTCCTATCGGTATTTCGCGCGGCGAAATCCGGTGTAAATTCGTCCTGAGGGACCCCTTGGGTCCCGCCGGGAAGCGCCCCGCCGGAGCGGGGCATCACCATTGGCGTATCCGGGAGGGGACGTTACATGCCCCCGGACTGCTTCCCTGATCCGCCTGTTTGTCAGGCTGGAATCAGTTGTTCTCCTCGCTGGCCAGGGACAGACCCATCATGGCCAGCTTGTTGATGACCTCTTCCAGGGACTTGCGGCCCAGGTTGCGCACCTTCATCATCTCGTCCTCGGTCTTGGAGATCAAGTCCTCGACGGTGTTGATGTTGGCACGCTTGAGGCAGTTGAAGGAACGGACGGAGAGGTCCAGCTCCTCGATGGTCAGCTCCAGCACCTTGTCGCGCTGCGCCTCGCTCTTCTCCACCACGGTGGACTTGGAGCCCATGGTCTCCGAGAGGTCGGTGAAGAGGACGAAGTGGTCGCACAGGATACGGGCGCCCAGGCTGACGGCGTCCCGGGCGGTGATGGTACCGTTGGTCCACACCTCCAGGGTCAGCTTGTCAAAGTCGGTCTGATCGCCCACACGGGTGGGCTCCACGGTGTAATTGACCTTACGCACCGGGGTATAGATGGAATCCACCGGGATCAGACCGATGACGGTCTGAGCAGGCTTGTTCCGGTCGGCGGGCACATAGCCGCGGCCGTGGGAGAGCGTCAGCTCCATATTCAGGCTGGCGTCGGGACCCAGGGTCGCAATGTGGAGCTCGGGATTGAGGATCTCCACCTCGCCGTCGGCCTTGATATCCCCGGCAGTGACTTCAGACTCGCCGCTGGCCTCGATGTAGACCGTCTTGACGCCTTCGCAGTGGAGCTTGGCGATGATGTTCTTCACGTTGAGAACGATCTCGGTCACATCTTCCTTGATGCCGGGGATGGTGGTGAATTCGTGCTGCACACCGGCGATCTTGATGGAGGTGACCGCCGTGCCAGGCAGAGAAGAGAGCAGGATGCGGCGCAGGGAGTTACCCAGCGTGGTGCCGTAACCGCGCTCCAGGGGCTCGACCACGTACTTGCCGTAGGAGCCGTCTCCCGGATTCTCTACACATTCAATGCGCGGCTTCTCGATTTCTACCATGTGTTACCCTCCTTTTCGCAGCGGCGGGCCGGGCAGCCCGCCGCCTGGTTTTACAGCTCACCAATAATCGAGGGTACGCGCTCTCTTACTTGGAGTACAGCTCGACGATCAGGTGCTCCTCGATGGGCAGATCCACGTCCTCGCGGACAGGCATCTTGGTGACGGTGCCCTTCAGGGAGTTCTTCTCGCGCTCCAGCCACTGGGGCAGCAGCACGGCGGGGGCGTCCTCGCCGGTCAGGCGCTTGAACTTCACGGAGGAACGGCTGGCCTCGCGGACCTCGATCACATCGCCGGCCTTCACCAGGAAGGAGGGGATGTCCACGCGCTGGCCGTTGACGGTAAAGTGGCCGTGGCTCACCAGCTGACGGGCCTCACGGCGGGTCATGGCGAAGCCCAGACGGTAGACCACGTTGTCCAGGCGGCGCTCCACCAGGACGAGCAGGTTCTCACCGGTCTTGCCGGGCATACGAGCGGCCTTCTCATAGTAGGAGCGGAACTGCTTCTCCATGATGCCGTAAACGAACTTGACCTTCTGCTTCTCAGACAGCTGCAGAGCGTACTCGCTCTTCTTCTTTCTCATCTGGCCGCCGGGATTGCGGTTGCTCTCCTTCTTGGCGTAGCCCATAGCGGCAGGAGAAATGCCCAGCGCACGGCAGCGCTTGGCGATAGGCTGCATATTCTTTGCCATTTGTACTTCCTCCTTCTCTTACACGCGACGACGCTTGGGCGGACGGCAGCCGTTGTGGGGGATGGGAGTCACGTCCTTGATCAGGGTGACTTCCAGGCCCACGGCCTGCAGGGCGCGGATGGCAGCCTCACGGCCGGCGCCGGGGCCCTTCACGTAGACCTCGACGGTCTTCAGGCCGTGCTCCATGGCAGCCTTAGCGGCGGTCTCGGCAGCGGTCTGGGCGGCGAAGGGGGTGGACTTACGGGAACCGCGGAAGCCCAGGCCGCCGGAGGAGGCCCAGGACAGGGCGTTGCCGCCCATGTCGGTCACGGTAACCATGGTGTTGTTGAAAGAGGAGCGGATGTGCACCTGGCCCTTCTCAACGTTCTTCTTTTCGCGGCGCTTGCGCAC
>JAHAEW010000112.1 GCA_018374635.1 Clostridiales bacterium
GCCCACTGGAGGGCGTCGGTGGCAGCGGGGAGCTGCCTCCAGTCGATGAACATACACACCGGTGCTCCGGGCTTACACAGCTTCCGAGCCTCATACAGCCACTCTGCCGCCCAGCGGGTCCAGGAACGCTGGTCCTTGGCATCCCCCTCGAAAGGAGGGGGCGCATTCTCTCCCATGCTGGAATACTTGGATGTGGTGGACTTGTTTTTCTCCGCCTGAGTGCGTCCCCCGGAGGCGTAAGGCGGGTCGGTGATGACGGCATCGAAGGTTCCGGGGGCAAAGCCCTCCAGCACCTTCAGAGCGTCTCCCTGGATGATCTCCCATTTATCGCTCATGGGCATCCCTCGCTTTTTATTGGATCTCTGGTGGATTGGAGGCGATGTCAGCTCCGTCTCCACATACTCGCTGATGATATTCAGTGCCTGCTCGTAGCTGCCGCTGGCGGTCACCC
Organism: Clostridiales bacterium; assembly: GCA_018374635.1. Taxonomy (GTDB): domain Bacteria; phylum Bacillota; class Clostridia; order Oscillospirales; family Oscillospiraceae; genus Pseudoflavonifractor_A. Next base: position 452 of record JAHAEW010000112.1, read on the forward strand.
GCTGGAACATCTCGTCCGCCTGGTCCTTCATCCCGGCCCGTTTCAGCAGGGCGGAGTCCCGGCCCAGGATGGCGAAGATGTTTCCGTCCTGGCCCAGCAGTTCCATTTTGGGGCGTTGGGGCCGTTGCTCCTGGACAAACCCGCCCAGCCGGTTGGGGACATAGTCACTGAGCCATGTGCCGCCGAACTGTGCGTGGGTCTGGAGCCGCCATATAGCCAGCTTTCCCACATCCAACTGAACACCGTCAAAGGGAAACAGCAGGTTTGTCAGGCCATCCTGCTGAAATACTGATACCCTGCCAAATCGGTTTCCAGATTGCAGGATACCTGCCTCGGTGAACAGATCATTGATGCCGTCTACCCACTCCTGAAGGTCGCCGCCGCAGCCCTGGAGGACAAGACCTTCCTGATCCTCCATCTGCCGCAGGTCATCGGCAGTGACTGTCTTGATCTCTGCCATCGTTACCTCCTATCTGGCCTGCCCACGTTTGGAGCGGCTCTTTGTTTTCTTCATCTCCGGCTGTTCCTCCTTCACTGGGATACCAAGTTCCTTTGCATGGTGGATCTCCGCCTGCATCCCCGGTGTTCGTACAGGGCCATACACATTGACCTGCTGGCAGGACTCCACCAGCCGCAGGCCCATCTCCCGCGCCGTCTGATCCTGCTGGGGATTCTCCGGGTCAGCGATAGGCGGGAACATCAGGTGGGGGCAGACAGGGATGTCGCCCGCCTGGAACACCTCCTGGGCCTTTTGGCGGGCGAACTTGATGTTCTTTTCCACGTCACCCCGGAGCGGGGCACAGATGTACACCAGTTTTGGGCCATTTCTGGTCCGCTCCAGTGTCCGGTCCCGAAACACATCCAGATAACGGCCCACAGCCTGCCGGACTGTCTCGTAGTCGGCCTCTGTGGGGCGATATGCGTACCACTCGAATTTCCCATAGCTATCCCAGATGTGGGGAGCCACACCTTCCCGGAAATTGGGATTGCCGGGGATGGGCTTCTTGCCCAGAATATCCCCCAGTTTCAGTACCTGGATGTCCACCGGCCCATTGATGCGGTTCAGAACAGTCAGCTTCAGGGCATCGTACTGGCCGGAAATGTGGGTGGAGATAAACTGTATCCGTACCCGCAGATCCCTGTCCAGTGTCCCGTAACAGCTCTGTCCGGAACAGTAAGGAGTGTCGATGACCCGCCCATCACCGAACAGATACCACAGCTCCTGTTCAAAGAAATTGCTCACCGCTCCACCTCTTTTCGCTGTTTCTTTTCCTGCTGCGGCTCCGGTATCTGGGGCGCCAGTTCATCCCTGGCGGGATGGCGGATAACAGAACGACTCTGGCCGCTGATGACCAGGGTGTCCAGAGTGTCGTTATAGATCTCCTCACCGCTGATGATCACTGTGCTCCCGGTCAGCCGTACATCACCAGACACATTTCCGTAGACTGTACAGTGGCCTGATAGGATCGGGGGGTGACCGCTCTCCCGGGAACAGCGCACGACAGCGCATCCGGAAGCCCGGGCGTGGCCGTTGAGGACAGCGCCGCGCACATAGGCGCTGTCCTCGACCCGGCTGTGTCCACTCACGACAGCCCCATGGGAAATATAGCCGTCGCCGCACACGATCGCCTCATTTCGAAGAACAGCGCCCCGATCCGCGTAGCCGTTATTGCAGACAACGGCGTCGTCATAGATCCACGCATTGTCCTCCAGTTCAGTGGAGAGGTTGCTCTCGCTCTCTACAAAGCCGCCCAGATCCCCAGCTTTGATGTCCGGCCTAATGTCCCGCAGAGCGCGGATACGGTGGAGGAAGGGGTATTTTTCATGGGCAATGTCCGTGATCTCATACTTCTGGTTGCTCGTTTCTCTCACTCCTTTTTCTGTTATGCTGCCTTTCCGGCTGCCTCATTGCAGGCATCCTCCTGACGGAACAATGCGTCAATATCGGAAAAGCGCCGCTTGCGGTCAAATTTTTCCGATACTTTCCCCGGTATAGCCTGCAATTCCAGCATCCTATTCCACAGATCCGGGTGATGGTCGTAGAGGTGCCGCAGTTCTTTTTGCTTGGCATTGGGGCAGAACCAGCAGCCGCCCCTGTCTGTGAATTCATAGACAGGCGAAAGGAGCCCTGCCGTTTGGCAGAGCTCCTTGGCGTCCTGTTCGGTGAAATCATATTTCTCCAGCAAGGAGATCTTTTGGCCTCCAACCAGCCGCAGCAGCCGCGCTTGCTCATCTTTAGCGATACCAATGTATTGAACGGTATCCGGGGGAAGTGTTTTTCGGTATCGCTCGATGGGCCGCAGCTTGCAGTCCCGCTGGACATAGCACTTCCCACACACCGGGAAGGAGCGTACCATCCCTTTTTTCGGTCCACGGGTCACACGCCCAGTGAACAGATCCACATAGTTTTTTTCTGAGCGAAGGATGGTGACCTTAATGCCCATCTTCTCCAGGGCGGGGATACCTTTGGTGTAAATAAAATCCCGGTGCTCCGGGACTTCGCCTGAAATCGTCTTGTCGAACATGACTTCGCAGTAGACCGCCTCATCCAGCGATTCTCCATGCTTCCTGGCCAGTAAGATAGTGGCAAGACTGTCCTTGCCAAAGGAGCAGGAAGCAACATATCTCACCGGCTGGAGACACCTGCTTCCTTGACTCTGTACACGTTCCACAGCAGGTCCGCACGGTCACATTGCTCCCAGGGCGCATCCTGATGGGTGAAGTGCCCATAATTACAAAACTGGGCGAAGATGGGCTTGTCCAGCCCCAGTGTGCGGATCATCCCGGCAGGCGTCAGTTCAAACACCTGCCGCACCGCCTGAGCCAGCACATCGTCCCCGTACTCACCACTGCTGTGGGTATCGATGTCCACGGCGACTGGATCAGCTTTGCCGATGGCATAGGCCAAGCTGACTGTACACTTCTCTGCCAGGCCTGCCGCTACGATGTTCTTTGCGATGTATCTGGCCATATAGGTCCCGCTGCGGTCCACCTTGCTCCCGTCCTTCCCAGACAGTGCCCCTCCGCCATGAGGCGCAAGACCGCCATAGGTGTCCACCATGAGCTTGCGCCCCGTCAGCCCAGTATCCGCCTCAAAGCCGCCCAGCACAAAGCGCCCGGAGGGGTTGATGAGGATCTCTGTTCCTTTATCTGGGGGCAGTTCCCGCAGGGCAGGCTGGATGACCTCCGTCTGGATCTCCCGGCGCAGCATCTCCATATCCTTGTCAGGATCATGCTGGCAGGAGACCACCACGCTGGCGATCCGGCTGGGCTGGCCGAACACATACTCCACGGATACCTGTGCTTTGCCGTCCGGCCCCAACCCCTGGATGCGCTCGGTCCTGCGGACGTGGCTCAGCAGACAGGTCAGCCGATTGGCCAGGACAACGGGCAGGGGGAGCAGTTCCTCCGTCTCCGAACAGGCATGACCGTACATGATGCCCTGATCGCCTGCGCCAAGCTGGTCCTCCTGGGAAACAGCCCCGGCGATATCGGGACTCTGGTCACGGGTGATGACTTCCACCTCATAGTCCAGACTGGGGTATCCCGCTTTACAGGTCGTGCTGCAGGCGATGGCGGGGATATCCGGCAGCTCCGTGGCGGTGATCTCACCTGCCACGATGAGCTTGCCAGCTGTGGCCATGACTTCGCAGGCCACATGGGCACCGGGGTCATGGAGCAGGCAGGCATCCAGAACAGCATCTGCGATGGTGTCACACAGCTTGTCCGGATGCCCTTCGGTGACCGACTCAGCGGTCAGAATGTATTTATCTCTCATCGTATATCTTTCTCCTTCTGTTTCTTTTTCCGGCAGACTTCTCCAAATCAATGGTTTTGTTCTGAGGTACATCAAGGCCCAGTGCGAGGATGTCCTTGTCCGACACCTCCATAACATCTCGGAGGATCTCATATAATCCAGTGCTGCCATACTGTTCCTTCACGCAGTCAACAAACGCCGCAAGGAATTCCTGCTGAGATTCCAACAGGTCCACCGCACGGGTGAGCCCATCTGCATAACCGTGAAGCCATGCGGCGTTGTAGCTGCTCTGGTCCGGTTCCTGGGCAGCACGGATGCGGGCCAGCGCCGCGGAAGCAGAGGCGCCTTCGGCACTGGCCAGATCATATAGGGACATAAGCTGTCTCCTTACTTATCGTTCCACACCTCGTCTTGGCTTGTGTGGATGGATACGTTTATCCTGAAGTGGGGGTTCTTTCGCTGTTGTAATGACCATGACCCTATCGTAATGTTCCTTATATCGGTGGATCTGCTCCTCTGTCAGAGAAACAAAGTCCTCTACACCTAAACCCGCCACAAAAAATGTGCCGCAGATGATATCGTAGGGCAGACCATTTTCATCGAACAGTGGGCGATTGAAAGGCAGGCCCAGGTTCTTGCCCTCCTCGTTGCAGACCACAGCTGCTTTATCCGGGAAGGGGTAGATGGCCTGGATATACCCGCCTACAAGTGCCTGCATCTCCTCCAGGCCGTTGATCTCTTTGGTGTAGCACTCCTTCATCGGCTCTACCACCAAAACCTTCACGCACGTTCGCCTCCTGACTTTTGTTTTGCTCTCGGTTTTTTACGATATTGGTAATGATAGTCCGGCGTGGGACGATCCTTCTTAAATTGATCGGTCTGATAGCAGAAGATAAAAAACTTCTGTTTTTGCGGGAATAGACGTAAATAATAGCGATACCGGCTGGTGTCGATACGAAAAGCAAAAAAGGTATCTCGCCCTGACATCTTTGCTCGGGGATGTTCCAGGCAAAAACGCCTCATAGCCTGCGGGTCATCCAACGGCCCGTCCTGGCACAGGTTTTTCAACAGGTCCTTCAGCTCCGCGTCAAACTCCGGCGTGCACAGGGCCTCATTCCCTCCAAACCACTCCACCGCGATCCTGCCATCCTGAAATCTCCCCCGCAGGCACCCCACGTGCGCCTGCTCCTGCAGCTTGCTTGTGAACAGAGGGGAGATGTCATCTTTCTCCGTCTCGAAAAACAGGTAGGTTTTACCGCTCACGGTTCTTGTTCCCCTTTCGCTTTGTGAGGGCGTCAGCCTTGCGGTTGATCTCTGCGGTCTTCCGCTCTACTTCCTGGACACAGTGCTGCCACGCCGCTTTCAGTGCCCGCACCGGCAGCCTGTTCTGCCTGTAGCCCTCCAGAATGCCGTTGTAATAGGGTTCCGTAGGTAGCATCGGTTCCCGGAACCGCTCATCCATGATGTAGGCCATGACCGGCACTTCCCGCCCAAGGCCATCCCGGACGGTCACAGTCTGCTTGCCGTAAAAGCGGGGATACCCCTCATAAAGGTCCAGGGATCGCTCACACTCCGGTGTGATGCTCCACAGCAGGCCATGGACTCGTCCTCCCTCCTTGGGAGCGATAGTGGCAAAACCACCTCTGCGAAACAGCAGCTCGTAGTTCTCCAGTACCACCAGCCCTACCACCGTGGCATCTGGACAGCGGTAGTCCATCTGCTCCAGGTTGATGTTGCTCCCGTAGGCAAAATACAGCTTATCAGCCATCCTCCAACACCTCCAGTGCGCCGATCTTGGTCAGAGCAGCGAACATGACCTGTGCCTGCTTTTCCAGTCCGGCCTCCGGCAGATGGCACTCCTGATCCGTCATGCGGATAAAATTGTTCTGGAGCTGCCAGAGGTAGCTCTCCGCATCCGGGAACTCCAAAGGGTCAAAGGAAGCCAGCCGCAGCTGATCCAGGATCTCTGCTCCGGTCCCCTCATATATGGTTTCTTCTATCCGTATCTTCATCAGCGTCACCTCTCCGCTTCTCGTTGTTTCTTCTTTTTCCGATTGACCTCATAACTGTCCTTGTCATATCTCCAGGCACGGTCACCCTCCAGATTTGCCAGAAGATGATCTCTGGTGTGTTTGAACTCGTCTCCGTTGAGCCCCAGGCGCACCAGCCACACCCGGAACGTGAACAGTTCGTTGTCGCTGTGGGTCTTGCGCATGACAGTGCTGCGCTGAGCAATGGCCTGGGCTGAAATCGCCAGACACAGATTGACATAAGCTGCGGCCCGGCCTGCGTGGAGCGTAGAGTTGAAGCAGCGCCACTCCACGGTACCGCGGTAAAAGACAGAGTGGAGGTTCAGGGCGTAATAGCGGGTCCAGTTGTAATGTTCATCGTTGCCAATGTCTCCTTCATACCAGATGCTCTCCAGCTGGGTCAGATCTTTTGTTTCTTCTGAGGACAATGTCCTGGCCTGCAGAAGCATGGGTTCCCGCACCTTCTGGCACCATCGGGAAGCACGGGACTCATTTACCTGCAATGCCTTGAACAGAATGTCCTCTTTGGAATACATGATGCCGATAAGATTCTTCAAACTCTGGCGGTTATGGTTGGCGGCATCCACATGGACATGGATGCCGCAGGAACTGTTGACTTTGGCCCCTGCAGCCCTCACCCTACGGATACACTCCTGGAATTTTGGAAGTTCTGCATAGGTGAGCTTCGGTGTGACCATTTCCACACGGTAACTGGTTCCGGCATTTGAGGTATATCCTGTCCGTGTTTTTCGTTCCGCCCGGATACTGGCGTCGCTCATCAGCTTCCATACCTTCCCCTCCGGGTCTGTAGCTCCCCAAGTGTCGTAGCCAGTTCCAAGATATCGTGGGCTTGTCCCAAAATAGTCTGCGAGAGCATGAGCGGCCTGCTCACGGGTGATGCCTGTCATCTCCACTTCCACGCCAAAGCATTGATCCTTGATGCCGATCTCGCTCATGCCGCGGCGTCCTCCTTTCGGAGTTCCTCGTCCACCGCCCGGATACGGTGACCGATGGCCTCGATGACGTTGACCGTCACGCCGTTGCCAGCCTGTTTATAAGCCTGGGCATCTGAGGTGATAGCCAGGATCTTGTCGATCTGCTCATCCCCGAACCCCTGGAGGCGAAAACATTCTCGGGGCATCAGGCGGCGGATGCGCCCGCCGCGCTCCACGATGCCCTGGATGCTGCTGGTCTCCAGTGTGTGGGCAATGTCGTGGCCCACACGCCCGCGCCGGGTGTTGCTCCCAGCATAGCCCAGATCAACTGTGTCTCCTGGGCAAGCCGCTTTCCAGCCTTTTTTGGTGGCCTCCTTGATGTACAGTACTCCAGACCGTTCCCTTGGATGGGTAGAGAGTGTTGTCTGCCCATAGCGGGCGGTGAGACAGCG
>JAHAEW010000113.1 GCA_018374635.1 Clostridiales bacterium
AACACGATTTGACCCTCTTCCGCCGTCTGCGGGACGGCGGAACTCTGCGAGGCTCTTGCAGCATAAATCGAAGAAATATACTTTATCGACAGTCTGAGCGGCGGGCCATTCGGCCCGCCGCTTTTATACCGGAGCGGAAGGCGCATCATAGAGGGGCAATGTGATCACGAAACTGGTGAAACGGCCGTTGGACTCGGCCCGAATGGTCCCGCCGTGGCGCTCCACGATCTCCTTGGCAATGGCCAGACCCAGTCCCGCGCCCCCGGTCCGGGTGGAGCGGGCGGCGTCCAGCCGGTAAAATTTCTGGAAGATGTTCGCCAGCTCCCCCTCGGGGATTTCCAGCCCCTCGTTGGAAATGAGGATCTCCACCTGTCGGCCGTCCCGCCGGGCGGAGATGCGGACCTCCCCGCCGGGGGTGCTGTAATTGACCGCGTTGCGCAGGACGTTGTCAAACACCCGGACAAGCTTGTCCGGATCGCCGAGCACCACGAGATGGTGCCCGATCTCCGTTGTGCACCGGAGCTCTTTCTCCGCGAAAATGGGGTAAAATTCATCGGCGATCTGTTCCAGCAGCATGGTGAGCTGGATAGGGACCATGGAGTCGGGATCGGCCCCCAGATCCATGCGGGTGATGTCAAAGAACTCCCCCAGCAGCTCCTCCAGCCGCTGGGCTTTTTCCAGGGCGATGCCGGTGAACTTGCTCCGCTGCTCCGGGGTCAGATGGGGATCGTCGTGGAGCAGGGTGAGATAGCCTACCACGGAGGTAAGGGGGGTCTTGAGGTCGTGGGCCAGGAAGGAGATCAGATCCTGCCGGCGCTGTTCCACCGCCTTGGCGCAGGCCTCCCGGGCCTGAAGCTGCTGCCGGATGGCGTTAAGGTCCTTTTCCAGAGGCGCAAGCTCCTTGGGAAGAGAGACCTCCTGGTCGGAGAGATCGGCGATCCGGGCAGTGGCAGAGCGGATCTGTTCCAGCCAGTGGGTAAAGCGTCCCATGGCCAGATAAAAGGCCACAAGCATCAGGAGAAACAGAAAAAGCATGACCCACTCCCGCTTGTAATTGCGGATGTACAGCTGATAGGCGTCCAGCGACGCGGCGGTGCTCTGCCCAAACAGGTGGGTGCCGATCCAGACAAAGAGCTGGGCAAAGGGGTTCTGGAGAAAGCCGTCGATCACCACGTCCTCCAGGAAGAGCCCCAAGGCGCTGGCCACAGCGGCTCCCGCCACCACCACCAGCAGCATGCGAAGTTTCAGACGGGTATAGCGCTGTTCTGACATGGGAGACCTCCTATTCCAACATGCGCTTGAGTAACAGCCTTTATTATAAAACGAGGAGGGCAAACTGGCAAGGGAGAGCGCCCCCGGAGTCCTTCCACAAAAAAGTGCGCTACCCCGTGCTTTTTGTGGGAGAATATGATATACTTATAAACTCGAGGATATTTCCACAGACATAGGCTGGAGTTCTTCGGAAAGGAGCCTGACATGCAGAAAAAAATCGTATATCCCGCGCTGGCCGTCCTCTTGGGAGGCGCGGGCTTTGCCCTGCGCCGCTGGGAGCTGGCCACCGCATTTGAGGAGACGGGGCTTGTGACGCCTGGCATGCCGGCCACGCTGTCCCTGATCGCACTTTCGGCCGTGGCAGGGATCCTGTGCGCGCTGCTGGGCTGGCGCCGGCGCGGCGTTGATTATGGGGATTATGACACGGCCTTTGAGGCCAAGGACTGTCCGCTCTATATGGGGGCGGTGGTCCTATCCGCTTTTTTCCTGCTGGGGGCGGCCGTGCTGAAGCTGATGGGGCTCCCCACGGCCTACCGTGAGGCGGCCGCTCTGGCCGCCCAGGGGAGCGGGGGGAATCCGGCGCTGACCATGCTGTTGCCCATTCTGATGGCGGCGCTGAGCGCGGCGGCGGGGATCTGTGTCCTTCGAACCGGGCGAAATGCTTACCGGGGGGAGCCGACGGGGAAATACAGCGCCCTGGTGCTCATGCCGGCCTACCTGTGCTGTGTGTGGCTCATTGCGGCCTACCAGAACCGGGCGGCCGACCCGGTGATCCAGGATTATATCTATGAGCTGCTGGCCGTCATCTGCGTGCTGTTGTCGGTATACTACCTCTCCAGCTTTGCCTTTGAGACCCCCAAAGCCGGCCGGGCGCTGTGCTTTTCCCTGCTGGCGGTCTACTTTTCCATGACCACGCTGGCCGACGCCCATGACTGGGCCACAATGGCGCTGTATGGATTTGGCATTCTCTACCCCCTGACCATGTCTGCCGTCCTCCTCTCCAAGACGGGAAAGCCCCGGGAGAAGAAGGGCGCGGGTGATACAGAAGAAACGGAGGAGACCCCCAATGAAGGATAAGAACACATTTTATATCACGACCCCGATCTACTATCCGTCGGACAAGCTTCACATCGGCCACACCTACTGCACCGTGGCCACCGACGCCATGGCCCGCTATAAGCGCCTCCAGGGCTGCGACGTGATGTTCCTCACCGGAACCGATGAGCACGGCCAGAAGATCGAGGACAAGGCCAGGGAGGCCGGCGTCTCCCCCAAGGAATTCGTGGACAACATCGTGGAGGGGCCCCGCGGCGTACTGGACCTGTGGAAGCTGATGAACATCTCCAACGACCGCTTCATCCGCACCACCGACGGCTATCACGGGCAGGCCGTGCAGAAGATCTTCAAGAAGCTCTATGAGCAGGGGGACATCTATAAGGGCAAGTATGAGGGCAAGTACTGCAAGCCCTGCGAGTCCTTCTGGACCGAGACCCAGCTGGTGGATGGCAAGTGCCCCGACTGCGGCCGTGAGGTGGTGGACGCCCAGGAGGAGGCCTATTTCTTCCGCCTGTCCAAGTATGCCGACCGCATTCTGGACCTGTTGGAGAACACGGACTTCCTGGAGCCCCGCAGCCGTGTCAATGAGATGGTGAACAACTTCATCAAGCCCGGTCTGGAGGACCTGTGTGTCTCCCGCACCTCCTTCTCCTGGGGCGTGCCGGTGGACTTTGATCCGGGACATGTGGTCTATGTGTGGATCGACGCGCTTTCCAATTACATCACTGCCCTGGGCTTTGACAACGACGCCCACCAGGACTATGAGAAGTACTGGCCCGCCGATGTCCACTTTGTGGGCAAGGAGATCGTCCGCTTCCACTCCATCATCTGGCCCGCCATCCTGATGGCTCTGGGCGAGCCCCTGCCCAAGAAGGTGTACGGCCACGGCTGGCTGCTGCTGGACGGCGGCAAGATGAGCAAGTCCAAGGGCAATGTGGTGGACCCCTACCTGCTGGCGGAGCGCTATGGAGTGGACGCCCTGCGCTTCTTCCTGCTGCGGACCTTCCCCTTCGGCACCGACGGCAACTTCTCCAACGAGTCCCTCATCAACACCATCAATGTGGACCTGGCCAACGACCTGGGCAACCTTCTCAGCCGCACCGTGTCCATGGTGGGCAAATATTTTGAAAACGGCCAGCTCCCCGAGGAGCAGGCCGGCGGCGCTCTGGACGACGAGATCGTCTCCATGGCCTCCACGCTGCGGGACCGGTATGAGCAGGCCATGGAGCGCTACGCCTTCCAGGACGCCCTGGCCGAGGTCTTTAAGCTCATCGCACGGGCCAACAAGTATATTGACGAGACCGCGCCCTGGGTCCTGGCCAAGGATGAGGCCAACCGGCCCCGCCTGGCCCGGGTCATGTATAACCTGCTGGAGTGCCTGCGCATTTCCGGCGTGCTCCTCAGCCCCTTCATGCCCAGCTCCTGCGCCAAGCTCTTTGGGCAGATCGGCGCCTGCGCCGGGTGCACCACCTGGGAGAGCGCCGGAAAGTGGGGCTCCCTCCCCGCAAATGTGCGGGTGGAGCGGGGCGAGAACCTCTTCCCCCGCATCGACATCCAGAAGGAGCTGGCCGAGCTGGAGAAGGCCGCCGAGGAGGCCAGGCGCTCCGCGCTGCCCCCGCTGGAGACCGAGCCCCTGCTGGAGGAGACGGTGGACTTTGACAGCTTCTGCAAGAACGACCTGCGGGTGGTCAAGGTGAAAGACTGCCAGGCGGTGAAGAAGAGCAACAAGCTCCTCAAGTTCACCCTGGACGACGGCACCAGCACCGACCGGCAGATCCTCTCCGGCATCGCCATGTGGTACAAGCCCGAGGAGCTCATTGGAAAGACCCTGGCCGCCATCGTGAATCTGCCGCCCCGCAAGATGATGGGCCAGGAGAGTCAGGGCATGCTGCTCTCCGCCGTCCACACGGAGCGGGGCGAGGAGCGCCTCAACCTCATTATGCTGGATGACAAGATCCCCGCCGGCGCCAAGCTGTGCTGATTGAGACAACCATATCAGGATGAACAGGTCCGGTAAGCGTGGACAGTGACAAAAGCCCCCCTGATGCAGGAAAATAGTGAACCGCCCCGGATTGTGCTGTCCGTACAATCTGGGGCGGTTTCTATTTCCGGGACGGAGGTTTTTCCCAGCCTCCGGCTGTGTGGAAAGTTATCTGCCGCGCAGGGCCAGGATCTCATCCAGCAGGGCGTGGGCCACCTGGTCTTTGGAGAGGAGGGGAAGAGCTTTTTCCCCATCCCGGGAGAGCAGGGTGACCCGGTTGGTGGAGCCGCCGAATCCGGCCCCCGCCTCCTTGAGGTTGTTGGCTGCGATCAGATCCAGGTTCTTCTTGAGCAGCTTTTTGCGGGAGTTTTCCACCATATCCCGGGTCTCCATGGAAAAGCCGCAGAGAAACTGCCCGGGAGCCTTGTGCTCTCCCAGCCAGCCCAGAATGTCCCGGGTGCGCTCCAGCGTCAGGGTGAGGTCGCTGCCGTCTCCTGCCTTTTTGATTTTGTCCCCGGCCACGGCGGCAGGGCGGTAGTCGGCCACGGCGGCGGCCTTGATGATGATATCCTGGGCTCCGGCACGGAGGGTGACCGCCTCAAACATCTCCTGGGCCGAGGTCACGTCCACCGTCTCCACATAGGCCGGGGGTTTCAGCGCGGTGGGACCGGAGACCAGCGCGACCTGGGCGCCCCGGGCGGCGGCGGCCCGGGCGATGGCATAGCCCATGGTGCCGGTGGAGTGGTTCGTGAGATAGCGCACCGGGTCCAGGATCTCCCGGGTTGGCCCGGCGGTGACCAGCAGGCGCAGTCCCTCCATATCTCTGGGGTGGACCAGCGTGTGGAGAACGCTCTCCAACAGATCCTCCGGCTCGGGCATCTTTCCAAGGCCCACCGCGCCGCAGGCCAGACGCCCGGCGGCGGGAGTGAGGACCTCCCAGCCATAGCGGCGCAGGGTCTCCAGGTTATCCTGGGTTACCGGGTTCTCATACATCCGGGTGTTCATGGCCGGAGCGGCGATCTTGGGGCAGCCGCAGGCCAGCACGGTGGTGGTGAGCATATCGTCGGCAATGCCGTGGGCCAGCTTGGCCAGTATATTGGCGGTGGCGGGGGCGATGAGCACCAGATCGGCCTGGTCGGCCAGGGCCACATGCTCCACCTGATAGGTGTGGTTGCGGTCAAAGGTATCGGTAACAGTGCGGTTGCCCGTCAGATGTTCAAAGGTCAGGGGGCCGATGAACTCCGTGGCGTTTTTCGTCATGATGACATGCACGTTGCAGTGCTGCTTGACCAGGGCGGAGGCCAGGGCCGCGGCCTTATAGCAGGCAATGCCGCCCGTGACGCCCAGCAGCACGGTTTTTCCTTTCAGCATGGAACTTCCTCGATTCTGCCCGGGAGGGCCATTCTTCCCGCATAGTATAGCAAATACCGGGCAAAGTGTAAACGGCTTGGTATAAATTTGGACAGATTCCTTGCATTTTGCCTGTTGATTGGCTATAATGGGAACCGCCTTGGGCCAAAACGATCCGCTGTACCCGACACGGGACGGCAGGAGAGAGCACAGAAGGCCCCGGGCGCAACAAATTTGCGCTGTATCTCCCAGGAAGGAGAACGGCAGCAGGAGGTTTTACAATTGAATGTACGTATGCAAGCAGCTCCCAACCGAAGGGCCCACAGCGCCGCGGTGCGGGATATGGTGGTTCTCGCCTTGTTTACCGCCATCATCCTGCTCATGGCAGCCACTCCCATCGGGCTTATTGACCTGCCCCTCATCAAGGCCACGATCCTCCATGTCCCGGTCATCATCGGGGCCATCGTGCTGGGTCCCCGGCAGGGCGCCTTCCTGGGCGCCGTGTTCGGCCTGACCAGCCTGGTGAAGAATACCATGGCGCCCGGCGTGCTGTCCTTTGCGTTTTCGCCCCTCATTCCGGTGCCCGGTACGCAGCACGGAAGCGTGTGGGCCCTTTTTATCTCCATGGTGCCGCGGATGCTCATCGGGCCTGTGGCCTGGGTCGTGTATACCCTGCTGCATAAGCTGCTGGGCCGCAAGGCGGGGGCGCGCACGGTGGAGGCGGCGGCGGCCGCGGTGGCGGGAGCCTTTACCAATACGATCCTGGTCATGGGGACCATCGGTCTGGTGTTCCGTCAGGCCTATGCCACGGCCTACGATCTGCCGGTCAATGAAGTGATCGGCGTGATCATGGGCGTGGTGGCCGTCAACGGCGTGCCCGAGGCGGTGGCTGCCGCCGTACTGGTGCCCGCCGTGGCGCTGCCCCTGCAGAAGGCCCTGAAACGGGATACGATGTAAGAGAAGGAGAACGGGATACATGATCTTGGCACTGGATGTGGGCAATACCAATACGGTGGTAGGCGGCTTTGAAGGAAGCGCCCTCCGATTCAGCCTGCGGATGCAGAGCGACCGGAACAAGACGGTGGACGAATATGTCCTTCTGCTCCGGGGCCTGCTGGCGGAGAAAGAGGTGGATCTCTCCACTGTGGAGGGCGGGATCATCTCCAGCGTGGTGCCGGAGCTGCGCTATGTGCTGGGCAAGGCCATGGAACGCCTGACCGGCAAGACCTTCCTGGTGGTGAGCAGCCGTCTGGACCTGGGCGGCATCCGGATCAAGATGGACATTCCCGGGCAGGTGGGCGCCGATCTGCTGGTGGATGCGGCGGCCGCCCTCTCCCTCTACCGGCCTCCGCTGGTCATCTTTGATATGGGAACGGCTACCACCATGTCGGTGCTGGACCGGGAGGGCAGCTACATCGGCGGTGTGATCATCCCCGGGCTGCGCCTCTCTATGGACGCCCTCTCCGGGCGGGCCGCGCAGCTCCCCTTTATCAATCTGGAGGAGCCGCCCGAGCGCCTGATCGGGAAAAACACGGTGGACTGCATGAAGGCAGGGGCCATTTACTCCAACGCCGCCATGCTGGACGGACTGGTGGACCGGGTGGAGGAGGAACTGGGCGAGAAGGTGACTGTGGTAGCCACTGGCGGCCTCATGGGCGTGGTGCTCCCCTTCTGCAAGCATGAGATCCACTATGACGAGAACCTGCTCCTAATCGGTCTTTTGAAGCTCTATGAGCGCAATTCCTGACGATACAAAAAAGTCCGGCGCCGCGTATGCGGCGCCGGACTTCAGACTGTCAATAAAGTATATTTCTTCGATTTATGCTGCAAGAGCCTCGCAGAGTTCCGCCGTCCGCAGACGGCGGAAGAGGGTCAAATCGTGTTTT
>JAHAEW010000271.1 GCA_018374635.1 Clostridiales bacterium
TGAACCGGTCCAGTAAAAACGGACAGTGACAAAAGCCCCCCTGATGTAGGAAAATAGACTACATCAGGGGGGTCTTATTATGGAGAAACGGAACTACACACACATTCAAGCGCTGCTGCCTGAGATCAAAGCCATGCTGGCAGAGGGGAAAACCCAGCGGGAAGTTGCAGAACACTACGGCTTTCGGGATAAGCAGGTGGTAAAAAGGCTGCTTGAGCGTGAGCGGAGAAAAGAACGCAAGCTGGAAGCCGGGATCCTTCCACGGCCCAAAGGACGACCGAGGAAAGATGCCGCACCAAGAAACATTGTGGCAGAGCAGGCGTATGAGATCCATCGCTTGCAGATGGAGAACAAATTGCTGCGGGATTTTCTGCGGTCCACAGGAAGGAAGTGAGGGCAAGGGTAAAATACCACATCATATATCGTCACAGAGAGGAATATCCAATATCCGTCATGTGCACGTTTTTTGCAGTATCCAGAAGCGGCTACTATGCGTTTGTCCACCGTCTGGACAGGCCGGAGAAGGATGCCGCTCTTGCAAAAGTTATCGCACAGCAGCGGGAACGCAGCTTCCGTACCTATGGCTACCGGCGGATGTGGCTATGGCTGAAAAGCCAGAACATTTTCTGTGATCCTAAAACTGTGCTGCGAATCATGAAAAAATATGATATGCTGTCAGAGATCCGCCGCCGCAGGAAATGGCAGCAGATGGGGCAGCAGGTCCACAGGTATGAGAATCTGCTGAACAGAGGATTTCACGCAGATGGGCCAAACAGAAAATGGGTAACGGACATCTCCTACATCCACACCAAGCAGGGCGTACTGTACCTATCCATGATCCGGGATCTCTACGACAACAGCATTGTGGCTTACAAAACCGGAACGGAACAGACGGTGGGTCTGGTTCTGGACACCATTCGTCTGGCAATGAAGCGAGAGAAAAAGAAGGTCGCTGCAGCATACGGCATTACACCGTCCATGTCAAGAAAGGGAAATCCATATGACAACGCCATGGCGGAAAATTTCTTCTCCATCCTCAAAACGGAGTGCATTTACCGCCACAAACCGGCTACCTTCCCGGAAGCCAACGAGATGATCGACCGCTATATTCATTTTTATAACCATGAGCGCATCCAGTTAAAGACTGGAGAGGCGCCGCTTGCGCGACGCCTCTCCTACTAAAACTCGATATTTCCTACCAGGGCTCTTTTTTGTACTGTCTGCATAATCTGGGGCAGTTCA
>JAHAEW010000114.1 GCA_018374635.1 Clostridiales bacterium
CGCGTCGGCAGTGTACTTGAAATTGGGGTGCTTGGTGATGTCGTACTTATCCGAAAGGAAAGGACGCACACCGCGCAGCTGGAGGATACACTTGCCGCCATCCATAACAGCAAGCTCATCCTGGCTCATCAGCTCTTTGCCACAATGTCAAGTGATGAATTCAAGAACGGGCAAAAAAATAGCCCCTCTCCAGGGAGGAGAAGGACTATCATGCTGTTATTTAGTTGTCACCTGGATTTCTCCCACAAAATTATAAGCAATCCTGACTTTCTGTTTCTTTTTCCTATCAATTTTTGGGACTTCACCTCCCAGAATATGGCTAATTAGCTGATCCAAAAGTGCTCTGACCAGTTTTTCAATGGTTGCATATACTGCGGCGCTTGCTCCCAAACACCAGCATGGTTACACCCACCACCAACAGAAGCAACTGAACTATAGCAATAGATCCCGGCAATGTAAATGCAGGGTCAAGTTCCTCCAACGTCAGGGGATAAGCGGTGAAAAAGCTACCGTTCCACAATCCCATAATCTCTGGCAAAGGTATCATAGCCAGAAGAATGGGAATTGACATCCAAACATACAGCATCCAGTGTCTCAGCCGTCCAAACAGCCAACCGCTACCCAGAACAAATCCCAGTGGCGGCAAAAGGGTCACCAGCGCAGGAAAGACCATGCTACTCCAGTCGTGCCATCCGAACATCTGTCGGTAAAATACAGCTGCTTCCACAATACAAAGCAGCGCCAATATAACCGTCCCCGTGAAGGCAGCAGCGCACCGAACAAACGCAAAGTGGCTAGGCAGCATAGGTGTAGTGTCTATGAGAGACGCTGTCCGCCGGGCCTTGACGGAGGTAAAGAAGCTCAGGAAGAACAGTGCGCCAATCCACAGCAACGGCAGCATCCGGGAGAGATAATCCCCAAAACTCCAGGGAGAAAACGGTGCTGTGTGGGATACCCCCAGAATGGTCACACCCCGCAATACCAAAGCACCATAACAAAGCAGCACAACAATTAGTCCACCAAAGAACTTATTCCACAGCAGTCGCCTACACTCATAGCAATAAATCTTACTCAAGGTTTAAATCCTCCTCTGTCAGCGCGCAGGCGCTCAAAAATTCATCATAGGTAAGATAGGGATATATGGGGTCAATCTCCCGATTGAACAAATCTCTAAGAACCTGATCCATGGCTTCTTCTCCGCCTACAAGTTGCTCCGCCTTCAGGAGCTTCAGTGGCATTTCGCTGTACTGCCTCATACCGGACAGGCTGTTGGAAATACGCAAACGTTCTCCTTCCGGCAGCATATCCAGATATTTCGGATGACGCACATAGAAGTTCAGATAGTAGTCATCCACCTCCTGTTTCCACTGGTCAATATAGTGTGTCTGTGCATACTCCTCTCCATACAGCTCCTTGACGATGCGGTAGGTAGTGTAGACGGTCAAACCCTCGGCAGACCAGGGACTGTCTGGCTCTGGGATGTCAAACATATTGCCTAACCCCCACCACTGATGAACCAGCTCGTGGATAAAAGTTTCTCCCGGGACGCTTCCCTTGCTGGTATCCCTCAAACTGGCGATAGTGAAATCCGCCTCATCCAACAGGCTTGCGCCATCGGCGGCATATCCGCCACCGGCAATCCGGCTTTGAATTAGTTTTAGTGTTTCTCCATTACTGAATGACAGCTTCCCATAGTGTGCAGTACAATACTCCACCACATCCCGTACTGCATCGGCTGCATTGACCTGTTCCATAATCTCCTGATGCTTGCGACCGTAGTAAAACTCAATGTTCATACCGCCAGCCTGAATATTCTCCCGAATGTAATCTCCGGCATAGAGTATCCCGCCGGTTCCGATGTCATCCCAACGCCAGGTTTTTGTGCCGTTTTCATGCTCTGCTGCCACCTCCGCCCGGCTGGAGCCAAAGGGAATGGCCACCATAGAAGCAGGAAGGGTAATTTCCATCTTCGTTGGATAGATGTTCTCATCAGGTAGTACATTCAAAAGTCGTGGGGACAGGGTCGCATTTTCCAGTTGCAGATAGGTTCCACTGATTTCTGCATTTCCCTGATCGGACGACAAATTTCGATTCTCACGGGGGAACCCACTGTATTCCATAGTCAATTCGATCTGAGCCTTAGCTGGAAGGGTGACTTCCAGCAGAGCCTCGTTGAACTCCTGATAATCACCCACTGAAAAGGGGACAGCCTCGCTATTGGCCTGCACATTGGAAATGGTGTAGCCGGGGGTAACACCAAAAGCAACACGCTGTTCCTGCCTGGAGCTGTTTTCAAAGGAATAACTTGCCTTGCCGCGCACGGTTCCATCAGATATATCTGGAAATACCTGCGCGGAGCGTCCGGTGCAAATCACGCCGTCAAGATAGGCCATCTCATAAAAGGTCATTGCCATTTGGTCTGGATTGCTGTTGTCTACCATGGGCTGGGCCACGTAGGCAACGCCAGAACAGGCCAGCAATACTGCAGCAATCACCGGACGGTAGACTCGCCGGATGCTCCGGGCCAAGGAGCCAAACGCCCCCTTCCCATACTGACGGATGCAGAGGTAGGATACCGCCCAAACGCCCGCCAGACCTGCCAGCCAGGTCAAACGCATATAGGCCACGGAGCGGAAGAGCCGAAAGTTGGAGAAATCATCGGACAGCGCCCACACGCAGGGATTGAGCCAGCAGAGCTGCCACTTCTCTACCCACACGGTCAGGCTCAAACCGCAAAATGCGGCGAACAGCGCTAGGGACAGGTCCGTCCGACGGGTAAACTGGTAGGCAGACGACGCCGCCAGAACTCCCAGCGGCAGAGCAAGGCCCATAAAGAGCAAGTAGGCCAGTACATAATCCACCAAATCAAACACCACACCGATTAGCCCCATGCTGACAGGGAGCCACACCAGCATAGTGAGAACTGTTGTTAGGACCGCAGCAGCCAGCAGAGCTAGCAGCCGCGTTAAGGCCGCGGTCTGTGGGAACACTGCCGTATCTATAAGAACATCCGCCCGACTGCGACAGGTCCGGTCCAGTTCAAAGATGGAGAGCAGACCAAACAGGATTCCACCGATAATGCCCCCAGCAATCGCAGGGTTAGCCAAATACAGGGAATTCATGGTAGACTCAGCCGGCTGATACAGGTACAGACCAGCCACAGGGCCAAGAACAGTTAGCAACATGACCAGCCAGGTCAACCGGCTTCGAAGCAGGCGTCCAAACTCCAGAGGAAACAGTCGAAGTGTCTTCATTGTGCTGCCTCCCGGGATATCAGATAGAGGTAGGCGTCCTCCAGTGTAGGTTCCTCCGGCTGAACAAAATCTGGGAGTTTTTCTGCTACCGTCCGACATCGGATGCCTTGTGCGGTGTTCACCCGGGCGGTGATGTGGAGCCCTTCCTCCTGATTGGTCTCCTGCTCATAGAATACACCCACATGGCCGGATGCAGACTGAATTAACTGTTCCGGGGTGCCGGTAAAGAGAATTTGCCCGCGGTTAATCACCACAAGCTGATTACATATGGACTGCACATCCTCAATGATGTGGGTGGAGAGCAGCACCAGCCGGTTCTGGGCCGCGTGGGAGAAGAGATTTCGGAAGTGGATACGCTCCTCCGGGTCAAGTCCTACGGTGGGCTCATCAAAAATCAGGAAGGGAGGGTCTCCCAAAATTGCCTGCGCAATACCCACCCGTTGGCGCTGACCACCGGACAGCGTGCGAATTCTGGCTCGGGCCTTTTCCTCCAGATTGACCTCTTGTATTGCCTTCTGAATGGCCGCCTTTGAATCCCGGATTCCTTTCAGCGCTGCCATATAGTCCAGAAATTGTGTAACGGTCAACTCATCAAACAAACCGAAGTCCTGTGGCAAATACCCCAACTGGGCTTTCAGCAGGCGCTCTGTTTTGGTAAGGGAGTGTCCGTCCACCCGAATTTCTCCTTTGGTAGGTAGGAGCGCCGCAACCAGCAGCTTCATCAATGTTGACTTGCCAGCCCCATTGGGCCCCAGAAGTCCAATGAGACTGGGCGCCTTAAGCTCCAGATTCAGATCCTTTAGTGCCTGCTTACCGCTGGGGTAGGTCATGCTGAGATGTTCTATACGAATTTCCATTCTTCCTTGTTCCTTTCTGTATGGAATGGGTCAAGAATACCAAGGCAATATGGAGTGAATATGGAGGAACTATGTGATTTATGTGGAGGTGAAGTTCTTTACAGATAAAGAGTGATCTTTTTGCCTTAGCTTTCCTGTGAATAAACAAGAGACGCTAGCGTTTTATGCTAGCGTCCCTTGTTATAAAAATACCAAAACACTCTTTCCCAAAACTGTATCACTTTCTGTGTCTTCAACTATCAAATATTCCATAAATTGGGTTGCCTTTGGTTATCCCATCACATCCTCAGTGGTAAGTCCAGAAACGACACGTGGAGCAAAACGCACCAAAGCCTGCACTCCACACTCTGTGTTTTTAATACTGCACATGGCCCCATGGCGGTCCAATATCATCTTTACCAGATAGAGACCAAGACCGCTACCGCCAGAGGTGCGGTTCCGGGAGCACTCCTCCCGATAGAACGCTTCGTACAGATGGGGCAGAGCGTCCTCCCCGATATGTGCTCCCATATTCTCCACAAGCACAGCCGGACACCCATCTTGCCAGCCACACCAGACACGAATCTCTGCTCCATTCGGAGAGTAGAGGGAGGCATTGGAAATCAAGTTCCCCAGCACCTTTCCAAGAAGAGTTGCATCCCCAATCACGGTGATTTCCTGCGTCAATTCCTGAACCAGATGCTGCCCTCGCTGCTCCAAAAGTCCGGCATCTAGCTTTAACTGCTCCTCGATTAAAGCAGAGAGCTCAACCGATTCCTGTTTCATCGTTGCAGCTCCTGCCTCCATTCGCGAGATGGTCAACATTTCCCGGACCAGATTTTCCATGCGCCCTGTGACCTGAAGGGAGCGCAGTAGATACTTGTCCCGGTTTTGATAGACACCAATACCTTCCAGCATTCCGGTCAATTGTCCCTTCAGAATGGTAACCGGGGTTTTTAATTCGTGGGAGGCAGCATTGAAAAAGGCCATCCTTTGTCGGTCTAGCTCTCGCTCCCGCTCCACCTCACCCCGGAGTGACTGATTAGCGCTTTCCAGCTCTGTCAACGCAGTGGAAAGTTTTCCAGCCATTGCATCCAGACTGCGCCCCAACTGCCCGATTTCATCACGACGCGTTTCTCCGCATTCCCAGTGAAAATCCAGTTCTGCCATCTTCCCGGCGATATCACTCATCCGCACAATAGGTCGGGTGATATATCTGGAGTAAAAAAAGGCACACAGCAGAGAAAATGTTATCAGCACCAGCAGAAGCCACGGAGCCATCTGCACTAGTGCCCGTACTGCCACATTTTCTGCCTTGAGTCGCGGAGTGATATAGAGCGTATAGCTCTCCTCTTGTCCGGCAAAGTGCACCTCTGTAGCAATGGTAGACTGCTCCGACATGGTAATGGCCACAGTATTTTCTAAGCTCGACTCAATTGTCCCAAAGCTGACTGAACTATCTCCTTCGGTGGTTGTGACGAGCATATCTCCAGCCTCATACACAGTCTGCACCTCAATCTGCGCTCCGGTATCCACCAAGTGTCCATCTGATCCTGTCAAGATGGCAGTCGCGCCAGACGAGAGGGTAAACTTGTCCAGTAGCTTTCCGCAATCTTCCGGTTCGGTATCTGCCAACTGTTTAACCAATACATCCACCTGCGCAGCGAGATCGTCGTTCATCACAGCAGTATAGGTGCTGGGAGCGACCCATGCAATAAATCCAAAGGTGATAGCTCCAGCAAAGAGTAAAAGGAATGCGGTAATCAAGAACACACGAATGGTCAAACTCTCAGAAATCTTCTTTTGCCGCACGATATCCTACTCCTCTGATTGTTTCAATATAATCTCGCTCCAGCTTATGCCGAAGGTTTTTGATGTGACTGTCCACCACTCGCTCGTCCCCATAAAAATCATAGCCCCACAGCTTGGCCAGCAGAATTTCTCGGGTGAAGACCCGTCCTGGTGCAGCCAGAAACGTGTGGAGTAGTTCAAATTCCCGGGCAGTTAGATCCAGAGGGTGCCCCTCCAACAACGCCTCTCGAGTGTCTAAGTTAAGGGATAGGTCACGGTATCGAAGGCATCTCTCCTCATCTGCACTTCCTCTGCGACGAAGTATAACTCGAACTTTTTCCAACAGAATCGGTATGGAAAACGGCTTGGTCACATAGTCATCAATGTCCATGCCAAAACCCTTGAGCTGTTGGTCCTCACTATCCAGAGCAGTCAGCATGATGATTGGGATCTGAGACTGCTGTCGAATCACCTCACAGACACCAAAGCCGTCAATCTTGGGCAGCATCAAATCCAATAGAATCAGGTCAAAGGGTCGAGCATGAAATAGGGAAAGGGCTGCCACACCGTCTCCAGCTACTGTAGTTCCATAGCCTGCATCCTCCAGATAGGTCCGCAGAAGTTCTTGTATATCCAGTTCATCCTCAATAATTAGAATTTGTTTCATTTATCATCACCTATTCCAAGCGTATCATAGAATTATGAATTTATCATGGAGATTTCTGAAAGATACCGGTCTTCAAAGAGCCTTTCTACTGGAAAATGCTTTTGCTGACCATTGCATATGAAACCCCGCTAGTGCTTCCATATGTGCGGATATCAGTACAGATCGTCATGCAGGAAAGGGTGATAATACTTTTTATTGACCCACTGGGTGTTGACCACATAGCGCAGCTGTTCACAGGTCAACATAAGGGCAAAGTTACCATCTGGGAAATTACCTGCCACCCGAGTTTGACGGCGGTTTACCAGCTTAGCTGTTCAACATTGTAAGAAAAGTAATATACACACTCCTATTTAAGAATTTAATATTTCTCCGACAAAGTTATAAACGATTCTGACTTCCTGCACCTTCTGTCCGTCAATCTTCTTAACCTCGCCCACTAAAATTTTGCTGATGAGCCGGTTCAGCACCGCTTCATCCAGTTTTTCAATGGCTGCGTAGCGCCGGATTTCTTTGATGAAGGTGCGGACTTCATTTTCCTGTTCGTCAGAGTGGCGCATCATCAACAGCAGGTCTTGCAGGTGCTTCTGGTTGGCTTCCTGCTCTTGTTCCAGTGTTGCTGTCAGCTTCATAAAACGCTGCTCAGTCAGGATTCCTTTTGCCTTATCGGTATATAGGCTCAGGAACATCTCATCAATTTCACGATTCCTGCTTTCCAGTCGTTGACATTCCTTCTGTGTCTGGGAGGCATCCAGAAGATACCGGCGCTCCATCCG
>JAHAEW010000012.1 GCA_018374635.1 Clostridiales bacterium
CCTCTTCCGCCGTCTGCGGACGGCGGAACTCTGCGAGGCTCTTGCAGCATAAATCGAAGAAATATACTTTATCGACAGTCTGAAAGGCGCTTACCCATTGATTGGGTAAGCGCCTTTTTGTATTTATTCTGTCTCCGCCTTTTTCTGCCGGAAGGGGGGAGGGAGATAGACATCGGTCCCGCCCGGTCCGGCCACATCCCGCATACGCTCCCGTACCCGGAAAATGCAGTCGTCCAGAGAGGCCCGCCCCAGCACCACATCCTCCGCAAAGGCATGGCAGTTTGGTGCGCCGCAGGAGCCGCAGTGCAGTCCCGGCAGGCGGGACTCCAGCGCCTCGATCCGCAGGTGCTTGGCCATGGCCTCCGCCCGGTCCTCATCCAGACGGAAGGCGGGGCTGTATTGAAGGATCCGGCTGAATTGCAGATCCTTCTCCTCCTCCTGGCTCAGGGGCTGGACACACCGGTCCACCGGCTGCTGCTTCATCATCCGGCGGATGCGCATCCGGGCGGCGTATGGGTTCTCCACATTCAGGCAGCCGCCCACGCACCCCTGGGTGCAGGCCGAAAGCTCGATAAACTCCACCTCGGGCTGGCGGCCGTCCTCGATCTCCTCCAGCATCTGGATGGAATTCTCGATCCCATCCACCGCCAGGTACTTGCTGGACCCCCGTGCGTGACATTCGCCGCTGCAGATGGCCACGCCGATCCCGGTGGCCCCGGCTGAAAGCATGGGCTCCGGTTCTTCCAAAAGCTCCATCGCCCGCAGCAGCGGGATATAGATGTCACGAACAGCGAAGGCTCCGTCCAGTACAGGGGATTCCAGCCCTTCCGGCCGGTGACAGGCCGTGGCCTTGGCCGGACATGGGACGATGGCAAAGACCCCGATCTCCTCCGGCGATAGTCCCGTTTCCTTCTCCGCCTCCCGGCGGGCCAGGGTGGCCGCCAGCTCCATGGGCAGGATGAGGGGGTCAATGTGCTCAATGAGCCGCGGGAAACGGATGCGGATCAGCCGCAGGATGGTCGGGCAGTTGGACGAGATCAGGGGCACGGGGCTTTTCTGTTCCGTCCCCCGGCGGGAGGTGTATTCCGCCAGCAGCTCCGCGGCCTTGGCGGCTTCAAACACCTTATGAAAGCCGATTTTTTTCAGCCCGTTCAGCACCAGGTCAATATCCCACATATGCTGAAACTGACCATAGAGGGCAGGTTCCGGGATCGCCACGCAGTAGCGGTAGTCCCGCAGCCGCTCCAAATTGTCGCTCACCGATTTAATGGCGCGGTGGGGGCACACCTGGATGCAGCGCCCACAATCAATACACCGGTCCGACAGGATCAGAGCCTTTCCCCGCCGGACCCGGATGGCCTCGGTAGGACAGTTCTTGATGCAGGTCGTGCAGCCCCGGCAGCGATTCCGGTCCAGGACAACAGAGTGCTTCATCGCAGTATCAACTCTAGGCTCCACGCAGTCATCATCCGATCTTGAGCTTCATGGTGACCACAGTCCCTCTGCCCACCTCTGTTTCAATGTTCATCTCGTCAGAGTAGCGCTTCATATTGGGCAGGCCCATACCGGCGCCAAAGCCCAGACTGCGCACCTCGGGGCCGGCGGTGGAATACCCCTCCTCCATGGCCTTTGCCACATCGGGGATGCCCGGACCCTCATCGATCATTTTCAGAACGATCTGGTCCAGTGTGACCTCCACCTCGGCGCGCCCGCCATTGGCGTGGATGACCATGTTGATCTCACCCTCATACATGCAGATCGCCGCCTTGCGGATGACATCGGACGGAAGGCCCAGCTTCTTCAGGGTCATCTTCATCTTGCTGGAAGCCTCACCAGCCTCGATGAAGTCGCCTCCCTCCACAGGGTATACCAATTTGACAGGTTCCATCGGATCTAATTCCCCCTTAATCCATTGCTGTAAAGCAGCCCGCAGGCGCTGTACATACGCTCGCCGCAGGTCATGACCACAATGCCGCGCTCCTGCGCCATCTGAATAATGTCCTCATCCGGGCGCTTGCCCCGGACAAAAACGATGCACTTGATGTCCGTCATCTCCGCCGTACGCACCACCTGCGGGTTGACCAAGCCGGTCAGCAGCAGATTCTGGTTATGGACAAAGGCCAGCACATCGCTGAGAAAGTCGCTTCCGCAGGCGGACACGACCTCCTGATCCAACCGGTCTTCTCCACAGAGAACGATGGCATTGAGGACCTCCTTAACCTGATTCAGTTGCATAAAAAGACCTCCGCTTCGTGGAATATATTGAAAAGTAAACTTAGAGTTCTAGCTATTTGGTATTTTACCATAGAACGCCGAACGGTGTAAAGAATTTCTTCCTGCAAGTTGACACAAAGCGGTAAAACCTCTAAAAAAGCAAATCTTTTTCCGCAATTCGGAATCCTAAAAATGACCGTGCCCGCGGTATCGCCGCGGCCCGCCATGCCTCCCGGGAGGAGTCCCTTACGCCTTCTCCTCCACCAGGATCAGGCATCCGTCCCGGTCATAGCACAGCCGCTGGATCTCGGCCTTGGTATTGCTGACGATGCTGTCCATCCGGATCCCCTCGGTAATGTTGGCCACAAAGGTATAGGCCACTCCGTGGCGCTTAGCGCGGCCGGTCCGGCCGATGCGGTGCGTATAATTCTCCATCTCATCGGGCACATCATAGTTAAAGACCGCGTCCACATCGTCGATGTCCAGTCCCCGGGCCGCCACATCGGTGGCCACCAGTACCCGCAGCCCGCCCTTCTTGAATTTGTCCAGGGTGCGCTCCCGCACCCGCTGCTGGATGTCCCCGTGGATGGCCTCGCAGGAGATGCCGCGCATGTTCAGAAGCCCCGCCAGACGGTCGGTCATGTTCTTGGTGTTGCAGAAGGCGATGGCCCGCTCATACCCGCCGTGGGTGATGAGGGCGGCAATGGTATCCAGCTTCTGCTCCCGGTTGTCCAGGTCGATCCGGTACTGCTGGATGTCGGGCTTGGAGTCCTCCACCGGGCGGACGGTAATCTCCACCGGGTCGCGCTGGTAGACCCAGGAGATATCCATGACCTCCCGGGAGATGGTGGCCGAGAACATGCCCATGTTCTTCCGGTGCCTGATCTGGTCCAGGATGCGGGTCACATCCCGCACAAAGCCCATGTCCAGCATCCGGTCGGCCTCATCGAGCACCACGGTCTCCACCTTGTCCAGCCGCACGGTGCGCCGTTTCATATGGTCCATGAGGCGGCCTGGGGTGGCCACCACGATCTGGGGCCGCTTCTTGAGCTGGGTGATCTGCTTTTCGATGGGCTGCCCGCCGTAGAGGCAGGCCACCCGCACGCCCTCCTTGAAGGCACACAGGTCCCGCAGCTCATCCTGGATCTGGATGGCCAGTTCCCGGGTGGGAGCCAGGATCAGCCCCTGTACGTCGGCCGATTCCGGGTCCACATGTTCCACCATGGGAATGCCGAAGGCAAAGGTCTTACCCGTTCCCGTAGGCGCCTTGGCGATCACGTCTCTCCACTGCATGAAGTAGGGAATGGCGCCCGACTGCACCTGTGTGGCCTGCACATATCCCTTCTTCTCAATGGCCTTCATCACGGCCTCGGAGAGCCCGAGGTCGGCATAGTTGGACAGGCCTTCCACCTGTTCGCCGTTGATTTCCATCATAATACGTTCCTTCCTTTCGCTGTGCCCGATTCAAGGTCCCCATCCATCGGCGCACACGTCCGGAACGCTGTTTCCCCAGCGCGACCTCAAATCACAGTGGAGGTTTCTCCCCCGGCTCATTTACATTCCTGCAATTTTTCTATTGTAACATATGAGGTGATCTTATGCAACCAAAGCGGGGCATTTCCGTACATTTCCCGCCATAATGCCCCTTTGGGGCTTGACAGGAAACGGCCAGACTCCTATGCTGAAGAAAAGCGGACGGAGCCATTCCAAAAAAGAGGAGGCATACAGCCAATGAAAAAACGAGTGGGTATCCTCACCTCCGGCGGAGACTGCCCGGGTCTCAACGCCACGCTGCGGGGCGTCGCCAAGGCGCTGTACCAGCGCATGGGGGACCGGGTGGAGATCATCGGCATCACAAACGGCTATCACGGCCTGATCCACGGGGACTGGCGGGTCATGGAGCCCCGGGAGTTCTCCGGCATCCTCACCGTGGGCGGCACCATCCTGGGCACCCGGCGCACCCCCTTCAAGCTCATGCGGGTGGTGGGGGAGGACCAGGTAGACAAGGTCGCCGCCATGAAGCAGCACTATCAGGAGATGAAGCTGGACTGCCTGCTCTGCCTGGGCGGAAACGGCACCCACAAGACCGCCAACCTCCTGGCGGAGGAGGGGCTCAACATCATCGGCCTCCCCAAGACCATCGACAATGACATCTACGGCACCGACGTCACCTTCGGGTTCCACTCCGCGGTGGACATCGCCACCGAGGCCATTGACCGGGTCCACACCACCGCCGGCAGCCACAGCCGCTGCATGGTGGTGGAGCTGATGGGCAACAAGGCCGGCTGGCTCACCCTCTATGCCGGCATCGCCGGCGGCGCGGATATCATCCTCATTCCCGAGCTGCCCTATACCATCGAAAATGTCTGCGCCGCCATCGAGCGCCGGGCCGCCCAGGGAAAGACCTTTTCCATTCTGGCCGTGGCCGAGGGGGCCATGGACGCCTGCGAGGCGCGCATGAAGAAGAAGGAGCGGCTGGCCAGGCGTGCGGAGGAGGGCTATACCACTGCCACCAACCGCATCGCCAAGCAGATCGAGGAGCAGACCGGGTTTGAGACCCGGGTCTGCGTCCCCGGACACATGCAGCGGGGCGGCAGTCCCTCCCCCTATGACCGGGTGCTCGCCACCCAGTTCGGCTCCTACGCCGCCAAAATGGTGGAGGACGAAAACTATGGCATCACCATCGCCATGAAAAACAACCACGTGGGGGAGAACAAGCTCAAGGACGTGGCCGGCAAGAGCCGCCTGGTCCCGGAGAGCCACGGCATGCTGGAGGTGGCCCGCCGCATGGGCATCAGCATGGGCTGAAAACACAGGGAAAGACCCGCGGCAGAAGCTTCTGCCGCGGGTCCGTTTGCTTTTGTGACTCTTAACCCCTCAGGCTCTCGGCCCAGACGGCATACCTGGCCGCCTTCTCCTCACACACGGCCCTGTCCGCGCCGTTGGCCAGGATATAGACCTTGACCTTGGGCTCGGTGCCGGAGGGACGGACGATGACGCTGGTGCCGTCAGCCATCTCATAGCGCAGGACGTTGGAGCCGGAGAGCTCCATAGCGCTTCTGGAACCGTCGGAGACCCGGACCACGCTGCCGTCCTTGTAGTCCTTCCGCTGCTCCACGGCCACACCGGCGATCTCCACCGGGGGATGCTCCCGCAGGCCGGCCATCAGGTCGGCCATCTTCTTCAGGCCGTCCAGGCCTGGCATGACCAGGTTGAGGGTCTTTTCCCCGTAATAGCCGTACTTCTCAAAGCACTTCTGGAGGGCGTCGTACAGGGTCATGCCCTGCCCGGCGTACCAGGCCGCCATCTCGGTGAGGAGCAGGGCGGCGGTGACCGCGTCCTTGTCCCGGACGTAGTCGCCCAGCATATAGCCGTAGCTCTCCTCATAGGAGAAGATGACCTTTCCCTCGCCGGATGCCTCCAGCTTGTTCTTCTTCTCGGCCATGAACTTGAAGCCGGTAAAGGTGTCAAAGCACTTCACGCCGTTGGTCTCGGCCACCTTGCGGGCCATCTCGGTGGTGACGATGGTCTTGAGGGCTACCGCATTGGCGGGCAGCGTACCCGCGCGCCTGCGGGCCCCGATGAGGTAATCCAGCAGCAGCACGCCGGTCTGGTTGCCGGAGATGACGATATACTCGCCCTGGTCGTTTCGGACCATGATGCCCACCCGGTCGGCGTCGGGGTCGGAGCCCAGGATGAAGTCGGCGCCTTCCTTCTTGGCCAGCTCCACCGCCAGATAGAATCCCTCCGGATTCTCCGGGTTGGGGGAGACCACGGTGGGGAAGTTCCCGTCCACCACCATCTGCTCCGGTACGCAGAGCACATGCTTCATCCCCAGCCGGCGCAGGGTCTCGGGAATCAGCTTGTAGCCTGTCCCATGGAAGGGGGTGTAGACCATCTTGAAGGTGTCCGCCACCTTCTCCACGGCGGCCTTGTCGTTCATCTGGCCCATGACATTGGCGAGGAATTTTTCGTCGGTCTCCTCCCCCATCAGGGAAATCATGCCCTTGGCCACCGCCTCATCGTAGTCCATGCGCCGGATGGAGGTGAAGAGATCCAGCTCCTCCATCTTTTTGGCAATGGCCGCGGCGTGGCGGGGGGGCAGCTGGGCGCCGTCGGCCCAGTAGACCTTATAGCCGTTGTACTCCTTGGGATTGTGGCTGGCCGTGACGTTCACGCCGGCAATGCAGCCGTACTCCCGCACCGCGAAGGAGAGCTCCGGGGTGGGGCGCAGGGACTCGAAGAGACGCACCTTGATGCCGTTGCCCGCCATGACGCAGGCGGTCTCCCGGGCAAACTCCCGGGAGTGGTTGCGGCAGTCAAAGCACACCGCCACGCCCCGCTCCGCCGCCTCGCTCCCCTCGTCCAGGATGACCTGGGCAAAGGCCTGGGTGGCGTGGCGGATCACGTGGATATTCATCTGGTGCAGGCCCACGCACATGGTGCCCCGCAGGCCGGCGGTGCCGAACTCCAGGGGGGCAAAGAAGCGGGACTCGATCTCTTTTTCATCCTTGGCAATGCTCTGAAGCTCGGCCTTCTCCTCCTGGGAGAGGGCGGGGCTGTTCAGCCACTGCTCATATCGTTCACGATAGGACATGGGAATGACCTCCAATCCATTGATTCAGACGTATACACAGGTTCCGACATGGTTATTATAGCGCAAAAAAGGCGTAAATTCCAGCCGAATTTTAGGGCTTTCTCCAGGATACTCCTCATTTGTGATAACTGGACCCCTCGTTGATCTTGAATCCGCGGTAGATCTGCTCCAGCAGCATGACCCGGGCCAGATGGTGGGGAAAGGTCATGGGCGACATGGAGAGCTTCACCCACGCCTGGGCTTTGACAGAGGGGTGCAGGCCGTAGGACCCGCCGATGAGAAAGACCAGATGCTTGGCGCTGTTCTGGCTCCAGTCGGCCAGAAGCCGGGCCACCTCCTCGCTGGAGCGGAGCTTTCCCTCCACGCACAGGACCACCAGGCTGGCGCTGGGAGGGAGCTTGGCGCGGATGGCGCCGGCCTCCTTTTCCAGAGCGGCGTCGATCTGTCCCTGGGAGGGATTCTGGGGCAGGCGCTCCTCCGGCAGTTCCACCACCTGGAGCTTGCAGTACCCGGACAGGCGCTTGACATACTCCGCGCAGGCCTCCAGATAGAATTCTTCCTTCAATTTCCCCACACAGATGAGATGGATACTCAGCATACCCGCATCTCCTCTCCGCACAGTATGTACTCAGACCACATAGGTCTGTCCCACTTCGGCCCGGGGGGCCACTTCCAGGCACACGTCCCGGCCCACCGCCGCCCCCTGCCGCTCCAGCGCGGCCGAGACCGTCTCATAGGCCCGGGCGGGCGTGTTGTTCTCCTGGGAGAGATGGGCCAGCAGCACGGTGCGCGCCCCGTCCCACACGGCCGAGCAGACGAGCTCGGCCCCCGCCTGGTTGGACAGATGGCCCCGCTCCCCCAGCACCCGGGCTTTCAGGAAAGAGGGATAGGGCCCCGACTGTACCCACTCCACCTCGTGGTTGGTCTCGGCCACCAGCAGGTGGCTGCCCCGGATCCCCCGGCGCACCTCCTCGGTGGGGCAGCCCAGGTCGGTGACCACCGCCGCCTTCCGTCCGCCCGCGGAGAGGGCGTAGCCGTTGCTCTGCGCCGTGTCGTGGGGGGTGGCAAAGGTCTCCACCGCCACGCCGCCCACCTCAAAGGACGTCCCCGGGGGAAAGGCGCGCATCCGCGCCTCCAGCGCGGGGATGCGGCAGCACAGCGCCCCCGCCGTGCCGTGGCTGGCATAGACGGGGAAGGAGAGCTGCTTGGCCAGCGTGGTCAGCCCGCAGATGTGGTCGGAGTGCTCATGGGTGACCAGCACGCCGGACAGACTCCCGGGATCGATCCCCAGGCCCTTGAGCGCGGTGGTGATCCGCCGGGCCGAGATGCCCGCGTCAATGAGAAGATGGGTCGTGCCGTCGGAGACCAGCGTACAGTTGCCGCTGGAGCCGCTGGCCAGTGTCGTCAGTGTCAGCAAAGAAATCGCTCCTACTTTCTATGATCCGGAATCTGAAAAAAGGGGCGGCGGAAATCCGCCGCCCCTCAGCGCGTCGTAAACCTCTCCCCGGAGGACCGCCTGCCGTCCGGCAGCGGCAGGCCCTGGAAAAACGGCCGTTCAGCCCGCGCTGGCCTCGCTCTGCTCCTCATCGGGCGTGATGACCACACGGATATCCGCGCCCACCCCGGAGAGCTTGCGGACAATGTCCTCATAGCCCCGCTCAATGTGGTGGATGTTGCTGATCTCAGAGGTGCCCTGGGCGGCCAGCGCGGTGATGATCATGGCCGCGCCCGCCCGCAGGTCGCAGGCGCGCAGCCGGGCTCCGGTGAGCTTTTCCACGCCCTCGATGACCGCGATCTTTCCGTCCACCTGGATCTGGGCCCCCATGCGGCGGAACTCGTCCACATAGCGGTAGCGGTTGTCCCACACGCCCTCGGTGACCACGCTGGTCCCCTGGGCCAGACAGAGCACGGCGGCGATCTGGGGCTGCATGTCGGTGGGGAATCCGGGATAGGGCAGGGTCTTGACGTTGGTCCGGGTCAGCTTGCCGGTGCGGCGGACCAGCACCGCGTCATCCCGCTCCTCTACATCCACGCCCATCTCCACCAGCTTGGCGGTGATGCACTCCAGATGCTTGGGAATCACGTTCTTGATCAGGACCTCGCCGCCCGCGGCCGCCGTTGCGGCCATATAGGTGCCTGCCTCGATCTGGTCGGGGATGATGGAGTACATTCCGCCGCCCAGGCGGTCCACGCCGCGGATCTTGATGACGTCGGTACCGGCGCCCATAATGTCGGCGCCCATGGAGTTGAGGAAGTTGGCCAGGTCCACGATGTGGGGCTCCTTGGCGGCATTCTCAATGACCGTCAGCCCCTCGGCCAGGGTCGCCGCCAGCATGATGTTCATGGTCGCGCCCACCGAGACGATATCCATATAGACGGTGGTCCCGGTCAGACGTCCGCCCTTGGCCCTGGCATGGATATAGCCGCCCTTTACGTCCACGTCGGCCCCCATGGCCACAAAGCCCTTGATATGCTGGTCGATGGGGCGGCCGCCCAGATCACATCCGCCGGGCGGGGGAACCTCCGCGCTGCCGAACCGGCTGAGGAGGGCCCCGATCAGGTAGTAGGAGGCCCGGATCTTGCGGGCCAGCTCCTCCGGGACCTTGGAATTGTGGATATGGCTGCAATCAATGTCCACCGTCGTCCGGTTGACGGTGCGCACATCGGCGCCCAGATCCTGAAGGATATTCAGGATAAGCGTAACGTCGCTGATCTGCGGGATATTCTCGATCCGGCACACGCCGTCCACCAGCAGGGTGGCCGGAATAATGGCAACGGCCGCGTTCTTCGCACCGCTGATGGAAATCTCACCAAAAAGCGGTTTCCCGCCGTGAATCACATACTTTGTCAAGACCGCACCTTCTATTCTCCAGTCCGGGAAGCCCCGGCAGTAAAACGGCCGGACGAATTGCGCCCGGGCCCATCATTATGTCATGTTCCCGGCGGCCAAAAGGCCGCCCATCTCAATGCTAAGATATTATAGCATCATACCCCTGCAAAATCAAAACAATTTTCTTCAAAAACAAAAAAAGTATGACCCCTTCTCTTTATAACTATATCAAAAACATGCCCCATACAGGCTCTTTTTATGCTGCGCATCCGAATGGAAGCAATTTGTACCGGCTTGAGGCTGTTTCCAGTTTTACTATGAATTAGCAATCAAGAAAAACACATAGAAATCATCTTCGGGGCAAAGCTATGTTCGGATTCTCAATCCAAACAAACAACACGTAAGGAGATGCATGTTATGTCTACCAGTTCGAATCAGCCTTCTGTCCCCAACGCCCGCGAGGCCCTCAACAAGTTCAAGATGGAGGCCGCTTCCGAAGTCGGCGTCAACCTGAAGCAGGGCTATAACGGCGACCTGACCAGCCGTGAGGCCGGTTCCGTGGGCGGCCAGATGGTCAAAAAGATGATCCAGGCCTATGAGAACTCCATGAAGTAATCATTCCCCAGATACGGACCTGTCATAGATGGAGCCGGGCGGCAAATGCCGTCCGGCTCCGTCTTTTATTTCTGATATTCAAATTCCAGGTTGTAGAGGGAGACGATGTCCCCATCCTGGATCCCCATCTCCTCCAGCCGGTCATAGAGGCCGGACTGGCGCAGCATCCGGTCAAACCAGCTTCTGGACTCAAAGTCCCCGAAGTTGGTGTTGGCCATCAGGCGCTGGAGCCAGGGGCCCTCCACGATCCAGGTGTCGTCCTCATGGCGGATGTCCAGCGGCGCGCTGGTGTCCACCTGGACCGGCCGCTCCACATAGGTGGGCTCATAGACCGTGATGGGGGGCAGCTCCTGCAATTCCTTGGCCGCGGCGAACATCAGCTCCCGGGTGCCCTGGTGGGCGGCCGCCGAGATCTCAAAGAAGGGCATGCCCAGCCCCTCCACATGGGCCTTGAGCGCCTCCAGCCCCGTGCGGTCGGCGGCGATGTCCACCTTGTTGCCCGCCACGATCATCCGGCGGGAGGCCAGCTCGGGGGAGTACTCCTGAAGCTCGGCCTGGATAGCCTCAAAGTCGGCCACCGGGTCCCGGCCCTCGCTGCCCGACACATCCACCACATGGATGAGCAGGCGGCAGCGGTCCACATGCCGCAGGAAATCGTGTCCCAGGCCGGCGCCCTCGCTGGCCCCCTCGATGATGCCGGGGATATCGGCCAGGATGAAGGACACCCCCTCGTCCACATACACCACGCCCAGGTTGGGGAAGAGGGTGGTAAAATGATAGTTGGCGATCTTGGGCTGGGCCTTGGAGACCACCGAGAGGAGGGTGGACTTGCCCACATTGGGGAAACCCACCAGGCCCACATCGGCCAGGAGCTTGAGCTCCAGAATCACATCCCGGGTCTGCCCCGGCAGGCCCGCCTTGGCAAAGTTGGGCACCTGGCGGGTGGGGGTGGCGAAATGCTTGTTGCCCCAGCCGCCCTTGCCGCCCCGGGCCAGGACAAAGGGCTCGTCCCCGGACATGTCGCAGATGATCTCCCGGGTCTCGGCGTCCCGGACCACGGTGCCCCGGGGGACTTTGATGATGAGATCCTCGCCGTCCTTGCCGGTGCAGCGCTTGCCGGAGCCGTCCATGCCGTTTCCGGCGCTGTATTTTCTCTTGTAGCGGAAGTCCATCAGGGTGGACATGTGCCCGTCCACCTGAAGGACGATGCTGCCGCCCCGGCCGCCGTCACCGCCGTCAGGTCCGCCGGCCGCCACATACTTCTCCCGGTGGAAGGCCACCGCGCCGTTTCCGCCGTTGCCGGAGCGGACGGTGATCTTGGCCGTATCAATAAATTGAGGCATAGGGAAATCCTCCTGTTCTCTCAGTGGGCGGACAAGGTCCGCCCCTACACGGTTTTTCTTCGGTAGGGGCGCACATTGTGCGCCCACGCTCGTATTTTACAAAAAGAGCCCCGAACGGTTTCCGTCCGAGGCTCTCTCATACCCGATTGTTACTGGGCGATCTCCACGATGGAGACCTGCTTGCGATCCTTACCCAGACGCTCGAACTTGACCTTGCCGTCCTTCAGAGCGAACAGAGTATCGTCGCTGCCCTTGCCCACATTGACGCCGGGGTGGATGTGGGTGCCGCGCTGACGGACGAGGATGTTGCCAGCCAGAACGAACTGACCGTCGCCGCGCTTGACGCCGAGACGCTTGGACTCGGAATCACGGCCGTTACGGGTGGAGCCGACGCCCTTCTTGTGGGCGAAGAACTGAAGACCGATTTTCAGCATTGTCGTACACCTCCAGACATGTGTGTCGATGATGCGCGATGGAGAAGGTCAGTCCTCCTCCACCACGAGAATGTGTTGCGGATACTCCTCGTGCAGCTCGGTGAGATAGAGCATCAGCGCCGTCAGAAGGGTCTGACAGGTGCTCTCGCTGCTCTGGCTCAGGCCGCCGGGGAGCCGGAGGGAAACGCTGTCCTCCCGGACCTTGACCGAGGCCTCCAGACCGAGCACGTCGTTGACGGCGCACTCTGTCATGCGGATGGCGCTGGTCACCGCCGCGCAGACGATGTCGCTTCCCGCCTCGGCGTAGCCGCTGTGGCCCTGGGCGGTAAAGCCCACCACGCGCTCGCCTTCCATGCGAAAGGATATGGTAGTCATATCCGGTATTACAAGGAGATCTTGCCGATGGTCACCTTGGTGTAGGGCTGACGATGACCCTGGCGCTTGTGATAGCCCTTCTTGGGCTTGTACTTGAAGACCATAATCTTCTTGCCCTTGCCGTTCTTCACCACGGAAGCGTCCACCTTGGCGCCAGCCACCACGGGGGCGCCGAACGTAGCCTTCTCGCCGTCGATGACAGCCAGGACCTGATCAAACACGATGGCGTCGCCAGCCTCGTTGGGCAGCTTCTCGACGAAAATGGTATCGCCCTCCGCCACCTTGTACTGCTTGCCGCCGGTCACAATGATTGCCTGCATTCTGATTTCACTCCTTCATAACGGACTCGCTCTCAGGGGCGGGAAGGGGAGGACCCCGCTTCCGCTTGCAAACCCAGTCAAAGCGGCTTTAATAGTATATCAATGCCTCTCTGTATTGTCAATCATTTTTGCGAATATATTCTGTTTTGCCATCCATTATCATTAAACGCACAGAGACTCAAACGAGTCGGCTGTGCGTTTTTTCTTTACTACAACCCCATAGGACGGAGGTGAGACTGACGG
Source organism: Clostridiales bacterium (assembly GCA_018374635.1). Lineage (GTDB taxonomy): Bacteria > Bacillota > Clostridia > Oscillospirales > Oscillospiraceae > Pseudoflavonifractor_A. Next base: position 12,972 of record JAHAEW010000012.1, read on the forward strand.
GAAAGTACCGCTACCTGACCTTCGAGGACAGGAAGAAGATCGAGGCGTGGCATCTGCTCGGAGATCGGCCGGTCGACATCGCGGCCCGCCTGAGCGTCCACCACACCACGATCTACAAGGAGCTCCAGCGAGGCGCGACCGGCGCGCTGGACGCCAACCAGCGCGAAGGGTACAGCGCAGAGCTCGCCGAGAGGCGGCTGCGTGAGAGCTTCAAGCGCAGAGGTAAACGAGCACCGGCCGCACAGTAGCCAAGAACACCCGGCAGCGCCGGGCCGAAGAAAGGAGAGCCCAACATGAAAACGATCACACGACCCCGACGCTGAAAATGGACGAACTGCGCACCCCCTCCGCGCTGCTCTCTGAAGCGATCCGGCGGTCGTGTTTCTGCTTTTCAGGGACTCGACACCACCAAGATCCCCGGCTCAGGCCGGGCCAAGACGAAAGGAGACCACCATGACACAGAAAGAGCTCGAGCAGAAGGTCATCGACGCCGAGAGCCGCGTGGCGAAGCGCGAGGCCGTACTCAAGAAGCACAACAGCCAGCTCGCCAAAATGATTGAAAAAGGCGCCGACCGCTTCGACGTCAGCATCAAGCGCGAGGACATCAAGAGCGCGACCTCCAAGCTGGCCGAGGCCCGCGAGACCCTCGCAAACTGGAAGGATAAGCTCAACACCCGGATCACCCGCGACGCCTACCTCGAGGCAAACACCCCGGAGATCCTGAAGGACTTCCTCGAAAACTGGAAACAGCACGCGATCGGATACTACCGAGAGAAGCGGATCCGCTTCATCGAGTACCGCGAGGGCCTGAAGGCCAAGGAACGGGCCGCCCGGCTGGAGGCGCTTCAGACGCTCCCCTCTCTCGAGAAGTACCGCGAGCTCTACAAGGGCCGCGAGCTGACCGACTACGACCTCGCAAACCTCTGGCCGCGCCGCGACGTCGACGCCTTCCTGAGTGAGCGCGGTCTGGAATACCACCAGATCCAGAAGAAACTCCGCGAAGCAGGCGACCAGATCACGCTCAGGCTGCTGGAGATCCGCGACGAGGACGAGCGCGAGGCGTGGCTCGAAAAGACGATGGACGAAGAAAAGCGGGCCAAGCTGCTCGACCTGATCGGCCGCATTATGAGCACGGTCGGAACCATCACCGACGCGGCCACCCTCTACATCGGCCCCGAGGGCGACATCAACGGCATCATCGTCGGCACGGAGGGCAAGGCAAAGATCCAGACCATCGGCGCCGGCGGCTACAACATCCAGTGCTTCCACTTCAGGACGCTGATCCACGAGATAAAGTGAGGTGAAAAGCATGAACACCAAAGCCATCCGGCAGCTCGCCGACGTCACGCTGGACAAGTACCGCAGCTCGATCCCTCGCAAAGCCTTCGAGGAGTTCGTGAAGGACATCATCGCCGGCGAGAACCGCGCGACCGCCTTCAGATACGAGGCGACCCCAATCTGCCGGGCCTCGTTCCCGTCCACGCTGGACGAGGACGACGCCCGCTGCACCGTGGAGGTCACGGTCTACCGGCTGAACGCCGTGGCCGTCACCGCCTTCCTGCTGGACGGGCCCGAGACGCTGCTGCGGCACATCGGGCTCGACGAGCGGGACACATACACCACCAAGCACGAGATCGACGACCTCGTCACCGTCGTGCACATCACCAGAGAGGAGGCGCCAGCATGGCAGCACTGAGAGACATCGCCCGAGACTTCGCCGCGGAGATCCGCGACGGCATCGGCTGGACAATCGTGTATCGCACCGGCCGCTCGTGGAACGCCCTGACAATCTGGAGCGACATCTGGAACGGCGAGTGGGAGACTGACGACCTCAACGAGGCCATCGGGATCCTGAAGGCAGACCCGGACGCCGTCATCGTCAACGGCTACTACTGCGGCCACTTCGGTGAGGACATGACCATCGACGAGATCGCCGCCGGGATCCGCTGGCACTACGAAGGCGGCCGCAACCGCCTCGCGGACTATTGCGAAGTCACGCAAGGCCGGGACGCCCTCGAGGAGGGCCGCAAGGCTGCCGAAGCTGCCGGCCTCCCGTTCTGTGAGCGTCTGGCCGACGGAGGCGACGACGAGCTGAGCCCCTACGTCTACGACGGCAGCATGACGCTCGCCGATCGTGAGAAGATGCAGCAGGCCCGCGAAGCCTTCGAGAAGCTGGCCGACGCTCTGCGGGAAATCGCCGCCAAGCTGGCCGAGGCCCTGAAGCCGGTCATCAACGTCGTGCTCTCTGCCCTCAAAAAGCTCTGGAAGGTATCGGCCAAGGCCATCGGAGTGCCGCCGAAGTGGCTGCACCTCGCAGCTCACGCAAAGAAAGCCAGAACCCGGAAGAAGTACCGCAACCGCATCCGGCGCTATGTTTTCGAGGCTCTGGCTGCGGAAGGAGGTGGAGGCCCATGACAGCCAAGTGCGTCGGCTGCGGGCTCGACTGGAACGTCAGCATCTACCAGAAGATCCCCCGCACCGGCTACATCTGCCCGCACTGTGAGAGCCGGCTCCGCGCCGGCGAGACCCTGCCAAACATTCAGGCCAGCCAGAAGGCTCGGCCGCAGAGAACGAAAGGAGCAACCCCATGAAAAAGATCGCACTCAAGAACGCCGCCCGCGGCACGGCCTTCGACTATGCCGGCCAGAGCTGGATCCTGCTGGAGAATGATGACGGCCGCGCCCTCTGCCTGAGCAAGGACATCATCGAGACCCGAGCCTTTGACGAGGGCAACTGCAACAACTTCGCCGTCGCCAGCAGCAAGGAATACCTCAACGGCGCCTACCTCGACAACCTGCTCGAGGACGTGAACGGCCCCGACGCCTTCTTGACCACGGAGCTCGACCTGACCACCGACGACGGCCTGAAGGACTACGGCACCTGCACCGTCACCATCTTCCTGCTGACGGTCGACCAGTACCGGCGCAACCGCGACGTCATCCCCAACGCAGACGACTGGTGGTGGCTCTCCACCGCCTTCAGCACGAAGTCTAACGGCTACGAGTCACTCGCCCGCCGCGTCCTCTCCGGTGGCGCTCTGGACGGGCTCGGCGCCTGCTACGGCAGCGACGGCCTGCGCCCCGCTTGTTATCTGGACTCCGATCTCCTGATCTCCATCGAGGACGACGAAGCCACCGACGACGTCACGCCGGAGCACGCCGGCGAGATCATCGCGGCGCTGGCCGAGCAGTTCGGCGGCACCTTCGCCACTGAGGATCAACTGACCACAGCCCTCTCGTTTATGCTCGGCACCCTGAGAGCTACCCGCGAGAAGGAGGCCCGGCATGAGTAACCTCTCCACCCTGTTCGACCGCTACAAGGCCCTCGTCGTGTTTGATACCGAGACCAGCGGCCTCGACTTCGACAACGACCAGATCATCGAGCTCGCCGCCCTGCGCGTGGAGCGCACGGCCACCGGCGGTCTACGGATCGCCGGCAAGATGGACACCTTCATCAAGCTGCCCGAGGGCGAGACCCTCCCGGAGAACATCGTCAGCCTGACCGGCATCACCGACGAGCGGCTCCAGACCGAGGGCGTGCAGCCGGTCAAGGCAGCCGGCCAGATCGCCAAGCTCATGCAGAACGGCCCGACCCTGATGATCGCCCACAATGCGCAGTTTGACGCCTGTTTTCTCCGTGGCCTGCTCCGCGGCCAGAAGGTCGGCCGGATCGACTGGCTGGACAGCCTGACGGTCTACAAAGACCGCAGGGCCTACCCGCACAAGCTCGCCAACGCGATCATCGCCTATGACCTCACCGGCAAGGTGCAGAACAGCCACCGCGCCATCGACGACGTGCTGGCCCTGTTCGAGGTGCTGAAGGCGATGGACGACGAGCGCGAGGATCTCGGCAGCTACGTCAACCTGTTCGGCTACAACCCCAAGTACGGCGTCAGCGGCCGCCGGATCGTGGGCGTCAGATATGAGCCGCAGGGCTTCAGCAAGGGCCTGACCCGCCCGGAGCAGACGCTCCCGGCCCGCGTGGTGCGGAGGTGACAGCATGAGCCCGGAGATCACAATCACGAGCGAGGAGCTGCGCGAGCGCGTCGAGGATCACCTCGACCGCTGGATCCCTGACGACGTCTGGAACCGTGCCGAGCCCTACGCCCGCCACAAAAATGAAGTAAACCGGCAGCGGCATCCTGAGATCGACTACTACGACAACGACTACCTCGTGCTGCTGACCGCTGACACCGTCCGAGAGACCGAGTTCAGCGACCTCACCCATGCCCTCTGTGGTCTGACCGTCGCACGGGCTCAGTGAAAGGAGAAACCAATGGAAACCACAAAAGAAAGGGCCGCCCGTTGCGACCGGGCGACCCATGCGAGAAGATCCAGCAGCCTGCCAGCATACGGATCCCGCACCGCAAGTATAACACGCCGGCGCCGCCGTGCCAAGAGGAAAGCCCTGAGAGCTGCCACGCTGGCCGCTGCCGTCCTTCTGCTGGGCGGCATCTCTGTGGCGATCTTCACCACCCCGGCCGGCAGCAAGCAGGAGACCGACATCCTGCCGCCGACCAACACCGTCGGCGCATACATCCCGGACACCCCCGCCCCGGCCGCTGAGACCGTGGAGCCGACCGAGCCCGCCGTGCGCTACCATCTGACCGACGCCGAGCGCGACGTCGTCGAGCGCGTGGTCATGGCCGAGGCCGGCGGGGAGTCCTTCGAGGGCCAGATGCTCGTCGCTCAGTGCATCCTCAACGCAGCCGAGAAGCGCGGCGTCGAGCCCTCTGAGGCCGTCGTCCTTTACAGCTATACCAAGAGCCGGCCGGATCCCACGCAGCGCGTCAAGGACGCCGTCGCGGCCGTGTTTGACCGAGGCGAGACCGTCGTGGACGAGCCGATCCTCTACTTCTATAACCCCGCCCTCGTGACCAGCGACTTCCACGAGAGCCAGATCTTCGTCATCGAGGAAGGCGGGCACCGTTTCTTTGCAGAAAGGAGTACCAGATGAAACACCTCACCGAAATGAAGCCGGGCGAGACCCTGCACCTCCGCAGCGGCCGCGACCTCGAGCTCGAGAGCGTCACCCCTGTCACCTGCGGCGTGATGCTCACCTTCAACGTCACCGAGAGAAAGGAGCACAACAATGAGCGATAAGACCACCGCGGCCCTCGCTGCCGAGCAGGCAGACGTCGAGGCCACCACCACGCAGGAGCCCGAGCTGCTGCCTGCTGCCACGCTGGACGAGCTGGAGCAGGTCGACCTCAGCACCGTCGCAGAGGGCGAGCGCGCCCCGTTCCGTATCACTGACGACCGCTGCGCCGACTGGGCCATCCGCAAGATCGCCGACGAGCGCAGCGAGTACGACCGCCTGAAGGCTCTGGCCGACGAGCAGATCGCGGCCATCAACGAGAAAGTCGCCGCCGCACGCAAGCGCATGGAGAACGGCACCTCGTACCTCACGAGCTGTCTGGCCGACTTCTTCGCCACCGTCCCCCACAAGGAGACCAAGACGACGGAGAAGTACCGGCTCCTCTCCGGCACCCTGACCTTCAAGAAGGGCACCACCAAGACCAAACTCGACGAGGCCAAGCTGGTGCCGTGGCTCAAGGCCAACGGCTACAGCGAGCTCGTGAAGGTCGAGGAGTCGACCCGCTGGGCCGACCTGAAGAAGCTGCTCAGCTACACCGGCGACATCGCAACCCTGACCGAGACCGGCGAGATCGTGGAGGGCGTCACCGTCTACGAGACCCCGGGCATCTTCACGGTCGACGTGTAAGGAGGCACCGACATGGCAGAAACCAAGAAAACCGAGGCGGCCGCTGCTGCGGCCCCTCCTGAAGCCACCTGCCTGACGCTCCGGCAGAAGCTCGTCGAAATGCGGAAAGCCTGCCCGGAGATCGTCAAGAAGCAGCACAGCGACGGCGTCAGCTACAAGTACGCCAAGATCTACGACGTGTGGGAGAAGATCACCCCGATAATGAACGAGCTCGGCGTCGACTTCGACGTCATCAGCGAGCAGGCCACCCGCCACGCCGAGAACGGCGACCCGGTCTACTGGATCACCATGCAGACCAAGACCCGCAACGGCGATAAGCTCATGTTCCTCTACGAGGCCGACCTGACGATCCGCTGGCTGAACCTCGACAACGACGACGAGACCATCGAGGCCACCGTCCACGCCGTCGGCTGGAACGATGACCCGGCCAAGGCCAAGGGCGCAGCCCACACCTACGCACTGAAATACTACCTTTTCGAGAAGTTCACCGTCGACCAAGGCGAGGACGACCCCGACAATAGTGACTTCGGCGCGCAGGGCAAAGGATCCGGCGCTGGAGGCCGCCAGCAGGCCACACAGGGGCGTCAGGGGCAGAGCTCCGGCCGCCTGAGCGACGCGCAGCTCACGCGCCTCTACAAGAAGGCAGAGGCCGCAGGAATGACCAAGGAGCGCACCAACGCCCGGATCGTGGAGAAATACAAAAAGCAGGATCCGGCCACCCTGACCCGCCAAGAGTACGACGAGATCTGCACGTCCCTCGACAACGCAGCCGCGCAGCATAACCAGCAAGGAGGAAATGCCTAATGTATAACCACACCGGCCTCCAAGGCCGTCTAACCGCCGACCCTGAGCTCAGATACACGCAGCAGGGCACGGCGATCACCAGCTTCACCCTCGCCAGCGACACCGGCCGCAAGACCAAGGACGGCAAGAAGATCACCAACTTCATCGAGTGCGTCGCATGGCGCGCGCAGGCCGAGTTCGTCTGCAAGTACCTGAGCAAGGGCCGCCTCGTCCTCGTCGAGGGCGAGCTCACCAGCCGCAGCTACGAGGACAAGGACGGCAACCGCCGCAAGGCCGTCGAGATCACGGTCGACTCCGTCCACTTCTGCGACAGCAAGAAGGACGGCGGCCAGAGCTCCGGCAGCGACTTCGCCGATCCGGGCTACTCTGAGAGCTCCGGCGACTTCACGGAGATCGAGGGCGATGGCGACCTTCCTTTTTAACATGACCGCCGGACGACCGGCAGACGACCAAAAACAGGCCACAAACCAACGACCACAGAAAGGAGGTGACGACCGTGGCATGGCTGCAAGTGCATCAGACACTCAAGGATCACCGCAAACTGTTCGACGCTGCTGACCAGCTCGAAGTCGAGCCGCCGCACATGATGGGGCTGCTCGTCTCGTTCTGGCTGTGGGCCCTCGACAACGCCCCGACCGGCAGCCTCTCGGACATCACGCCGCGCATGATCGCGCGGGCCGCTCAGTGGGACGGAGACCCTGAAAAACTGGCGAAAACACTGATCCGGGCGGGCTGGATCGACGAAAAAGAGGACGGAACGCTCGAGATCCACGACTGGTACGAGTACGCCGGCAAGCTGATCGACCAGCGGCAAGCCGAGAAAGAGCGTTCCCGCAGCCGCCGGGCCGCTGCTGCGGCGTCTGCCGACGCCTCGCCGGACGACCCGACGCCGACCGCCGGACGACCGGCAAACGGCCGCAAGAAAGCCGGAGGCAGAGTAGACCAGAGTAGAGAAGATAAGACAAGAGAAGGTAATACACCCCCTTCCCCCTCTGACGAGGGGAGTGACGGCGGCACGAAGTCGCTCGTCGAGGTCAGATTTCTCGAGTTCTGGAAAGCCTACCCGAAAAAGACCGGCAAGCAGTACGCCCTGAAGGCGTGGAACAAGATCAAGCCCACCGCTGAGCTCCACGAGAGGATCATGCAGGCGGTCGACGCTCAGAAGCGGAGCGACCAGTGGCGCCGGGAGAACGGGCGCTACATACCGAACCCGAGCACATGGCTCAACGGCGGCTACTGGGATAACGAGGAGGTGAACGAAGGTGCAGAAAATCAGCGAGATCCTGAGCAGCCCGACAGCTCCGGCCGAGACTGGGGCAAGGGCTTCAAGCCGGCCGACGACGAGTGAACCCGGCAACTGGATCTGGAGCAACGATGAGCGCCTCGCCGGCCATCCCGGAGTCCCTGAGCCCGTTCCCTGCGAGTTCTGCGGCGCCCTGCGCTACCACAAGGGCATCACGCTCGGCGACCGCATCCTCTGGCCTCCCTACGGAGCCGAGCGATGCACCTGTCCCGAGGCCGTGGCTGCCTACGAGAAGGAGAAGGCAGAGCGCGAGGCTGCTGAGGCCGCAGCCGCCAAGGCTGAGGAGGAGAAGAAAATGCGGGAACGCATCAAGCGCATCGTCGGCGAGTCCGGCATGGGCGACCGTTTCCTGCGGCGCACCTTCTCCACCTTCCAGCTCACCGACGACAACAAGCGCGCAGCGGCAGCCGCCCGGCGCTACGCCGAAGGCTTCGACGCCATGCTGCCGCAGCCCGGCCGTCAGGAGCCCGGCCGCAACGGCCTGTTTATCGCTGGCCCGCCGGGCACCGGCAAGACCCACCTCGCCGCTGCCATCGCCAACCACCTGATCGCGCAGGGCAAGCCGGTCATCTGCATGACGATGATCGACCTGCTGGAGCGCATCAAGCGCACCTACTCCGCGACTGGCGGCAGCGAGAGCGACGTCCTGAAGATCTACAAGACCGTCCCGCTCCTCGTGATCGACGACATCGGCAAGGAGCCGCCGACAGAGTGGGCGATCTCCACGGTCTACAACATCATCAACGGCCGCTATGAGGCATACCTGCCGACCATAGTGACCACCAACTACGACACCGAGGCCCTGATCGACCGCATGACGCCGCGAGAAAGCCGCGACAGCATGACGGCCCGGGCCACCATCGACCGGCTCATGGAAATGTGCAGGGGCATCACCCTCACCGGCCAGAGCTGGCGCTCACGATAGGAGGAACAACATGAAAAAGGTTTACATCTGCTCCCCGTGCCGCGGGGACTACGAGAACAACATCCAGCGCGCCAAGGAGTACAGCCGCGCGGCTGTGGAGAAGGGCGTCATCCCCGTCACCCCGCACATCTATCTCACGCAGTTCATGGACGACAATGTCCCCGAGGAGCGTGAGCTGGCCCTGAAGATTGGCAGCGAGCTGGTGCTCGGCTGCTCCGAGCTGTGGGCCTTCGGCATTGACCACCCCTCTGCCGGCATGACTGCGGAGATCGAGCTCGCCAAGGCGCACGGCATCCCCGTCCGCAACGGCTTCGAGGCCATCAGCGAGCTGAAGCCTGACGAGGAGCCCGAAAGCGACGAGGAGGACAAGCCTGACATCGGCAGCGTCACGCTGCACTTGCCCGCCTTCAGGGCGATGGCCGTCTGCAACCAGCACCTCGACCACGGCCCTCTCAGCATCGAGCTGGATGGCAGCGTCATCCTCGAGCTCGCCGACCGCCTGATCTCCGATCCGGGCGTCCACATCGAGATCGGAGGCTGAACGCCGTGACGAAGTACGACCCGAGAAAGAACGCGGAGGGCTACAACGACCCGACGCCCTACGCAGCCGAAAAACACATGATGGCGCAGATCCGCGGCAAGCAGGCCAGAGTCGCCGGCGGCTACTTCGAGAATATCATCTCGGCCTCGTGCGACTACTACCTCAGCCGCGGCCTCGCCAAGATTGAAAAGACGCCGGAGCCCATGAAGCCCCTCGGCGCCAAGAACCGCAAGGGCCAGTTCCTCGCCTGCTACACCAAGCAGGCCCAGCCGGACTATGGCGGCACCCTGAAGGGCGGCCGGAGCATATACTTCGAGGCCAAGCACACCGACGACGAGCGCATCGAGCAGCGCCGGCTCACCCAAGAGCAGCAGGACGACCTCGAGGCCCATCACAAGCTCGGCGCCATCGCCTTCGTGCTCGTCTCCGTGAGCCTGACGGACTTCTACCGCGTGCCGTGGCCCGTCTGGCGTGATATGGCCGAGATTTACGGCCGCAAGTACATGACGCACGCAGAGCTCTCCCGCTACGAGGTGCCGGCGACGGCCGGCTTCATCAAGTTCCTGCACGGCATCGAGTCGGAAGTGCCCGGAAAGGAGGCAACAACGTGATCCCGTTCCCGGATAAGAAATACAGCATCATCTACGCCGACCCGCCGTGGAGTTACAGCGACAGCGGATGCTCGGGCGCGGCTGCCGCGCAGTACGCGACCATGAGCATCAACGAGCTGAAGCAGCTCCCCGTCAACCCTGCGGGGGGGGGTATAGCTGCTGACGACTGTGTGCTCTTTATGTGGGCCACATACCCGAAGATGCAGGAGGCCCTCGACCTGATCGAGGCGTGGGGCTTCAAATACAAGTCGATCGCCTTCCAGTGGATCAAGCAGAACCGCAGCGGAAACGGCTACTTTTTCGGCCTCGGCCGCTGGACTCGAGGTAATACCGAGCCCTGTCTGATCGCTATCAAAGGCAAGCCGAAGCGCATCAGCGCCGGCGTCGGTCAGCTCGTATTCTCGCCGCTGCGCAGGCACAGCCAGAAGCCCGCCGAAGTGCGCGACAAGATCGTCGAGCTGATGGGAGACCTGCCCCGCATCGAGCTTTTCGCCCGAGAAGCCGCCCCGGGATGGGACGCGTGGGGCAACGAAGCGCCGACGCCTGAAGTCAAGGACGTGCCAGCCGACAGCGTCGAGCTGGCCGGAAAGGAGGAAACGCATGAACCAGACAACCAAAGAGACCCGGCGCCGCAGCTATGACGCCGTACTACCCAAGCGGGCCGCCCGCTGCCGCCTGATCCTCGAGACCCTCGGCAACCGTGAGCTCACGGCCAGCGAGATCACCGAGGAGCTCGTCGCGGCCGGCCGGATCCCGTACTTCAACCGCAACTACGTCGCCCCGCGGCTCACAGAGCTGAAGGAGATCGGGATCCTCACGACGGTCGGCCGCCGTAAGGCCACCCGCTCGGACGCCACCGAGGCCGTGTGGGCCAGAGCGGAGCCTTCAGGCCCCACGGGCCAGACGGCCGCAGCCTACGCAGACAACCCGACCGAGGCCGAGCAGATGACGTTCGGATCGGCCACCTGAGAGAAAGGAGAAACCCCATGAACGAACAGAACCAGCGCGACAGCATCATGTCGATGGCCCGCGGCGCCTTCGAGGAGCGCGTCGACTATGAGATGGACAAGGTGATCCAGAACATACTCGACCCCAACACGAAGGCCACGGCCAAGCGCAAGATCACCCTCACCATCGAGCTGACCCCGGACGACGAACGCCGCACCATCGGCGTCTCCGTGACGGCCAAGTCTACGCTCGCGGCCACCAACCCCGTCGCCACGGCCCTCTATGTCACCTCTGACGGCAACGGCGAGCTCGTCGTCGCCGAGATGGTGCCGCAGGTGCCCGGCCAAATGAACATGGACGGCACGCAGCAGGAGGCCCCGAAGCTCCTGAAGCTCGTCCAGCACGCATAACAACCCACAACACAGAACAAGGAGGACAACACAATGCTCGCAAAAATGATCGACAAAATCGTCAGCCTGAAGGAGACCAAGATCTTCGAGATCGGCGGCCAGACCTACGCCGACGCATCCCTCACCCGCATCCCGCCACACGTCGACCGCCCCGACTGCATCAGCGTCAGCGGCCTCGATAGCATCTGCAAGCTGATCCGCACCGAGCTCGAGAAGGTCGGCACGACCATCATGGTGCAGGTCAAGAGCAACGACACCGTCGAGGTGATGACCACCTACCTGAGCGACTTCTCCCGCAACACGCTCTACCGCGCCAAGGCTGACGCCCCGGGCCTGTACACCGGCTTCAGAGGACGCGAGGTAGCTCTGATCGAGCTGCGGAGCCTCTGCATCCCTAACGAGGGCACGGCCTACCTGCTCGACCTGCTGAGTCGTATGACCAACGAGAACAGCGTCAGCACCAACGACAACGGCGTCACGCAGACCGTCGAGGCCCGTCAGGGCGTCGCCCTCAACGCGCTCGTCGAGATCAAGCCCCGCGTCATGCTGCGGCCGTTCCGCACCTTCCTCGAGGTGGAACAGCCCGAGAGCGAGTTTCTGCTGCGCGTGGATCCCGACGAGGGGATCGGCTTCTTCGAGGCCGACGGCGGCATCTGGAAGCTCGAGGCCAAGAAGAACATCGCCGACTACTTCCTGAAGAACATGGGCGATCTGATCGACGCCGGCAAGGTCGTCGTCATGCAGTAAATGGAGCGCCGGGCGGGCTCCGGCCCGCTCGGCTTTTCTGAAAGGAGCAGCACCGTGAAAGAATACGAAACCCTCACCCGTGAGAAGGTCGACGTCGTGCCCTTCGGCTGCGGTATGCCGGAGACCCACCTGATGCAGGACTGGAGCGACAGGACGCTCGACCTGATCCTGAACGGGCCCACCATCAACGGCATCAAGAAGGACGAAGTGCGGGCCATGCTGCGCGAGACCTACACGGCCCTGAAGCAGTACGAGAAGATCGGCCCGATGGCCTCGCCCTTCATCAACGACCCGACAGCCATCGTGGCCCGGGCCTTCTCTGAGCTCTACCCCGGCGTCGAGTACGTCGCGCAGTACGTCCCCGACCTGCGGGACGAGACCAATGGCACCGCCTACGGCCTGACCATCTTTCCCGACGACGGCAGCACGCCGATCGTCTGCATCTCGGCCGAGGCGCCCATCAGCGCCGCCCCTGAGCTGCTGGCGCACGAGCTGGCCCACGTCGCCACCCCGGAGGACACGGAGCACGGTGAGAGCTGGAGCGCAGCGTCGGAGGCCATATTCAAGAAGTACAACGAGCTCCTCGACACCATGATCCCCGACGAGCCTGAGCCCATCCTCTCGCCCCACCAGCCCGGAGACGGCGGGATCCTCACCATGCCGCTGCGCGATAACGTCCCGGAGCCTCCGACGGACGACTGGCAGCTCACCACCTGCCCCGTCTGCGGCGCTGAGTGCTGGCAGACAGACACGGCCCGCCGGATCCTCGCACTGGAGCCCGACGTCCGAACCGCCTGCACAGCCTGCGCGCTGAAGGGGCTCGGAAAATAATACTGGAGGTAATACATGAACAACGAAAGAAACAACACGACGGCCGGCGGGATCGGCTTCTGCGGCCTTCTCGCCGTCGCCTTCATCGTCCTGAAGCTCACCGGCGTCATCAACTGGAGCTGGCTGTGGGTACTGGCCCCGATCTGGATCCCGACCGCCATCACCCTCGCCATCATCGTGATCGTGCTCGTGGCCATACTGGTCAGAGAGCTGACGAAGGGAGGCCGCCCGTGATGACCACGGAGGAACGCCGGGCCCTGCTGGATCGTGCGATCACGGCCTACGGCGCGCCGGCACAAATGGACATGGCCGTCGAGGAGATGGCCGAGCTGACCAAAGCCCTCTGCAAGGTGAAGCGCGTGAGCTGCGCCGCAGAGGCCAAGGCTGCGCTCGAGAACGCGGTCGAGGAGATGGCAGACGTCCAGATCATGCTTGACCAGCTCCGCATCATCTTCCACCGATCCACCGAGGAGGTCGAGGAGGCGAAACTGGAACGGCTGAAAAATCGTCTTGACGGCCGAAACAACTGGCGGGACTCCAGCCTCCACAAGTGGATTGAAAATCAATTTTCAGCAGGAGGTGACGGCCATGAATAAACCACAGCCGCAGACCGGCCCCGAGATCGAGGAGTACAGCACCACGGCCACGCCGAAGGCATACGCCGGCAGCGTCCCCGTGTTCTGTGCACACGACGCCATCGTCCCGCTGAAGGATCTGCGGCCCAATCCAAAGAACCCCAACCAGCACCCGCCGGAGCAGATCAAGCTCCTCGCCTCTATTATCAGAGCGACGGGCTGGCGCGCCCCGATCACTGTCAGCAAGCGCAGCGGGCTCGTCACAAAAGGCCACGGCCGCCTCATGGCCGCGCAGCTCGACGACCTGACCGACGCCCCGGTCGACTATCAGGACTACGCAAGCGAGGCCGAGGAGCTGGCCGATCTGACGGCTGACAACCGCATCGCGGAGCTCGCCACCACTGACAACAAGATGCTCGCCGAGGTTTTCGCCGACATCGACACCGGCGAGATCCCGTTCATGCTCAGCGGCTACACCGAGGACGACTACGGCAACATCGTGACGGCCCTCTCTGAGGCGCTGCACACCAAGGAGCCGAGCAGCGACCCCGACGCCGAGATCCCGGCCCCGGCCGCGCCGGTCACACAGTACGGCGATCTCTGGATCCTCGGCCGGCACCGCGTCCTCTGCGGAGACTGCACCCGGCCGGAGGATCGCGCCCTGCTGCTCGACGGCAACAAGCCTGAGATCCTGCTGACCGACCCGCCCTACTGCTCGGGCGGCAGCAAGGAGTCGCAGAAGTCGACCGGCAGCATCGGCACCGAGAGAAAGAACGGCAAGGCCCCGAAGATCGCCAACGACATCCTCAGCACACGCGGCTACCAAAACCTGATCCGCGGCGCACTCACCGACATCCCATGCCTCTACGCCTACATCTTCACCGACTGGCGTATGTGGGTATATCTGTTCGACCTCGTCGAGGCGGCCGGCTTCGGCGTCAAGTCTGAGATCGTATGGGACAAGGGCACGCCGGGCATGGGCGTCGGCTGGCGCTCGCAGCATGAGCTCATTCTGTTCGGCGCCAAGGCTGCCACCCACTTCGACGGCCACAAGGGCTACGGCAACGTCCTGAGCATCTCCCGCTCCGGGAATGAGCTGCACCCAACACAGAAGCCCGTCGAGCTGCTGGAGAAGCTGGTCGACAACACGGACTTCGCCACGGGCGTCTATGATCCCTTCGGCGGCTCCGGCACGACACTCTCCGCCTGCGAGGCATACGGGCAGCCTTCCTACATCATGGAGCTGACGCCAGCCTTCACGGACGTGATCGTCAAGAGGTACATCAGAATAACAGGAAAGACAACCGTGCGCTGCGTCCGTCAAGGCCGAGAGCTACCGCGCGAGGAGATCGCCGCGATCTTCGAGCCTGACGAGGAAGGAGGTGAGCAGGAGTGACGCCCTGACATAATGAGCGAGAAGCCGATCACACAACGGATCAAGGACAGGCTCGCGGCCTACACCGCCATGCTGAGGGACATCGACAACCAGCTCGAACGCCTCGACCGCATGGAGATGACGATGGCATCACCGCCCGGCCCTGATCTGACAGGTATGCCACGCGGATCCGGCACACCATCCGACCGCACCGGCATGATGGTGGAGCGGAAAATGGAGCTCGAGGAACAGATCGACCGGCTCAAGGCCGAGGAGAAGCAGGAGCGCAACGCCATCGAGGGCCTGATCCTCCAGCTCTCCGACCCCGACGAGCGCGCCGTCATCCGGCTGCGCTACTTCGACCGGGCTGACTGGGAGAGCACCTGCGGCGTCCTGTTCGGTGATCGGCGGGACTACGTCGACAGAGTGGACGCCTACCAGAACAGGACATACAAGATCCACGGCCGCGCCCTGCTCAACCTCGCCGCCGTGCTGGACGAGCTGGAGCCCCTGCCTGAGCTGCGGCAGTAAAACGCAGTAAAAGGAACAAAAGGGAAGTAAAAGGAATTGAAAAGCAGTAGCGCCCCGTGCTATTCTATATCCTGCAAAAGACCGCCGGACACACGGGCAACGCCGTGACAATTCCGAGCGGCTGACCAGAGGAAAACCGAATAACAACCGACGGCAAGAGGCCGACGGGCGAACCAACGCCCGCCGGTCTCTTTTTGCATATTCAGGAGGTGACAATAACGGCAAAGGCAACTATCACCATGCAGGTCGAAAACTTCCAAAAGCTCATGGACACTGTCGCGCAGATCGACGAGCAGGGCCGCAAGGCCGTGAAGGCCACCGTCCGCGACGTCAAGGCCAGAGCGCCGAGCTGGATCGCTCAGGAAGTCACATCGGTCTACAACATCAAGAAGGGCGAGATCACCCCGTCCGGCAAGAACAGCAGCAAGCCGAAGAAGATGGCGGGCAGCGTCAACGTCTCGGGAGAGACCATCGAGGAGCTGACCATCACCTACTCCGGCCGGATGCTCACCCCTGTGCACTTCGGCATGACACCAAAGACCGCACCGCCGGGCAAGAGCTACACGCTGCGGATGCAGGTGGTCAAGGGGCAGAAGAAGGTCATCGGCCGTTACCTGAACACCCGCACCCCGGGCGGCCCGTACTCCGAGCGATCGCACAACATCCTCATGGGGACGGGCAACACCAAGGCCGGCGGCGTCAGCGCCATTCCATTCCAGCGAATGAGCCGGACGCGCACCGACATCAAGAAGTTCACCACCATCTCGGTGCCCTCCATGATAACCAGCGAGCGCACCAATGAGAAGATAATGACCCGACTCCAAGAGGAGACGGCCAAGCGCCTCCAGCACAACCTCGACCGAGCTCTCGGGAAGTAGCCCACAGCGGCCCGCAGGGCGCCCACCACGGCGCCATGCACCGAGCCCGGCCCCACACCGCCAGACGCGCACAGAGCGCGCCACAGCGCCGCGCAGACGCCTCCACGGCCACGCGCAGCGCCGCAAGGTACTGTGACGGGCCTCTCTGGCCTGCGGTGCTGGCGAGCCCAAAAAACGCGCAGCCGGGAAAAATTTTTTTCGGGCCGTTTCGTTTCGCCCGAGCGGCAGAAAGGAGGGAACGCCATGCCGAACCCAACCAACAACAAGCTCGTCGACAGCAAGACCATCGCGGCCCTGTTCGACATGACGCCCCGCCGAGTGCAGCAGCTCACCAAGGATGGCGTCATCGCCGCGGTCAAGGAAGGCAACGCCAACCGCTATGACCTGCTGCCGACGATCCAGAGGTACATCCGATACCTGACGGCCAAGGCCAACGGCCGGGAGCCGTCGAAGAAGGACAGCGAGATCGAGGGCCGGCGTCTGGAGGCTGAGGCTGACCTCAAGCGCAGCAAGGCAGACATCGCCGCCCTCCAGCTCAGTGAGCTCGAGGGCACCATGCACCGCAGCGAGGACGTCGAGGCTGTGATGACCGACCTCGTCTACAATATCAGGTCGATGCTCGTGGCCCTGCCCGGCCGTCTGGCCGTCGACGTCACCGGCGCAGCAACACCCGCCGAGGCGTCTGAGATCATCCGCACAGAGGTCTACAAGATCCTGACGGAGCTGGCCGGTTATAAATACGATCCCGAGGTGTACGCCCGGCGAGTAAGGGATCGGGAAGGCTGGAGCGAGCAGCTCGCCGATGACGCGGACGACTAAAAAAGCCGCCGCGAAGCTCAATACCGCCATCGCCGGAGCGGTCAAACGCTTCGCCCCACCTGAGAGCCTGACCGTGGACGAGTGGGCCGACAAGCACCGCCGCCTCTCCCCGGAAAGCTCAGCCGAGGCCGGCCCGTGGCGTACCAAGCGCACCCCGTACCTCGAGGAGCCCATGCGGGCCTTTACGGATCCGAAGGTGCACAAAATAGTCATGGTGGCCGCTTCTCAGGTCGGCAAGTCTGAGCTCGAGCTCAACATCATCGGCTACATCATCGACCAAGACCCCGGCAGCATCCTCTACGTCCACCCGACCATCGACGACGCCCGGAAGTTCAGCCGCCTCCGCGTGGCCCCTATGATCCGCGACAGCAAGCCCCTGAAGGCGAAGGTGCACGACGTCAAGGCCAAGGACAGTGGCAACACAATCCTCCAGAAGTCGTTCCCGGGCGGGATGCTCACCCTGACCGGCTCCAACAGCGCCTCGGCTCTGGCCTCCACGCCTGCCCGCTATATCATCGGCGACGAGCGCGACCGCTGGGCGACCAGCGCCGGCACCGAGGGCGACCCGTGGGCGCTGGCCGAAGCACGTCAGGCCACATTCTACAACGCCAAGGCGGTCGAGGTCTCCACCCCGACCATCAAGGGCAACAGCAACATCGAAACGAGTTTTTACCAAGGCACGCAGGAACGCTGGTGCCACCGCTGCCCCGAGTGCGGGGAGTACAGCGAGATCGTGTTCGACAATATTCACTTCGACCCGGAGGCCAAGAGGATCCGCGGGAAAAAGTCGTGGAGCCTCAAGAGCGGCGTCTCGTGGAGCTGCCCGGACTGCGGCTGCCTGATCCCCGAGGACGCCATGCGAAAGCAGCCTGCCAAGTGGATCGCCGACAACCCGGACGCCTACAAGAAGGGCGTCCGTTCTTTTTGGCTCAATGCCTTCTCGAGCCCGTGGACTCCGTGGGAGAAAATCGTCCTCAAGTTCCTCGACGCCAAGGATGACCCGCAGCGCCTCAAGGTCGTCTACAACACCCTGCTCGGCCAACTGTGGGAAGATCGCGGCGACCTCGAGGACGAGGACACCATGCTCGCCCGCCGTGAGGACTACGGCACCCGCCCGGACGGCACCCCTGTGGAGCTGCCTGACGGAGTGCTCGTGCTGACCTGCGGCGTCGACACTCAGGACAACCGCCTCGAATACGAGGTAGTCGGTCACGGGAAGTACGGCGAGACGTGGGGCGTCGTCAAGGGCTACATCATGGGCCGGCCAGACACCCCGGAGGTCTGGCAGCGGCTCGATGACGTGGTCGACCACGTCTACAAGTTCAAAAACGGCCGCGGCCTGAAGATCTCCATCACCTGCGTCGACTCCGGCGGTCACTTCACCCAAGAGGTCTATGAGGCGTGCCGGGCCCGCGTCGGCAAGCGCGTCTTTGCCATCAAGGGCAAGGGCGGCGACGGCATCCCCTTCGTCTCGCCCCCAAGCAAGGTGCCGATCCGCGACAACAAGCGGATCACCTGCTGGCTCTACACCATCGGCGTCGACGCCGGCAAGGCGACGATCATGGCTAATCTGAAGGTGCAGGAGCCCGGGCCAAAATACTGCCATTTCAACCGGCACCCCGACGCCGGTTATGACCTCAATTTCTTCAACGGGCTCCTCTCCGAGAAGCTGGTGCTCACGCACACGCGCCGCGGCGACCGCTGGGCGTGGGAGAAGCTGCCCGGGCACAACCGCAACGAGGCCCTCGACTGCCGCGACTACGCCAACGCCGGCCTCAAGATCATCAACCCCGACATGGACGCCATCGAGCGCCGCCTGCAAGGGCTGGAGGAAAAACCGAAGGCCCCGCAGCAGCGACGGCAGAGGCAACGGCACAACCGGGCCGACGCCTTCGACGACTGGTAAGGAGGACAGACCACAATGAGAAAGACCCGCGAACAAATCGAGTACCAGCTCTCCATCAAGAGGAGCCGGCTGGAGCTCTACCTGAAGCGAGAGGCCGAGATGCTGGACGGAGGCGTCCAGAGCTACGGCATCGGCTCGCGCAATCTGGCCCGCTACAACACCGACCTCGGATCCATCAGGGCCGCCATCAAACAGCTCGAGGCAGACATCGAAGCCCTCGAGGCCGCACTGAACGGCGAGAAGCCGCGAAAAGCTGTGGGAGTAGTGCCCCGAGACTGGTGAAAGAAGCCCCTAAAGGGGCTTTTTTCATAGGCCGACGCCGGGAGTTTTCGCTCCTTTTCTCCCGACTCGGCCATCTTCACCATGAAGGAGGTGAGCACCATCAGCAAAAGAAAAAGCAGAAGCCGCCCACAGAACAGGCGGCAGCAGCCGCGCCCTGTGAATAAGGGCTACGGCGACGCCGGCGCGAGCTGGCACAAGAAGGCGACCAAGGGCTTCAGAGCTATGAGCGGCAGCCCGAAGGAGGACATCGACGCCAACAACTACACCCTGCGGCAGCGTGCCCGGATGCTTTACATGGCGGCCCCGATCGCCACCTCTGCCATCCGCACCAACCGCACCAACGTCGTCGGCATCGGCCTCCAGCTCAAGAGTCGGATCGACCGCGAGGCGCTCGGCATGACGCAGGAGGCCGCCGACGCATGGCAGGCTCAGGCCGAGCGTGAGTTCGCTCTCTGGTCTGAGAACAAAAGGGCGTGCGACGCCACCGGCGTCAACAACTTCGCAGCCATGCAGCAGCTCGCACTCTCCTCGTGGCTGGTCAGTGGCGACGTGTTCGCCGTCGTGAAGCAGTACGAGCCGACGCCGCTCACGCCCTACTCGCTACGCCTGCACCTGATCGAGGCTGACCGAGTCGCCACGCCAACGACCTCCGGCATCATCACCCCGATGCTGCTGACCACCGGCAAGGCGGCCAACGGCAACACCATCTACGACGGCGTCGAGGTGAACGACGACGGCCAGATCGAGGCGTACCACATCCGCAGCACCTACCCCTTCGAGCTCGGCAGCACGACGACAACGTGGGCCCGTGTTCAGGCATACGGCGAGCGGACTGGCCTGCCGAAGATCCTGCACGTCATGGAGAGCGAGCGCCCGGATCAATACCGCGGCGTCAGCTATCTCGCGCAGGTCATCGAGCCCCTGCTCCAGCTTCGCCGCTACACCGAGAGCGAGCTGACTGCGGCGGTCGTCGAGTCGTTTTTCACGGCCTTCATCAAGACCGAGGCAGGCGCCGGCGACAACCCGTTCAACGAGGTCGGGAGCAGCCTGCCGGAGGTGAGCCGAGATCCTAACGAGTACGAGATGGGCCCCGGCCAGATCAACATCATGGAGCCCGGTGAGGACGTGACCTTTGCAGACCCCAAGCGGCCGGCCAGCGGCTTCAACACCTTCCTGCGCGCCATCTGTGAACAGGTGGGCGCGGCGCTCGAGATCCCGGCCGACCTGCTGCTCAAGAGCTTCAACAGCTCGTACAGCGCCAGCCGCGCCGCCCTGATGGAGGCGT
This sequence comes from Clostridiales bacterium, assembly GCA_018374635.1. Classification (GTDB taxonomy): domain Bacteria; phylum Bacillota; class Clostridia; order Oscillospirales; family Oscillospiraceae; genus Pseudoflavonifractor_A. The sequence continues at coordinate 33,467 of JAHAEW010000012.1, forward strand.
GGAAGGCGTTCCGCATGAGGCGCAAGTGGTTTGTCGATGACTTCTGCACGCCGGTCTATGAGATCTGGCTCTCTGAAGCCGTCGCCCGCGGCCGCATCAGCGCCCCGGGCTTCTTCGCAGACCCGGCGATCCGCGCCGCATACCTCGGCGCCGAGTGGATCGGCCCCTCTCAGGGACAGCTCGACCCGACGAAGGAGATCACGGCCGAGATCCTCGCCATCGGCGAAGGCATCACGACCAGAGAACAGGCGACCATCCGACTCAACGGCGGCCAGTGGGACGCCAACGTCGACCAGCTCGCTCGGGAAAACGAGAAGCTGCGCGCAGCGCAGGGGCAGGTCGACCAGAGCACAGCGGCCAGCGGCACGATCTCCGCAGCTCTGCGGGAGGCGATCGTCGCCGAGGCCATCAAAAGCATCAAGGAAGGAGACAAGCATGAGAACGCATAACACTCCCCGGCTCTGCGCCGGGCCTCAGACTGCGGGCACGCCGATCAAGTTCTGGAACGTCGCCAGCACCGGCGACGACGAGGGCGAGATCACCCTCTACGGCGACGTCGTGAGCCGTCAGCCTGTGGACTGGTGGACGGGCGAGCCCGAGCCCGGCCTCTACATCGCGCCCGAGAGCTTCATGGAGGATCTCGCGGCCGTCAAGGGCAAGAGCAACATCACCATCAAGATCAATAGCTGCGGCGGCGACCTCTACACCGGCATCGCCATCCACAACGCCATCAAGGGCCTGACCGGCCACAAGGTCGTCGTCGTGGAAGGCATCGCGGCCAGCGCGGCCAGCGTCATCGCCTGCGCAGGCGACGAGGTGCAGGTCTATCCCGGCAGCATGGTGATGATCCACGGCGTCGCCGGGCTGCTCTACGACTACTACACCCTCGCAGACCTGAAGAAGCTCCAGAAGGACTTCGACGCGAGCGAGCGGGCCATCGCGGAGATCTACCACGCCAAGACCGGCCTCGAGGTCGACCAGCTCCGCAGCATGATGACCCGCGAGACGTGGATGGTCGGACAGGAGGCCATCGACAACGGCTTTGCCGACACCCTGCTCACAGACGAAGGCCCTGACGTCACCCTGAGCGCCGACAAGAAGGTGCTCCTCGTCGCCGGCATCCGGCACGACGTCAAGGGCTTCAGACACATCCCGGGGACAATCCCCATCGACAACAGCATCCACGCCGCCACTGCGGCTGGAAATAAACACGCGGCCGCCAAGAACGACGGCCCCAAGAAGGAGGACAACAAGACCATGACCCTCGAAGAAATGAGAGCACAGCACCCCGACGTCGTGGCTCAGATCGAGCAGCAGGCGGCCGAAACTGCCAGAACGCAGGAGCGCGCCCGCATCGAGGCCATCGACAGCATCGCCGCAAGTGTGGGCGACGCGCAGCTCGTCAGGGACGCCAAGTACGGCGAGACCCCCTGCACCGCTGAGCAGCTCGCGCTCAAGGCTATGCAGAAGCAGGCGGCCCTCGGTGCCAAGCACCTGAAGGACGCCAAGGCTGACAACGACGAGTCCGGCGCTGCCGGCGTCGGCGCTGCCCCTAACGGCGGCGAAGAAGGCAGCGAAAACGACGACAAGGCAAAGGTGGACGCCATCGTCGGCCTCTACAACTCCACCAAGTCTCAGAACGGAGGTAAGAAGTAATGAGCAAGAGACTGGACGAAAACCTCGGCAGCGTCGGCTATGACGGCCTGATCGTTGCCAATGAGCCCGTCGCTGACGTGCTCACCGTGACCATCCGCAAGGAGGCCACCGCCGCGGCCACCTATAAGCGCGGCACCGTGCTGGCCCTGTCTGCCGGCACCGCCGGCGACGGCAAGCTGGTGATCCTCGGCTCCACCGCGACCACCAACGAAACCCTGACCGCCAACTGCATCCTCGCCGAGGACGTGGAAGTCGGCACCACCGCGGACGTGACCGTGCTGGCCTACCGCACCGGCCACTTCGCCCGCAACAAGCTGGCCGTCGCAAGCGGCTACACCCTGAAGGCGACCGACGAGGAGGAGCTGCGCAAGGCCGGCATCCTGCTCTCCGACGCCATCGAATACTAAGAGAAGGAGGACAACAAAATGCCTTTTAACTTCTACGACACCCACACGCTGCTCATGGCCGTGCAGCAGCTTACCCCTGCCGCGACCTTCCTGCGTGACCGCTATTTCCCCACCAACGACGCGAGCGACATCTTCGCCACCGATGACGTGCTCGTCGAGTTCCGTGACGGCAGCAAGAAGCTGGCGCCCTTCGTGGCCCCTCGCAAGGGCGGCGTCACCGTCCTGCGCGCCGGCTACAATATGGAACGCTACACCCCGCCCTTCGTGGCTCCCCGTCGCGTCCTGACCCTCGACGAGCTGCGCAAGCGTGGCTTCGGCGAGGCCCTCTACTCTCAGCTCACCCCTGAGCAGCGCCAGCAGACCCTCATCCTGCGCGATGCTGACGAGCTGGGCGAGCTCATCACCAACCGCGAAGAAGCGATGGCCGCCGAGACCATGCTGACCAACGGCTGCGTGATGAAGCACATCGCCGACGACGTCGACAAGGCCGACGAGATGGAGATCCGTTTCTACTCTGAGGCCAGCAACCCCGCGACCTACACCCCGACGGCCAAGTGGGACGCCACCGGCGGCAAGATCCTGAAGGATCTGGAGGCCATGATCCGTATGCTGACCAAGCGCGGCCTCCGCGCCTCTGATCTGGTCTGCTCCCCGGACGTAGCCGACACCATCATCAACGACGCGGCCGTGCAGAAGCTCCTCGACAACCGCCGCATCGAGATCGGCAACGTGGAGCCCGAGCTGCTGCCTGACGGCGCTGCCATCGTGGCCCGCCTGAACGTCCTCGGCCGCATCATCAGCGTCATCTCCTACGACCTGACCTATACCGACGACGAGGGCAACGACAAGCTCTACATCCCGTCCGGCAAGTGCGTCCTCACCGCTCCCGGCGCTGGCCGCACCGCCTACGGCGCCGTCTCTCAGGTCGAGCAGAGCGACGGCGAGTTCCACACCTACGCCGGCCGCCGCGTGCCGAAGTATGTGAGCAGCGCCGAAGGCAACAGCCGCACGCTGACCATCTCCAGCCGTCCGCTGATGATCCCCAACAACAAGAACCCGTTCATCGTTGCGGACGTCCTGACGGACTGAGCGCAGCAGAAAGGAGCAGAGCATGATCCAGATTATCAAGGGCACCTTCGGCTACTATAACGGCCGCAAGGTGATCCCCATCACTGAAGCAGACGGCCCTCAGAAGTTCGACGACGAGCTGGAGGCCCGTCTGGTGAAGGAAGGCGTCGCCAAGTACATCGGCGAGCAGGACGAGACTGCCGAGCAGACCGCACCCGCTCGCGGCGACGACGCCGACGAGCCTGCCAGCACCAACACCGCGGCCGACGAGGCCCCTGAGTACGACGAGGACATGAAGCTCTACGAGCTGAAGGAAGTGGCCGCGCGCTATGGCGTGGACGCCTCTGCCATGCGCAAGAAGGCCGACGTCATCGCTGCCATCGAGGCCGCCAAGGCCGAGCAGCCCGATGACGGCACCGACGATGAGGAGCCCCCTCAGATCGGCGCCGCCGATCCTGTCTGATGGCCTTCAGCTTCAAGGCGATGGTCGAGGCTGACCGCCGGCGCACGTTTCTCAATCTCGACGAGTTCGGTGAGAAGCACACCGTCGAAGGCCGGGCCATCGCTGCCGTGCTGGATGACAACGCCCTGAAGGAACGCCAAGGGGGGCAAGAGCTGAGCGTCGCGGAGTCCTCTCTGCTGCTTTACGCGGCGGTCGAGGATCTGCCCGCTCGGCGCCCGGCGGGCGAAGGGCTCAACGTCGACGGCCGCGAGTACATCGTCAACGACTGGAGCGAGGACATGGGGATCGCCACCGTGGCCCTCGGCCAGACTGTCACCATGTAGGAGGTGCCCCATGTCCATCGTCAACAGCATCGAAACCGTCCGGGACTGGCTGACCGCCGAGGTCTGCCCTCTGGTCAAGCTGAAGCTCCCCGACGACAACGCAACGGACGCCTCCTACCCATACAAGCTGGTAAACCCGGCCGCGTTCTCGCTTTTCGTACCATCGAAGGACAGGACGCCCCCGAACATCGCCGCGCCGATCCCGTCGGTCTGCGTGCAGATCGTTCAGGGCGACGACGACCTGCTCCAGAGTGCCCGAGACATCAAGATCCGGCTCTGCTTCTCAGCGTGGGATCCCGGCTACCACGGGCCCGACATCTTCAAGCCGAAGGGCGACGGCAGCGGCACCTACATCCAGCAATACAACGAGGCGGCGGCCTCCTACTTCGTGAAGAACGGAGAGGGCTGGCGTGACGCATGGAATTTTGTGGACACAGCCCTCCGGCTGATTGAAAACGCCGAGTACCTCGGCGACCTCCGCGTCATCAAGGAGAAGGGCATCACCTTCGGCCCTGTCACGGAGCAAGACGCCGTCCCCGACTTCTACCCGTACTGGTTTGCATGGGCTGAGTTCTCCATCGAGGAGACACTGACCCGCAACCCGAAAAGCTACCAACACCTGCTTTAAGGGCAGCCGCTCGGCTGCTCTAATTTCATGCAAAGGAGGATAAGCAGATGGCAAACGAATACCTCTACGGCGCCTACGGCCACATCGGCGAGACCGTGGCACAGAGCGCCGTGCAGGCGGGCACCACGCCGGTCTATATCGGCACGGCACCCGTCAACCTCGTGCGCGGCTTCGGCGAGGCCGGCATCATCAACGCGCCGATCAAGATCACCAGTCTGGTCGACGCTCAGAAGAAGATCGGCTACTCGTCCGACTGGGGCACCTTTACCCTGTGCGAGGCCGTGTACGCGCATTTCAACAACACCCTCGGGAACATCGGTCCGATCTACGTCATCAATGTGCTCGACCCCTCCGCGGGCAAGCACCGCAAGGAGACGGCCACCACCAAGACCCTCACCTTCACCGGCGGCCGCGCCGAGTTCGCCAGCGACAAGATCATCCTCGACACCCTGACCATCGCAAAGAATGACAGCGGCAACTACGTCGAGGGCACCGACTACGCTGTGGACTATAACTTCACCAAGGGCACGGTCATCATCACCAGCCTGAAGGACGACGCGCAGCTCGCCGGCAGCCTGACGGCCAGCTTCAGCGAGGTGGACGACTCTGAGATCGCAGACAGCGACATCATCGGCGGCGTCACCTCCTCCGGCGAGTACAGCGGCCTGAGCGCGATCGCGCTGCTCTATCCCGAGCAGTTCGCGGTCTGCAATCTGATCGCGGCCCCCGGCTGGAGTCACAGCCCTGCCGTCTACAACGCCATGCTGACGGCCTGCAAGAAGATCAACGGCCACTGGGACGCCTTCGTCGTGGCCGACCTGCCCCTCGTGGACAGCACCGCACAGGCGGTCGACACGATCACCAAGGCGATCGCATGGAAGAAGGCCAACGCCTTCACCGGCGAGCGTTCTAAGGTCTACTGGCCGCAGGCTGTGGACAACCTCGGCAACGTGTTCCACCTGAGCACGCTGGCCGTGGTCGAGTTTATGCGCGCTGACTTCAGCCACAACAGCGTCCCGATGGAGACCTGCGGCAACAAGGCCATCCCCGTCATCAAGCAGTATTTCGGGGCCAACGCCAACAACCGCGGCTTCGACCAGCAGACCGGCAAGGAGCTGACGCAGAACGGCATCAGCACCGCCGTCGCATGGGGAGGTGAGTGGGTACTGTGGGGCGACCATACGGCCGCCTACACATACGGCGCAGACGTGGATCCTCGCGCGATCTTTGACGTCTCCATGCGTATGCTCATGCACATCACCAATAGTTTCCAGCGCGAGTGGAGCCCTGAGATCGACAGCCCTATGACACGCGCGCTGAAGGATCGCATCATCAACCGCGAGCAGGAGAAGCTCGACGGCTATGTGAGCATGGGCGCCCTGCTGGGCGAGCCCGTGATCCTGTTCCTCGAGAGCGAGAACAGCACCACGGACGTGATGAATGGCGACTTCCGCTGGGACATCGCCGTCACCCCGACCCCGCCCCTCAAGTCTGCGAGCGTCTACGTCGCCTACACCGACGCGGGCTTCTCTGTCTACTACGAAGGAGGTGACGAGTAATGGCAAACCTGTGGCTCGACCTGAAGGGCCCCATCCTCGCCGACACCGTCTACATCGGCGGCACTCTCGTCGCCAAAGACGTGACCATCGCGCTGCCGGCTGTCACTCCCGTGACCGCTGACTTCAAGGCTATGGGAACCTACACTGCCCCCATCCTCGGCCAGATCGAGGCTATGGAGGCATCCATCACCAAGATCGGCATCGACCTCGGCCTGCGGAACATGATGAAGCTCGAGAGCAAGACCATCGAGATCCGCTGGGCTCAGGACGCCAAGCAGGCCGACGGCTCCACCAAGACCGAAGGCTGCAAGGCGTTCCTCCGCTGCGTCTCTAAGGGCATCCCGGGCCTCTCTGTGGATCCCGGCAACACCAGCGAGAACGAGGCCACGTTTGCCGTGAGCCGCTACCAGCTCTACGTCGGCGGCGCTGAATACTGGCTGATCGACCAGCTCAACACGATCCTGCGCGTCGGCGGCGTCGACTACGCCAAGGACATCCGCAGCCTGCTGTAACCCGAAGGGCGCCGCGCCTATGCGGCGCCCTCTATTTATCGAAAGGAGACGCACCCAATGAAGAACACCATCAAGCTCGACAACCCCGTGCAGATCAACGGCAAGAGCTACGACGAGCTGACCTATGACATCAGCGAGATCACCGCACAGGCGTTTGCTGAAGCTGACGCCAGAAAGCTGAGCGCCAGCGGCTCCAAGAACGGCAACGCGGCCGGCGCGGCCGAGCTGGACTACGGCCTGCACCTCTACCTCGGCTTCGCTGCCATCATCGCCATCAACCCCGAGATCGACATCTCCGACCTCGAGCGCGTCCGCGGCTACGACGTTATGAAGATTATGAGGATCGGCCGGGATTTTATTTCCGGGAAGTCGGAGGAACCCTACACCCCCGACAGCTCCGACGCGCAATCCGAGACTACGCCCGAGCCTTCCACACGTCGACGCGAGACCTCGGAGAGCGAAGGCTGACCGACTTCCTGACCGAATACGGGGAGGCCGTCGAGGAGGCCAAGCGGTTCCAAGCGAGCCGGCCGACTCGTGCGGCCAGCTTTAAGAAACCCCACATCAGAAGGAGGTGACGCACATGGCAAACGGAAAAACGATGCAGGCGGTCGTCAATCTGGCCGGCAGCATCGACCCATCACTCGGCAAAGCCATCGAACAGGCTCAGAAGAAAATCAGCGGCCTGAACGTGAAGGCGCTGGCCGTTGGTGCAGCCGTGGGCGGCATCGCTGTGGCGACAGGCAAGGCAGTCGTCGAGGCCGGAAAGTACATGAAGGATCTCGGCGCGTCCTTCGATGACGCTGCTGATGCTATCCGCATCGGAACCGGCGCCACCGGCGACGCGCTGGATGGGCTTCTGGATGACTTCGACGCCGTATACAAGAGCGTCCCGACCACAATGGAGGACGCCAGCAAGGCGATCGCAGACTACAACACCCGCCTCGGCCTCACCGGCCCGCAGCTTCAGGAGATCTCCAAGCAAGCCATCCAAGTGAGCGATATGCTCGGGGACGACCTCGGCAGCGTGATCGAGGAGTCGAGCCAAGCCTTCCAACAGTGGAACATCGACGCCGATGACATGGGCGGCGCTATGGACTACATTTTTAAGGTCAGCCAGAGCACGGGCATGGGCTTCACGAATCTGATGGCAGATATGCAGAAGTTCGGCCCGCAGCTTCAGGAGATGGGCTACTCCTTCGAGACGGCGAGCGCCCTGATGGGCCAGCTCGACAAGGCCGGCGTAAACACCGACGAAGTGCTCGGCGCCATGAAAAAGAGCGTCGCCACGCTCGCCAAGGAGGGCATCAGCGCCAGCGACGGGCTCGCCATGTACTACGAAAAGATCAAAAACGCCGGGACGGCCGCAGAGGCCGCCAGCATCGCGTCGGAGATCTTCGGCACAAGGGCAGGCTCCACGATGGCCGCAGCAATCCGAGACGGCTCTCTGGCCGTCGCAGACCTGACGGCTGAGCTGCAAGAAAACGGCGAGACAATCGCCGGCGCAGCCGATGACACCTACGACTTCGCCGAGCGGCTTCAGGTTATGAAGCAGGGGCTCGAAGTGGCACTCAAGCCTATGGCGAACACTGTGTTCGACGGCCTCAACAAGTTCATGCCGACCCTGCAAAAGCTGATGGAGCAGATCACCCCGGCCATCTCCAAGGCGGTCGAGGCTGCGGCCCCGTTTGTCGACGAGTTCCTGACCGGCGCTGCCGACGCCCTCGAGGACGTTCTGCCCCTGATCTCTCAGCTCGCGGCCGACCTTCTGCCCGTTCTGACGCAGCTAATGAGCACTCTGCTCCCGCCGCTTCTCAACCTCGTGCAGACGCTCCTCCCGCCACTCATGCAGATCGTCTCCGCGATCCTGCCACCTATTGCCAGCCTGCTCGCCACCGTGCTCCCGATCATCACGCAGATCGTCAGCGCTGTGCTGCCTGTGCTGGTGAGCATCATCTCGAGCCTGCTGCCGGTCATCACCCCGCTGCTGGAAGTGGTCCTGCAAATCGTCAACAGCGTCATCATGCCGCTGCTTGATCCCCTGATGCAGCTCGTTCAGGCACTACTCCCTCCGATCCTGAGCCTGATCGGCGCCATCACCCCGCTGCTGACTCCGCTGCTGTCTATTCTGGAACCCATCGCCAGCGTGCTCGGCACGATCGTCGGCTGGGTATCGAAAATTGTCAGCTTCGGCTCCGGCGTCATTTCCAAGATCGCCGGCCTGTTCGGAGGTGGGGGCGGCGGCAGCGCGTCCGTCTCTGGCTATGCGACCGGCGGCTTCACAAGAGGCCCGTCCATCGCCGGCGAGGATCCGCGCTACCCGACCGAGGCGGTCATCAGCTTCAACCCTGCATACCGCTCGCAAAACCTGTCCTACTGGGCCGAGGCGGGCCGGATGCTCGGGGCATCTGACGGCGAAAGCGACTACGAGCTGCTCAGCGGCGGCTCCGGCACCGCTGTGGTCTACGACCTGAGCGGGCTGTCCTTCTCCCCACAGATCAAGATCGAGGGCGACACCGACGAGGACGCACTGATCCGAAAGCTCCGCGACCTCGAGCCGGAGTTCATCGACTTCATCCTCGAGGCACTCAGCAGAAGGGAGGGCGGCGCCTATGTCACAGCAGACAGTCGGCTTTATTGATTATGTTGCGCAGGGCGGCGACACCTTCGACAGCATCGCGCTCGTCGCCTATAACGAGGAGCGCATGGCGAGCACCATCATCGAGGCCAACCCCGACCTCAGCGACGTGCTGATCTTCGAGGGCGGCGAGGCTGTGCGGATCCCGATCGTCGAGACCGTGGAGACGCCGGAGACCCTGCCGCCGTGGAGGAGGTGACGCCGTGAAAATCCTATACGAAGGCGTCGACATCTACCCGGACATCAGCGTCCACCGCTGCTATCACGATATGTACGCCGAAAAGCAGAGCGACGAGCTGCTGCTCAAGCTCAACGACACCCGCGAGCTGTGGGACTCGTGGAACCCCAAGAAGGGCGATACCATCGCCATCGAGGACGGCGCGGCCAAGACGGGCAAAATGTTCGTCGAGAGCGTCGTCCCCGAGTCTGGCATCATCACCCTGCGGGCCTACTCCGTCCCACAGTCTGCGAAGGATAAGCGGAGCAAATCGTGGGAAAAGGTCAAGTTTCTGCAACTGGCCCAAGAGATCGCCAGTCGCCACGGCCTGACGCTCGAGACCTACGGGATCACCGACCAGACCTACGACTACGTCGAGCAGAACAACCTCGCAGACTTCGCATTTTTTCAAAACCGCTGCACCCTCGAGGGCGCGGCGTTTCTGGTGTATGACGGCAAGCTGGTCGTCTACGACGAGGCATACATGGAAAGCCAGCAGCCCGTCGACACCATCACCATCACCCCGGCCAATGACTTCGAGTACCGCGACGAGGGCACCAACGCCTACGGCTCGGCCGAAGCAGTCAACGGCGGCCTGATCGGCACCTTCACAGCCCCGAGCGGCGGCGACAAGGTACTGCGCCGGATCCTGCCCTTCCGCATGACCGACCAGAGCGAGGCCGACCGCTTCGCCAAGGGCCTGCTCCGGGACGCCAACAAAAACGCGACCGTCGGCACCCTTTGGACGGGCTCGCTGCTGCGAGACTATGCGGCGGGCTCTGTGGTCACGCTGGCGACCGAGGGCGTCAAGTCGTGGGACGGCACGGCCTTCATCAGCCGGATCCGGCACGACTACGTCAAGACGCGGAGCAAGCTATACCTCCGCAAGCCACTGGAGGGATATTGATGAACAGCAACAACCAAATGATCCAGAAGGGCAAGATCTCCAGCGTGGAGGGAAAGGCCGACAGGAACGGAGACAAAACCACGGCCAGAGTGCTCCCAAGCACCGCCGACAGCATGGTCACGCGGCCGCTGACGATCCCGTGGTATCTGCGCGGGGAGATGGGAAACCTGACCCCCGGCACAGAAGTCGCCTACGCTATGTTCGAGGACGGCACCGGCATCATCCTCTCCCGCATGGACGGAGAGTGGGGCGGCATCGTCCCGGGCGACATCACCGTCAAGAAGGGCGCGCTCACGATGCAGGACAAGGGCATCAGCGTCCCGTCGGCAGACGTGACAGCCACGGGCATCAGCCTGACCGGCCACACTCACACAGACAGCCGAGGCGGCACCACTTCTGGCCCACAGTAAGGAGGGATAGACATGGCCGTCATGGCATCGTGGAACGGCAAGACGTGGGGCGTCTCCAGCCAGAGGATCGCCGCACTCAACGGCATCTCCCACAGCGTCGAGCTCGACACGGAAAACAGCGACGACAAAGCCGGATCCCCGGCGACCAAGACCAAGGCGCTCAAGCTGCAAAGCATGAGCTTCGACTTCGATCTGGCCGCCGCGGTCGGCTGCGACGTGCGCAGCGAGTACGAGTCGTGGACGGCGCTGGTCGGGCAGTATGCCCCCTTCTATCTGGCCGGCCGGCGCTTCGGCCCGGCCAACCTTCAGCTCACGGGCGTGAGCCTATCAGACACCAAGCTGGACAACCTCGGCAGGATCCTGACCGGCAAGATCACGATCAAGCTGACCGAGTACGCCGAGGAGGCCAGCAGCAAAAAGGCCAGTTCTGGAAAATCCGGCAACAGCGGCAAGAGCGGCAGCAGCTCCAAGTCGGCGGCAGGCATCGCCACCTACAAGGAGCTCGGCATAAGCTCCTCGGCTGTGAACGTCGGAGCCTCCAGCAGCGCCAAAGCATCCAAAAAGCCAACCAATGCGCAGCTCAAGTAAAGCGAGGTGATCCCAATGAAAGCATCTGGCAACGGAGCGCCCGAGATCTGCGTGCAGAACCTCCTCAAGACCATCCGCGGGGAGGTGCCCTACGAGCGCATCAAGGGGATCGACCGCACGCTGATCGACAAGCCGAGCGAAACCGCTGCGACCGATCTGGCCGCCGACGTGGAGTTCGTTGTGGAAACCTACGAGCCCCGCGTGCAGCTCAGTGACTCCGACCTGAAAGCCATGACCGCTCAGACCGGCGACTTCGAGCTGCGGGCCAGCATCGAGAACATCACATGAAGGAGGTGAACAGCGTGAGCGACGCGACAAATATCTACGGCGAGGACATCAAACTCACCACGACAGACGCGAGCACCCTATACAAGACCATCATCACCGAGCTCGAAAAGGGCGCCGGCGAGCCGCTCTACCCGGGCGACGAGCGCCGGATCTTCGGTGAGGCTCTCGTGCCCGTGTTCGTTGCCCTCTACAACAGCCTCAACGACGTCGGCCGGCAGACGCTCCTCCGCTATGCGAGGGGCGAGGTGCTGGACGCCATCGGCGAGCGGCAGGACGTGAGACGACTGGAAGGCACACCGGCCAAGACGACCATGCGCTTCTCCGTCTCCACGCCGCAGGAGAAAAACATCATCATTCCGAAATGGACGAAGGTGACGCCGGACAGCGAAAACTATTTTGCGACCGACGAGATCGCTGTGCTGCAAGCTGGCGCCTACTCTGTGGAGGTGCCGACCTCGGCCGTGAGCAACGGCACGAAGTTCAACGGCTACGCAGCCGGCACGATCACTACCCTCGTCGACCTGATCCCCTACATCGAGTCCGTCACCAACCTGACCGAAACGGCCGGAGGCGATGACGGCGAACCCTACACCACCGAAGGCGACAACCGCCTCCGCGAGCGGATCCGTCTGGCTCCTGCCAAAAGATCCACCGCGGGCCCCGAACAGGCTTACATCTACTGGGTAATGACGGCAGACAGCTCCATCGTGGACGCGAGGGCCGTCAGCGAGAAGGAAACCATCAGCGAGACCCTCACGGTCTACGACGGCAAAGCCTTCAAGGGCGGCGGCACGCTCCTGACCGACACCCTCGTCGTGAAAGCCCACGGGCAGAGCACGGCGGCGGTCAAGGACACGGACTACACCGTCGACTACACCGACGGCCTGCTGACCATCACGCTCAAGGGCAGCCTCGCGGCCGCCGAGAGCATCGGCATCATCATCACCCGCACACTGGAGGGCTGCGTCAAGATCGTGCCCCTACTGGAAGGAGGCGGGATCCCTGACGCTGCCATGCTGGCGAAGGTGCTGGACGTGGTCAACGCCAAGGACATCCGGCCGCTCACTGACAAGGTGAGCGCCGTGCCCCCGGAGGCCGAGACCTACGACATCGAGATCGTGTACTACACCACGCCGGAGAGCGAGGCCGAGGTGATCGCCAACGTCGAAGGCACCGGCGGCGCGATCGACCGCTACAACGAGTGGCAAGTCGCAGCTCTCGGCCGGGACATCAACCCCGACCAGCTCCGCAAGCGGATCCTCTCGCCTTCGTGGGGCGAGAACCTGACCGGCGCCTTCCGCGTGGACGTCGTCAAGCCGGCCTACAAAGCCCTCGACGACACGCAAGTCGCCAAGTTCAGCGGCCACCTGACTGTCAGCCACAAGGTCGAGAGCGAGGTGGTGTAAATGCGGCTCAATGAGACCGAGATGGTCAAGCTGCTGCCTGCGTGGATGCAGGAGGACGGCAGCGACAAGGGCATCGCCACCGGCTGCGACATCATCAGCCGCGACGCCTATGCGCGCCTGAAGCTCCTGAGCAGGTGGGACAAGATCGACCAGCTCAGCGACGCAGAGCTCGACGAAATGGCGTGGGAGCTGAACATCCAGTGGTATGACAGCACCGCGCCCATCGCAGCCAAGCGGGCCGTCATCCGCAGCAGCGACCGCGTCTACGCGAAACTCGGTACCCCATACGCTGTGGAGCAGATCGTGGCCGACTACTTCGGCACCGGCGAGGTCAGGGAGTGGTATCAGTACGGCGGGCAGCCGCATCACTTCAAGGTGCTGAGCGACAACCCGAGCCTCGTCAACAGCAACCTCGACCTGTTCCTGAAGCTGCTGCGGACGGTCAAGCGCCGCAGCTCGTGGCTCGACGCGATCCTGATCTGCCTGACCGGCGAAATGTTCCTCTATTCCGGCATGGCCGTCAGGGATCACACCAAAGAGGTGCACGTCATGGGCAGCGACGAGATCCACATCTACCGCGCGGCCGTCGTCCACGACAACAACCGCGAGACCGTCAGCATCGGCACCGACGCGGCGGTCATCTCAGACTAAGGAAAGGAGATAGACATGGCTGCATTTATCAACAACGACATCACCACCGCCGGCCTGATCGTTCTGGCGAAGGGCGTGGCCGGCCAGAAGATCAACTACACCAAGATCGTCCTCGGCGATGGCTACCTCGAGGAGGGCCAGACGCCCCGCACCCTCACCGGCGTGGTCAGCCCGAAGGCGACCGTCGACATCACGAAGCTGAAGATCAACGGCGACGGCACCGTGGCCGTCGGCGGCATCTTCACCAACGGCGACGAGACCGATGGCTTCTACTACCGCGAGCTCGGCCTTTATGCCGAAGATCCCGATCCCGAGGTCGGCGAGGTGCTGTACTGCTACGGCAACTGCGGCGATCTGGCCGAGTGGATCCCGCCCTCCGGCGGCGCCACCATCGTCGAGAAAACCATCGACATCGTCACCGCGATCGGCACGGCCACCAACGTGACCGCCTACATCCCCGCCGACGCCTACGCCACCAAAGAGGACTACGAGACCTACAAGGCCATCGCCCTCGGCGCGCAGGCTACGGCCGAGGAGGCTCTGGCACTCGCCCGGCAGGCCATCGCAATCGCGCAGGCTGCCGAGGCATCGGCCAACGACCTGAGCAACGCGGTCGGCCAGAACACCAGCAAGATCGCAACGCTGTGGGACGCCGTTTTCAGCGACATCACAAGCAACCCGTTCCAGATCACGTTCGCAGACTTAACAGGCATCACGCTGAAGTCTGGCGTCTGGAACGCTTCACTTCAAAGGCTCGAGTGCTGATGGGAAACTGCTACAACTACACCCCAATCCCACCGGCCGAAGCCTCCTGCATCATCGCGCACCTGTTCGTCGAGCTGGCCCTGCCCTGCTCCTGCTGCAAGCGGGAGGACGGCGTCATCGTCATTCAGGGCAAAACCTACGACGGCAGCAGCGCCCGCGTCACAATCAAAGGCGAGGAGGTGAGATACTACGGCAAGCAACGGACACTCGCGGCCATACGAGCGGGCCAATGTAGGCCGCCCGCCCTTCGGCCGTGACAAACTGCCCGAGATGCAGGTCATCACGGACGCCAAGGAGCTCGAGAAACACACCTACATCAAGACCAGAAACCCGGCCGTTTTCCCGAAGAAGGAGCGGCTCGGTCTGGCGCAGAGGATGATGAACGAGGCCAGCGACCTCGTCGCCGATCTGATGGAGGCCAACGATCTGCTCCTGACGGATCCCGAGGAGCGTGAGCTCAGGTATCGCGCGCAGCGGTCGGCGCTTCGCAACTGCCGAAAGCTGATCCACCACATCGAGCTCGCGCATGAGATCCTCAGCGGCTTCAGCGATGACGCCTTTGCATACTGGGCGAAGATGGCGGACGGCGTGAAGAACCAGACCGCCAAATGGTACAAAACCGATAAAGAGAGGGCCGCCAAGCTGGACGCGCAGAAGCGTCACCAGTGAGGCGGCCCTCGGGGTATGCCTTGTTTTTTCGTGCCGGCTCGGCCAACAACGCCCGCAACGTCAACACCGATGGCACTCTGAACAGGAACAACGCCTACAACGGCAACAACGGCCTGCGCCCCGCTTCGATGGATCGCCCGACTTATTAACCGCCCGGAGACGGACGGCGAACACTGTGCCCCATCATCCAAGGAAGGCATATCCCTCCCGCAGCCGCGGCCGTCTGACCGGCCCGGTCATGGGTAAACACAAGACCGCCGATGCCCCCGGCGGCGCACGCAAAGCGTGGCCGGAGCTATACACGGCGGGGAGACTTTTCAATGGAGAATATCGTAAACAGCACCATCGCGCTCTACAAAGCATACCGCAAAACCCGCTGCGGAAAGCGCGACAACCCGACCGCCATGCGCTACCGCATGGAGGCCATCGAGCGCACCGTCGCCCTCTCTGAGAGGCTCCAGCGGCGCGACTATTCCTTCGGGCCCTACTACCCCTTCAAGGTGTACGAGCCCAAGGAACGGCTCGTCCTCGCCATCGACTTCGAGGGCAAAGTCGTCCAGCACTCGCTCTGCGACAACGTCCTCGAGCCGGCGTTCTCCCGGCGTTTCATCCGGGACAACTACGCCGGCCAGATCGGCAAAGGCACCCACGACGGCCTCGACCGTCTGGCTGCGGCCATGCGCCACTATTTCTTCAGCCGAAAGGCAGCAGACGAAGCAGCCCGCAAGGCTGCCGGCCTGCCGCCTCGGCCGATGAACGAGTGGGACTACGCCGACGGCTGGGTACTGAAGGGCGATTTTTCAAAGTTCTTTTACACCCTGCTCCATTCCTACTGTTACGAGACGGCCTGCCGGGCCCTGAAGTGGCTGAAGGATCCAGAGCTGATCGACTTCGCTGAGTGGCTGCTGTGGCTCATAATCGACAGCACACCAGACCCCGGCATCCCGATCGGCAACCAGTCGAGCCAACTGCTCGCGCTGCTCTATCTGGACGCCTTCGACCACTGGCTGAGGGATGACCGCGGCCTCGTATATGGCAGGTACATGGACGACTTCTACATCATCCACAGCGACAAGCTGCTGCTCCGGCAGATACTCAAGGAGATCGAGGCGTACATCAAGCCGCTCGGCCTTCGGCTGAACGGCAAGACGCAGATCCTCCCGTTGAAGAACGGCATCGACTTCCTCGGTTTTCACACCTACCTCACGCAGACCGGCAAGGTCGTGAGAAAAGTGCGAGCCAAGAGTATCGACAACATGAAGCGCAAGATCCGCAAGTTCCGCGGGCTGGTGGACTCCGGCAAGATGACACTCGACAGCGTCGTGCAATCCTACGCGAGCTGGACGGGCCACATCTCACACGGCAACACCTACCACCTGCGGCAGAACATGGACGCCTATTTCTTCAGCTATTTCCCGGAGCTCAAACCATCACCGAAAGGAGACACAACTCATGGCCCAAAAACTGAGCAACCTCGCAAACAAGTCGAAGGTCAAGTTCGGCAGCCTGTACGGCAGCCCGATCGTCTGGATCGTGGCCGATAAGAACCACGCAGGCTACCCCTCCAACAGCGTCACGCTCGTGACCAACCAGATCATCAAGATGCTGTGCTTCGACGCAACAGAACCGAGTAACGGCAACAGCGACCGCCGCGGCTACGGCAACAACCGCTACATCTACTCGAACCTGCGCCAGTGGCTCAACAGCCCCGCGGCTGCCGGCCAGTGGTACACCGCACAGCACTCCGCAGACCAGACGCCGGACTCCTCCCACGTCTGGAACGGCGTCAACCCGTACAGTGGCCTCGCCGGTTTTCTGAACGCCTTCACCGCCAACGAGCGGGCGGCTCTGCTGAACACCACCATCACGGTCGGCAAGAGCTCCACAGACGGCGGCGGGACGGAGACCTGCACGGACAAGATCTTCCCCCTGTCCTGCACTGAGGTCGGCCTGAGCGGCGACCACGTCTGCGGCAGCAAGCTGGCGATCTTCAGCGACAACAACAGCCGCATCGCCACCGTGACGGCCTCCTGCGTCGCCAATTCCAACTATTCCAGCAACCCGGGCTCTGGCGCCGCGTGGTACTACTGGCTGCGGGACGCCTATGCCGGCTCGGCC
>JAHAEW010000115.1 GCA_018374635.1 Clostridiales bacterium
CTTCCCGCGTTCCAGCATCTTTCTCACCACCTGCTTCTATTTTACCTCTTACAAACGTAAAACCCCAGCTTTTGCTGGACTTTTTCGACAGGCTGAGAGGGACGGAATTACCGTCCCTCTCCCCGCGTTATGAGTCCCGTAAAGGGAAGCGGGGAATCCGGCGATACCAGCATAGGATATCCGTGCTGTGGGTACGCCGCAGGAGAACCAGTGTAACGGACCCGTCCAGCAGAAGCAGGCATGCGGCAAAGAGCCATAGAAAGGGGGGGAGCTGCGCAGTGAACCGGATGACCGCAGGATGAAGAACATGGATGGCTCCCACACCGAGGATCCCCCAGAAAACGGAAAAGAGCAGGCATACCCGACCGTGGAGGTGGAAGGGCAGATGCCGGTAATCCCAAAAATGCACGCCGGTCAGCCGCTCATAGAAGAGCGACATGGCATACTCCGCCCCGGTTGCCGCCAGAGCGGAACCCAAAAACAGTAGGATGGGATGGTCACGCACCGGAGCTGGGAGCGCTAGGATCCACAGTGCCCCCAGACCATAGACTGGGCAGAGGGGAAGGAAAAGAAAGCACTTTCGGTCCCGTTTGGACTGCTGTGTCACCCGTGCAAAAAGCACTTCCAGACAGAATCCAAGAAAGCTGTAAATCACAAAATACCAGAACCATTCCACGGCGAATTCCTCCTCCGGCCTGTTTTGTCTAGCATGACCGGGCGGAAGAAAAAAATACGGGCGATATTCTGGTAAAATGGCAAGAGAGAAAATAGCGTGAAATTCTTGTCGAGTCCCTTAAAATGTGGTAAGATAATACGAAAAAATACGACAAGGAATGGAGAAGATGGTATGCGGCATCTGATCGATTTTGGGGATCTGTCTCGGGCGGAGTGGGAAGCGCTGTACAAGAGCACCAGCGCTATTATTGACCACCCCGCCGATTTTATGGATGTGTGTCGGGGCCGTGTGGCCTCCACACTTTTTTTTGAGCCTTCTACCCGAACCAACTTTTCCTTCCAGACCGCCATGCTTCGGGTGGGCGGAACGGTGTTTGGCTTTGCCGATCCAAAATCCTCCTCGGTGGCAAAGGGCGAGTGCCTGAAGGACACCATCAAGATGGTGTCCGGCTATGCCGACGTGGTCATCATGCGCAACCCCCGGGAGGGTGCGGCGAAAGCCGCTTCCCTGTATTCCGATGTACCTGTCATCAATGCAGGCGATGGCGGACACATGCATCCCACCCAGACCACCACCGATCTGACCACGATTACCCGGATGCTGGGTGGTGTGGACGGCATTTCCATCGGTCTGTGCGGCGACCTGAAGAATGGCCGTACAGTCCACTCCCTCATCAAGGCGCTGGCCAAGTTTGACAATGTGAAATTCTACCTCATCTCGCCCCGTGAGCTGGCCATCCCGGAATATATCCGTGCCTTCATAAAGGAGAAGAACCTCTGGAGCGTAGAGGTCACCGGTCTGGAGAATGTGATTCCCCAGCTGGATGTCCTGTATATGACCCGTATTCAGCGGGAGCGTTTTGTGGACCCCTTGGAGTATGAGCGCAACAAGGGGATCTATGTCCTGACCAAGCGCAAGTTGGAGCGGGCCCGCAAGAATATGCTGGTCATGCATCCCCTGCCCCGTGTGGATGAGATTGCCCTGGACGTGGACGATGATCCCCGCGCGGCCTATTTTGAGCAAGCCCGGTACGGCATGTTCTCCCGTATGGCCCTGCTGGCAGATCTGGCCAATCAGCCCCGCATCAAGCCGGAGGCGGTGGAGATCGGCACGACTCCGGTCTGTTCCAATCCCCGCTGCATCACCCAGACCGACCCCTATCTGCCCCCTCTGGTCAAGGAGAACGGCGGCGTGGAGTGCTGTGCCTACTGTGACGCGGCGCTGCATTGATCGAGAGAAAACCGGCGCACGAAAGATTTTTCGTGCGCCGGTCTGTTATTCCTGGATCCCGAGCCGGCCGGCCCAGTCGGCAGCCTTGAAGCCCACCAGAACAAAGTCTTCCGCGATAAGCATGGGACGTTTGACCAGCATTCCGTCCGAGGCAAGCAGAGCGTATTGCTCTTCCTCCGGCATGGAGGGGAGCCGGTCCTTGAGTTCTAGGGCCCGGTACTGGAGGCCGCTGGTGTTGAAAAAGCGTTTGAGCGGCAGGCCGCTGCGGCTGTGCCAGTCTTTCAGTTCACCGAGGGCGGGATTGTCCAGCTTAATATCCCGCAGGGTGTAGGAAATGCCATGGGCGTCCAGCCAGGCCTTTGCTTTTTGGCAGGTGGTACACTTGGGGTAGCAGAGAAAGATCATGTTGTTTCACTCCTTTTTCTCTACTTTAACGGAGAATCCCAAAACTTGCAAGAGGAAGCTGGAAAGAAATCCGCAAAGAGCCCTTTACAAAATGAGGAAAGCCTGCTATAATAATCGGGTACTTAAAGAAGTTTATATGCGTCCGTAGCGCAATTGGATAGCGCATCAGATTCCGGTTCTGAGGGTTGGGGGTTCGAGTCCCTTCGGGCGTGCCAGAGCAAGGGCCTGTAACTGCATTGGTTACAGGTCCTTTTTTATAATCCATTCCACTGGGCGGGATATTCGCTGGCTGGGGGGGCATCGAAAAATTGGAGCGGTGCTGCGGATGCCGCGCCGCTCCGACCACGCTCCCCGTGGGGGGAGCGACCGGTTAAGCCGGGCGCACGCGCCAATATACGACATTTCAATCCACGCTCCCCGTGGGGGGAGCGACAGGGGTGCTTCGAGATTGCAGAGGACAACATCGGATTTCAATCCACGCTCCCCGTGGGGGGAGCGACCCTGGTTGTCCACCTTGGCACTTGCGCCGATTGCATTTCAATCCACGCTCCCCGTGGGGGGAGCGACGGCACATTTTTATGATGTCTGCAAGTAAATGTTGATTTCAATCCACGCTCCCCGTGGGGGGAGCGACAGCTATGGCGGAGCCTTTGACATGGTCCACAACCAGATTTCAATCCACGCTCCCCGTGGGGGGAGCGACCGTACACGTCAGCGATGCCAACGCTACGATAGCCATTTCAATCCACGCTCCCCGTGGGGGGAGCGACCTGCGCCCGTTGCCAGCTGGGGGATGCCCGCTGCGATTTCAATCCACGCTCCCCGTGGGGGGAGCGACTCCGCCTTCCGGCTTCGTCCGATAGAACAGCTTATTTCAATCCACGCTCCCCGTGGGGGGAGCGACGAACTAAAGGCTCCTGGTACGTTCTCCCAAACAGCATTTCAATCCACGCTCCCCGTGGGGGGAGCGACAGCGCCTTTACCGCCGCGGAAACATGGGCCGGTATTTCAATCCACGCTCCCCGTGGGGGGAGCGACCTTCGGCGGGCGGGGCCCCTTGGCGGCAAGGCCGCCATTTCAATCCACGCTCCCCGTGGGGGGAGCGACCCTGTGTATAAGCGGCCACATGGGCCGCTATTTTTTATTTCAATCCACGCTCCCCGTGGGGGGAGCGACCAGTCAGCTGATCCTTGATGTTCTCATAGTCAGCATTTCAATCCACGCTCCCCGTGGGGGGAGCGACGGGCATACGGGGGAGGCGCCGGAGAATCGTCTCCATTTCAATCCACGCTCCCCGTGGGGGGAGCGACGCCCCTCCATGAGGCGTACTACCGCGATCCGCTTATTTCAATCCACGCTCCCCGTGGGGGGAGCGACTGCAAGCGCCACGTCTGATACGCCGCGGTGCTGGTATTTCAATCCACGCTCCCCGTGGGGGGAGCGACCTCCACGTTTCCCGTTCTCTGCTTTCCGCCTGCTTATTTCAATCCACGCTCCCCGTGGGGGGAGCGACATATAACAGTGTCCGCCGTGCCGGTGCCATGGTATTTCAATCCACGCTCCCCGTGGGGGGAGCGACTACGGCATTCTGCTGGAGGAGAGATAGATCCCCACATTTCAATCCACGCTCCCCGTGGGGGGAGCGACTTATAGAGCTTGTTGCGAAAGGGTGATTTCGTTTATTTCAATCCACGCTCCCCGTGGGGGGAGCGACGTCGCCATTCCAGCCGTGGGCCTTATAATTGGCATTTCAATCCACGCTCCCCGTGGGGGGAGCGACAGGCCGTCCCACTGCATGCCGGAGTTGGGGGAGTATTTCAATCCACGCTCCCCGTGGGGGGAGCGACTTCCGGTTCTTCCTCCATTGACATGACGGATAAGGATTTCAATCCACGCTCCCCGTGGGGGGAGCGACGATTGCTTACCCAACATACTACCGAGGCGTCGGGATTTCAATCCACGCTCCCCGTGGGGGGAGCGACCCCAAGCTCTGCCGCTCAACCAGGGATGCGTAGGATTTCAATCCACGCTCCCCGTGGGGGGAGCGACAGCAGATATGCATAAATACATACCTGCAAGTTTGTAAAATTTAGATAAAGCTTAGCTTATTTTATTAAAAATTATCAAATAATACCTTTGCTATTCTGCAAAAAAGAGGAACCAGTTTGGTGCGAACCTCCCGGGCAATATGTGACCGCTGTCCCTTCGCACCATTATAGAATCAACGGTTCTTCCGGTAGATAAGAGGATTTACAGCCAAAGTGCTCAATCTTGTTCTCATATCGTTTCCCGAGGTAATAAAAGCGCAGGCTGTCTTTTTCCTGATTCATAATGGAAAGCAACTTTGCCTGCAGCAGTTTACATTGAGACGCATCCAGCAGACATTCAAATACCGAGCACTGGACCCGCTGTCCATAGTTGACACACTGCCTGGCGATTTGGCGCAGACGTCTGCGTCCGGCGGCATCCTCTGTATTGACATCGTATGTGATCAGTACCAGCATAGCAACCTCACTTCCACAGAAAGGGTGAATAGGCATCCAGGTCGCCTCTGAGATATCGAGCCAGAAGCAGAGCCTGGAGGTAAGGTACTAATCCCCACGGCACTTTCTCGCCCAGAAAAGGATGAGTCAGGCTATCTTTTTTGCGCTCCTGCCAACGTTGGAGAAAGGTACGTCGTCCACTCTCGCTGAGCAGCACACCACCACTTTCGCGATAGGTAAAATCCGATGCCTGAAAAATGCGGTTGTTGATACAGGTCAAAACAAAACGGTCTGCGATGCAAGGGCGAAATTCTTCCATCAGGTCCAACGCCAGAGAGCTGCGGCCCGGTCGATCCCGATGGAGAAAGCCCACATAAGAGTCGAGGCCTACACTCTCCAGGGCCCAGGTACAGTCATGGGACAGCAGGCTGTATGCAAAGGAGAGCAGGGCATTTACCGGGTCCAGGGGCGGCCGGCGGCTGCGGGTCTCAAAGCAAAACACAGACCGGTCCCCCAGGATCAGCTGATCGAATACGCCGAAATAGGCAGTAGCGCCGGCGCCCTCCAGTCCCCGAAGGCTGTCCAGCTCTGTCTCCCGCAAAAGCTGGGGCAGCAGGGCCTTCAGCTGGGCGGACACCTCCCCCAGCCGCTGGTCATCCACCCGGAGGCCATGGTCCCGGCGGGTGCGCTCGATGCTCCAGCGGGCGTTGTGGACCTTTCCGAACACCATTGATCGGGCGATGGCGCAGCTCTGCGCCGGGTCGTCTGCCGCCCGGTACTGGGTGCGGCGCAGCAGCACATTTCCGTTGGCCTCACCGGTGACCCGGGCCAGGAATTTCCCCTGGGGCGTACAGAAGGACAGGGAGATCCCACGCTGGGCACAGGCGCCCATTAGGGAGGGAGAGGCGCCGGGATAGGCAAAAGTGAGAATGGCGGACAGGGTATGAAGAGGATAGCGGGCCACTGGGGCCTTTTCCCGACTGGCCACCACATTTTCCCCATCCAGGGAGAGGTAGATGTCCTCCGAGGTCACAAACAAGGTGTTGAGCAGATGTCTCATAGTCCCACCTCCATGGCCTGACGCAGATAGGCGTCCACGTCGTTCCCCTTCATCAGGGCGGGCAGGCAGAGCTCCTGCAGAGAGCAGGCATTACAGGACTTGGAGCGCCGGCCCCTGGGCGTGTGTCCCCGGCGGTAGAGCTGGTGCATCTCCTCCAACATCACCCGCACCTCTTCCCGCAGCTCTGCGGAAAAGGGCACCGACGTCCGCCGCCGGGTCTCACCGTAGAATAGGGCCCCCTCCGGAACGGCACAGCAGAGCATCTCCTCCAGGCACATGGCCTGGGCGCACAGCTGCAGTTCGTCGGCCCGGTGGGACTTGGGCGCGCCCCGCTTGTACTCTATGGGAAAGGGAACCCACAAACCCTCTTCCCCCTGGAGGGGGACCCCGCCAGGGTCTGCGCGGAACTCCACCACATCACACGTTCCGGAGATCCCCAGGGTGGGGGAGGCCACAGACAGCCCCCGCAGGATCAGAACATCTCCCCGGCGCTCCCGTGCCTGATCATCATGGGCCCGGCGGTGGAACAAATCGCCCTCTACCGTGCGCAGATTTTCTTTCCACTGCTGCTCGATGTGGATAAGCGCCCACTGGCGGCGGCAGAAGGCAAAGTGCTGCAGGCCGGACAGCTGGAGGAAGTCCTCCTCACAGTAGCCGCTCATACGCCATCCATCGCTTCTGCCTCCAGTCCCTCCAGAGGTACGAGGCGGATGTCATAATCCTCCACGGATTCTGGCATTTTTCCTTCTTCTTTCAGTGTGACCTGGAGGCTCCGATGTACTTTTGCAGAAGAATACTGTCCATCCTTGCAGCTGTGGCGGAACCAATAGACCTTCTCCACCTCCATGGAGCCCTCTGGACGGGCAGAGGACGCATCGTTGCAAAACAGCGTCCGAAGGCATTCCTTCAAAAGATCTGCATCATCCTCGGAAAAGCCTGTCTTTTCCGCCAGCTGAACATTGATGGCGCCCTTAATGAGATAAAGGCCGAAGCGAACAAAATGCTTCATGCCCATGGTGTCGGACGAGCGCTTTTCGCTGGGAGCGCCGTTGACACTTTTGGTGATTTGAAGTGACCGGATTTCTACTGGGGAAAGACTGACCGCCTGGTGGATGGACACCGGCCCCCTTACGCCAACGGATACGCCTTCTCCCTTTTTTTCACTGCCGGAAAAGGCAAATACCTGTCCAAAGCTCCTGACATCCAGCCAAGT
>JAHAEW010000116.1 GCA_018374635.1 Clostridiales bacterium
AGAGCCGTATACATCGAGAGGTGTAAGTACGGTTCGGGGGCGAGCTATGGAAAACCCGCCGCCGCGAGGCGGTAAGGCGTCTATAGTTTAGCCCACTTGCTGTTTCAGCATGAGTACAGCGCCAACTTCCTCTTCACCCTCTGGAAGCGGGTACGGAAGTACGGGGCCTGCTGCACCGGCCTGACCCAGAATGTGGACGACCTGCTCCAGTCCCATACGGCCCGCACCATGCTGGCCAACAGCGAATTCCTGGTCATGCTCAACCAGGCGAGCACAGACCGGGCCGAGCTGGCCCGCCTGCTCAATATCTCGGACAACCAGCTTTCCTACATCACCAATGTGGACTTTGGCCGGGGGCTCATCAAGTGCGGCAGCGCCATCGTGCCCTTTATGGACCATTTCCCCAAGAATAACCTCTACCGGCTCATGAGTACGAAGCCCTCCGAAGCAGATGCGGCGGTATAATGTAGAAGGGGCGGGGCCCTCCTGGGCCCTGCCCCCTCTTCGCGGGAGGTGATACTCCATTCAAACGATAAAAGAAAAACCCACGGTACAGAAGCAGCTCAAGGAGAAGATACAGGCGTCGCCCAAGGAGCTGGCCCGGCGCGGGCTGGAGGACGGCGTCGAGCGGCTGAGGGGGCAGCTCCGGGATACCGCCCAGGGCGGCCAGGCAGACCGCTATGGCGGCGACCAGATTGAGGATGCCGCGGCCAGTGGAGTGCGCCAGGCGGAGCACCGTGTGGAACGGCTGCTTGGAAAGGGCAAAAAGAAGCTCTACGGGTCCTCCGTCGACGTTGCCCCAAATGAGCCGCCTGCCCCGGCAGAGGACACCCCAGCGCACCTCTCTGCCGAACAGCGGCCACGAATCAAGACACGGGAGGCAGTCAGGCCCTCTTCGGCCACTCCGGCGCAAGGACAGCCCGCACAGACGGCCTCCAAGCCTGCCGTCAAAACGAAGGGAACCTATCTCCAAGGGGAATCCGCCCCTCCCACTGAACCGCCCTCCCAAGCTGGGCAGGTGGCTGTGCGGGAACAGGGCCGGATCGCGGCCAGGGATCTGGTACAGCGGCGTGGTCGGCCAGAGGTCAAATCCGCGCCTCAGAGTGACGGCAGAGTGGCTTCGTCTCACAAAGCTGGTGGGAAAGCTGGGAGGAACAGCTGCGCTTCACCGCGCCCAGCCTCCGCATCAGGAGCGCCTGCGAGCCGGACGTCTCAAGGACATACCGTTCCAGGGAAGGGCCTGCCCGCGTCAAAGAGAGCTCTGCGCCTTCCGCGCGGCGCGGTAAAGACCGCGGAGCACACCTCCAGGCGGACCATCAAGACGGCGGGTCAGGCGGCTAAAACGGCGGAGCGGACGGCAAGAGCCGCCCCCGGAACCATGCGGGCCGCCGCAGACCTCACCCGGCACACCGCCCAGGCGGTCCGCGCCACGGCCCAGACAGCGGCTGTAACTGCCAAAGCAGCAGCCAGATCCGCCGTGGCAGCGGCCAAGGCCGTCATTGCCGCCGCTCAGGCGTTGCTCTCCGCCCTCGCGGCGGGCGGCGGGGTCGTTCTTGCGCTCGTAGTCGTGGTGTGCCTGGTCGGAATCCTGATCGTCTCACCCTTCGGCATCTTTTTCGCGGACGGCGGGAACGCCCCGGACGCCGTCTCCCCATCGGCGGCCGTGGCCCAGCTCAACCGTGAACTGGTGGACCGGCTGGAGGAGCTGCAGGCTGGCGGGACGTATGACAGCGTGGAGGTGCATGGCCAGCCTCCTGGCTGGCCGGAGGTGCTGGCCGTGTTCGCCGCCCGGACAGCCGGAGCGGAGGACGGCGTGGACGTGGCGGTACTGGACCCGGAGCGGGTGGAACGGCTGCGGACGGTGTTCTGGGATATGACGAAGCTCACTACCCAGGTGGAGACCATAGAACACACAGGAACTGGAGAGGACAGCGGATGGACGGAGTCCATCCTGCACATCACCATCACCCCAAGGACGCCGGACGATATGCGGGTGTTCTATCAATTCACCGATGACCAAAATGAGGCGCTGGACGAGCTTCTGGAAAACCGGGATCTCCTGGCCGCACTGGCGGGCGACTTGACGATCTCCGACCCGGACGCCAAGGCCCTGCTGGCCGCGCTCCCGGAGGATCTGTCTCCAGAGCGGCGGGCTGTGGTGGAAACCGCCTGTTCCCTGGTGGGCAAGGTGAACTACTTCTGGGGCGGCAAGTCCCTGGTTTTAGGCTGGGACGAGCGATGGGGCACCATTCAGAAGGTCACTGCGGCAGGCAGCTCCACTACCGGGACCTACCGGCCCTACGGGATGGATTGCAGTGGATTCGTCGATTGGGTATTCTACAATGTGACAGGCGGCGAGTACATCATAGGCCACGGGGGTGGAGCCACCATGCAGCACAATTACTGTGCGGAAATCTCCTGGGATGAGGCCCTCCCTGGGGATCTGGTCTTCTACCCAGGCGACGAGCACGTGGGTATTGTGGGCGGCAGGGATGAGAACGGAGAGCTGCTCATTGTCCACTGCGCGTTCAGCCAGGACAATGTGGTTATTACTGGTGCCTCCAGTTTTACCGAAATAGCAAGGCCGACCTACTACGGGGAGTAACATCAGGGCCTCGCACCATTGAAGTGGTACGGGGCCCTTTCCTATGAGTAAATTTACTTTGTTAATGGACTTTTTGAATATGTCATATTTCACACAATATATTGAAATATTGTGCAAATCGTAGTACAATAAACATAAATAAAAATGAATATGGAAATTTTTACTTTATTTTGTCGCCTACCCACACTAAGGAGGTACATTATGGAACACAAGAAAGTTGTTCGTTTCCTTGGCGTGTCTCTTCTTTTGGCAATGATGATGTGCACCGCAGCGTTTGCTACCTCCGGTCTCAGTGCCTTCTGTCTTCTCCCACCCAACAACACAAACCGGTTTGGCGCGGGGGTCGGCACTAAGGAAGCTCCTGGTTCTTCCGCCTATCTCTATGATGCGATGGTGGGCGGCGGTTACGAGGTAGATGCTCGCCAGTGGGATGACGAAATTGAACTCGCTGGCCCGTGGACGAGAGATGTCAGCACCACTAACAATGAGTGTTACCTCGTCGGTAAGCCTAAAATGTACGAGGGTCACACCATCAAAATTGAGTTCTCCAGTGATCTTCTTACTTTTGTGGATGTCGTGGTCGATGGTAGGTGGGATACCAACTGAGGTATCTACTCAAAACTCACCCGGGTTATCCCAAATACAGAGATAAGTAGTAAGTAGAAACGATCGGGTAGGCGGCAAAATAAAGTAAAAATTAGGCAAATTGAAAGAGGGATCATCCGATGTTTGGCAGGCTATTCAAAAGGAATCTGGCTATGCTCTTGGTAACGACAATTGCAGGAATCGTATTGTCGTTTGCGGCAGTCATCTCGATTTCATTAACTACTTCTATATATTATCCAATAGAGATGTGGTTGCACGCTCAGGATCTATTTACACTATTGTATCCATTGCTATGTACGATTCCGTTTTGTTGGGAGATTTGTTCAGAACGAAAAAATGGTTTCTTAAAATATGTGCCCAACCGTGCCCCACTTGGCCGATATCTGTTGTATCGGTATTTGGGAGCATTGATTGCAATTTCTGCTATGATTTTTTTGTCCTCTTTCCTAAGTGCGGTTTTTGCAGAAAAAATCATTTCTCCGGCATATCCAACCCTGTATGGATCAATAATTGGCTCAAAACTTTGGGGAGATATTTTAGTACAAGCGCCACTGGTCTATGCGTTTTTCTTGTCTTTGTGGAGAATGGTTCTTGCAGGTCTATATTTTAGCTTCGGGTTTCTCTTAGCTTTATGGAGCAAAAATTCTTTCCTCGCATTAACAGGACCATTTATTTATTCACTTTTAGAAAACTATATTATGTCTATTCTGGGAATGCCGTCTTATAGTATAGCTACGTCGTTTTTTATTGCGAGAATGGCCCCAGGTGCAACAAAACCCTCAGATCTGTTGGTTGGACCGGCCGTGTTGGCAATAATATGTATAATAACACTGGTGTACAATGTTCTTAAATCGAATAAAGGAAACAAAAAATGTTTAGATATTGTTTGAGTGATACAAGCAGGAACCTATCGGTATGGTGGCTCCTCTTCGCTGGGATGATTTATATAGTCAGCAATTGGCCCAATCTAGTTGCGGCTAAGCTGTATAACCTCAATATAGCAGAGTTCTTTCTTGTGAGCTTTTCTAACCAATACTATTTCTTGCTGATTCTATTTCCCCTGCTTTTTATTTTCTTACTACGGCTTGACTGGGCTCCTTCAATATCAATATTATCAAGAGAACAAAAATTTTCTTCTTACCTCAAAGCTAGAATTTTGACATTGTCGCTTTCTCTTGTAATGATATTGTTCTTTCACATCCTCCTTACATTCTTGATGGGTGTTGGGCTAATGGGAACTACTGGAACATACCTTACCGGCTATGCGTATTTTGACGAGATACTTCAATTATTTAGTAGTAGGTTCAGTTCACCTTATGTTGCTGTCTGCTTGGTTTTATTAAATTATCTGTTGGGCCTTGTCTGTGTTTCGTCCATAGTTGGAGTAATCCTAATCTACTTTCCTAGAAAGATTAGAGTAGCATCTCTTGTAGTTTTGTACCTTATCATTTTCTTTGGAGTGCAACGTTCTGCCATGTGGAACCTTGAGCCCTTTTTTATTAGTAATTATGTGTTATTGTCTAATGCGATTACAACAGATCTCTTCCCAGGATCAATAGTAGTCATGCTTGTCATAACCATACTTGTCCTTTCCTTTGTGTGCAAAAGGTGGTGGAAAGCAAAATCATGGTAAATAAATACGCTGTCGTGAAGTGGAGCTTTTTTTCATCTGTCACACAAAAACAGGCGATTGCATGTTTTTGTGTTTTTTCGATAGCGTGTATTTTCTCGTCGATAACGATGCCGTCTATATCATACTTAGAGGTGCTCCTTTCCCTATTTGATGGTTATAGGTTAGATGGGCTCAATATTCCAGAGTTTTTAAGATATGTAATATTGAGATTGGCTCCAATATATCTTATTTCCTTTTCATTCTCAGCATCTATCGAACGTGATTCATATTTTAGAGTGCGCCTATATAAGTGTTCAGAATGGAAAAAGACCATAGAGTATGCAGCTCTGCTTGTAGAAGCTCTGTTTGTAGTTTTGCAAATAGTAACCTCTTTGGCATATTTTTTTTCCTCTCCTCTGCAAGGACAAGGCATGACCATCTATGGAGATAATCTTATTGTTTGCGTTCTTCCTTTAATTACATTTTTAGAAATTTACATGAGTATATTACTATTTTTCAATGTGTATTTTCTTTCTAAAAATTCCGTTTTTTCATTCCTACTGCTCTTTTTCCTTTATCTTATCTCTGCAATATGGAATATTCCGTTTTATCCGTTTGGTTTATCAGCGTGGGTGAGGATACAATATCTTACTCCTGATCTGGCAGCTTCATTTATCAGTGCAGCCTTGGTGCTTTTTGTAGCTATTCTCATTCTGCATCAATTACTAAACGTGAGTGTGAAAAAATTTCTGCTGAGGTGAATTTGTTATGCCGCAGATTGTCATTGACAACGTTTCTAAAAGATTCGGAAATAATGTGTTGTTTTCTAATGCCAGTTTGTCAATTGAGAAAGGTAGTGTTGTCGGCATTGTTGGTGCAAATGGAATAGGAAAGTCTGTACTGTTCAAGATGATCTCGGGTATTTACCATGTTGATGAAGGGCATATACTTATCCGTGGCAAAGAGATTGGAAAAGACTTTGATTTTCCTCCTGATATGGGAATTTTTATTGATTCTCCCGGCTTTGTGAAACTCTTCTCTGGATTTAAAAATCTGAAGATGCTCTCAGATATAAGAGGCATTATTTCTGAGGATGATATAAAAGATGCTATGAAACTGGTTGGACTCGATCCAACGAATAGTACACCTGTGAAAAACTATTCTCTTGGAATGAAGCAAAAGCTGGGAATTGCACAGGCCATAATGGAGGATCAGGATATTCTATTATTTGACGAACCGTTTAATGCTTTGGATTCAGAGTCTCATCAACAAATGCGCAAACTAGTTAGAGAACTGAAACAAAAGGAAAAAACAATCTTACTAACAAGTCATAATAATAGTGATATCTTGGAATTGTGTGATGATATTTATAAAATAGAGGATCAGCGTATTGAACCATGTAGCCGTTCACTCCTATCATAGTCGTTCTTGCCATTGGCAAAGGGGATGATGGGAGGATGTTGATGGGTATACATATGTCTCTTTTAGCCAAGCTACAGCGGAACACCCGACGCCGAACCTCATAAATTCCCGCAAGGCGCGGGCAACCAACAGGTTGCCCGCGCCTCATTTTTCCCCAACAGATTATCCCGAGATTCAGCAGAACGGCCAAGGACCGCAATAATCATGAAATCAGGAGTTGAGTGACTATGGCAGTTTTTCGCGTGGAGCGTACCCAGAACTATACTGTGATGAGCAACTACCACCTGCGGGACCGGAGGCTCTCCCTCAAGGCAAAGGGGCTCCTCTCCCTCATGCTCTCACTGCCGGAGGATTGGGACTACACCCTCTCCGGCCTGGCCCGCATCAGCCTGGAGGGAAAGGACGCCATCCGGGCAGCCGTGGTGGAGCTGGAACGGGCCGGATATGTCCAGCGCCGCCAGACCACGGACCGTGACGGGAAGTTCAGCTCCAATGAGTACATCATCCGGGAGCGGCCCACTCCACAGGAGCTGCCGCCGAAGGGGCCGTCTGCGGCTGATCCGTCGTCGGAAAACCCGACGGCGGGAAAACCGTCCACGGCCTTCACGTCGCCGGAGAAGCCAACGCAAATAAAGAAAGACTCAGAAAAGACGAATATAGAAAATACTGAATTACCAAGTATAGAATCCTTTCCTGTTAAGGCCAAGCTGTTTTGTCCAGAAATAGCCGGTCTGTTTTGTCGCATAGCCGGATTGTTTTGTCACGACAGCCGAGCTAATCTGTCGTTGAAGCC
>JAHAEW010000117.1 GCA_018374635.1 Clostridiales bacterium
TGCGGACTTTGACCCGACGAAGTGCGCGCAGCGGCCTGCATCCCCTCGAAAAAATGCTTGCATTTTTGAGAAGCGTGTCGAAGTTTTTCGACACGCTGAGCGCCCCGGCGGGTGCCGGGGCGCGGACAGCCGATCGATTGTCCGCGCCTTTTTGCGAAGGCGTTTAGGTCGGTGGGATACCATTTGTGGGAGCCAACCATCCGAGAACATATTTTTGCAGAAAGATACTTGCTTCCCATTCACAAAAAAATCACCTGGTTCTTTCCAATGAAGTCTTGACAAACCCAGCGGATTGGGATATATTGATAACGCCGTGGTTAGAATGCGCTAACCTTTTTTAACGCCTCGAGGTTGTCTTGCGCTAACCACGATCACAAAATGAGAGAACAGGTGAACAAAATGACGTTGAAAGATGCTCTGGAAGGCAAAGAATATGTTGTCCGGCGAATTGATACAGATGATGAGGAGCTGAACGCTTTTCTGTTTTCTCTTGGATGCTATGAAG
The DNA here is from genome assembly GCA_018374635.1 of Clostridiales bacterium. GTDB lineage: Bacteria > Bacillota > Clostridia > Oscillospirales > Oscillospiraceae > Pseudoflavonifractor_A. Next base: position 506 of record JAHAEW010000117.1, read on the forward strand.
GTGAGCCCATTACCGTGGTATCTCATTTGAAGGGCGGCTGCGTCGTCTCCATCAAAGACGGACGCTATAATATTGATGATCAGCTGGCAAAGGCGATTTTGATTTGATGCCGACTCATGCTGATATGTTGGGCATGAACAAGGAAGAGGTGGTTGCTGTGCACAACAGTTAGCGTAAGGCAACCGCCGTGTGTTGTAATATATGGATAACAGCAGAAAGAGGAGGAAATATCTATGCGCATCGCCTTGACAGGCAACCCGAATTCCGGTAAGACCACCATGTACAACGCCCTCACCGGGCGGAACGAAAAGGTGGGCAACTGGGCCGGTGTGACGGTAGAAAAGAAGGAGCATCCCATCAAGAAAGCCTATTGCAGCGGGACGGAAGAGCTGATCGCGGTGGATCTTCCCGGCGCCTACTCCATGTCGCCTTTCACCTCGGAGGAGAGCATCACCAGTTCCTATGTGCGGCATGAACATCCGGACGCCATCATCAACATCGTGGACGCTACCAACCTCAGCCGCAGCCTGTTTTTTACGACCCAGCTGCTGGAACTGGGCATCCCGGTTGTGGTTGCCCTGAACAAGAGCGATATCAATACGAAGAAGCAGACCTCCATTGATACCGCCGCCCTCTCCGCCAAGCTGGGCTGCCCGGTCCTGGAAACCGTGTCCATCTCCGCCCAGGGCCTCAAGGCGGTGGTAGATGCGGCGGTCGCCCTGAGCGGCAAGGCGCAGAGGGCTCCTTATTCCCAGGGCGACATCGACCTGACCGACAAGAAAGTTGTGGAGGCAGCGGACCGCAAGCGCTTCGCCTTCGTCAACGCCCTAGTCTCCCAGGTCGAGCAGAGGAAAGTCCTCACCAAGGAAAAAGGCACCGGGGATGCTATCGACGCCATTCTCACCAACAAGTTCCTGGGCATCCCCATTTTTGCAGTGGTCATGTTCCTGGTGTTCCAGATCTCCCAGGTTTGGGCCGGCCCCCTGATCGCAGATACGCTGGTGGCCTGGATCGAGACCTTCCAGGGCTCCGTCACGGAAATGCTGGCCGACGCCAATCCTCTTCTGACCGCGCTGCTGGCTGACGGCATCATCGGCGGCGTGGGCGCGGTGGTCGGCTTCCTGCCCCTGGTCATGATCATGTATTTTCTCATTGCCCTGCTGGAGGACTGCGGCTACATGTCCCGCGTGTCCGTGGTGCTGGACCCCATCTTCAAGAAGGTCGGCCTGTCCGGTAAGTCGGTAATCCCCTTCGTCATCGGCACCGGCTGCGCCATCCCCGGCGTCATGGCCAGCCGCACCATCCGCAACGAGCGCGAGCGCCGGGCCACCGCCATGCTGACCCCCTTCATGCCCTGCGGCGCCAAGATCCCCGTCATCGCCCTGTTTGCAGGCGCCTTCTTTGATGATGCCGGCTGGGTCAGCTTTGTCATGTATTTTACCGGTATCGTGCTTATCTTCCTGGGCGCCCTGCTGGTGAACAAGATCGCCGGCTACAAAAACCGGAAGTCCTTCTTTATCATCGAGCTGCCTGAGTATAAAGTCCCCTCTCTCTGGTTCGCCTTCAAGGCCATGTGCGCCCGGGGCTGGGCCTACATCGTGAAGGCCGCCACCATCATTCTGCTGTGCAACACCGTCGTGCAGATCATGCAGACCTTCAACTGGAGTTTCCAGGTGGCTGAAACTGCCGACAGCTCCATCCTGGCCTCCATCGCCGGGCCCTTTGCCTACCTCCTGGTACCTATTGTCGGCGTCCTCAGCTGGCAGCTGGCCGCCGCCGCCGTTACCGGCTTTATCGCCAAGGAAAATGTGGTTGGCACCCTGGCCGTGTGCTTCGTGGGCCTGGAGAACTTCATCGACACCGACGAGCTGGCCATGCTTGAGGGCTCCGGCGCCGAGGTGGCCGGCATTATCGCCATCACCAAAGTGGCCGCCTTGGCCTACCTGATGTTTAACCTGTATACGCCCCCCTGCTTTGCCGCCATCGGCGCCATGAACTCTGAGATGAAGAGCGCCAAGTGGCTGTGGGCCGGCATCGGTCTCCAGTTGGGCACCGGTTATACCGTAGGCTATCTGGTCTACCAGATCGGTACCCTGATCACCACGGGTTCGCTTGGCGCCGGCTTTGTCCCCGGCCTCATTGCCGTGGTTGCCTTTGCCGCTGTTCTGGCTTATCTGTGTGTAAAGTCGGAAAAAGATCTGAACCGTGAATACGCATTAAGCGGGGCGAAATCCTGATGATTGATTACATTTTGATTGCAGTTCTTGTCATTATCATTGCATCCGCCGCTTTTTATGTTTATAGAGCAAAGAAGAGCGGAAAGAAGTGTATCGGCTGTCCGGACGGCTGTTCGTGCAGTTCCAAAAAGGGAGATACACATTGCAACTGTGGTAAGCATCCTTCGTAATCCTCAAAACCATGATTGCGGCTTTCCGATTGGGAAAGCCGCAATCCCTCTTCTTCTGAAAGAACAGACTCAAACGAGTCTATTCTTCTGGCCTGATCGTCAGCTACTCCGTTCATATTTTGCCGTCCTGCGAAATTCGGGCGATCAAAGGAGAGGGCGCGCTCTTCCTGTGCGGTCGGAAAAAGGCGACCTTGTTCCATCCTGAAAATTCAGTTGATATCACCGTCGTTCTGGTTCAGCCGTGTTGAACGACAGTTCGAGTATGGGTGTTCGATATGTTTATTGAGTATATCAGAAAAGAGCGGCTTGCAAAAAGGCAGTGGGACAACGGCGCCGCCGGCATAAGCATCTGCCAGTTTACATTACCGGCGCCAGCAGAAAAGATATATCTGTCTTTTCCAACATACGATTCAAAATTTGCATTGGAAGTACTCTTCTGCCTGGATGGACAGATGACAGCATACAGAACAAATGCTTTGCCCCATGACATCGAAAAAGACCACATACTGATCCTCTCAAACACATACGGGCCATATTCTTTACAAGTCCATACGGGATTCCGTGGTGTCCTGGCGTCGCTGAATATCAACCAAATGCAGGCGTCAACCTATGCGGCATTGGGCATAGACTTGAATCCGGCGCGGTTGAGAAGCAAGCTGGAGCCCCAACATGGTTTGGCATTGCTGTCCAATCGTGATTGGGTCAAAGGCGTGTTTGACTGCATGGCACACTTGCCAGAAAGGATCGGTGGGCAATGCTGCTTTCTGACAGTGCTGCAATTTCTGCTTCTGTTTGACGCCCAAAACGGAGCCATGGAAAATACGGCAGCGCCACAGGACCCTGCTTACGGCAACCGCAGTGTCTTGGCTGCGCAGGCATACATGAAAGACCATTTATCAGAAAAAATCACGATAGCGGACTTATGCCGCATTGTGTCGCTGTCCCCCACATATCTGAAAGTGGAATTTCACCGTACCTGCGGCAAGTCCATTCACCGCTGGTTTGTAGAATTGCGTATGCAGCGGGCGGTCGAGCTCATCCGCTGTACAGAGCTCCCAATCTATAAAATCGCGCAGGAAGTGGGCTATGAAAGCATGAGCCAGTTTAGCGCGGCATTCAGAAAACAGTATGGCGCAACACCAGGAGAATTTAAAAAAATGTCGAAAACCGAAACAGGACTGTCCGTTTCCATCGTGACATGAATTCTTTGATTTGCTATAATGTTTGAACGCTGAAATGTATCCCAAATCAAAAGGAGTGTTTAGGATGAAACAGCATCGTTTCTGGGCTTGGGGTGCGGTAATCTGTATGATCATGGCCATGGTTACAGGCTACAAGAGAAAATAAGGGAAAGGAAGTATCATAATGAGCGTTTATTCAAAACTGGCTTGCTTTGTTGGCGGTGCGCTGTTCGGTTCGGTCGGCATCAAGCTGCTGTCCAGCAAGGACGCAAAAAATGCGTATGTTCATGCTGCCGCCGCCGGACTCCGCATGAAGGATTGTGTGATGGAGACGGTCACCACCGTGCAGGAGAATGCCGCTGACATTCTCTCTTCTGCCAGGGATCTGAACGATGAGCGGGCCGCCAAGGAGGCGGAAGAGACTGCCGCCGCCAAGGTGGAAAACATCGAGGCCTGATATCAGCAGAGGGAGCCGCCAGCGGCTCCCTCTTTTCACGAGGAGGACAAACTATGAACGCTATGATCCTGCACGAAAGTCACGGGCGTATCCGAATCAGGCTAGCGCAAAAACGGATGACCCTGAAGCAGGCCGATTTATTCGAAGCATGGCTGCAAAACAGGGCTTGGGCACGCCAGGTAGCGGTTCATGAACGGACCTGCTGCGTCATCCTGCACTACGACGGCAGCAGGCAAGCGGTGCTGGAGGATATCCGCCGCTTTTCCTGGCCGGATGCAGAAAAGAATCTATCCATGCCGGCCCGCAGCAGTCGAGCACTTAACCGGGAATTTGAGGAAAAACTGGTGGGTAAGGTGCTTATGAAAGCAGCCTGTACGCTGTTTCTGCCTTCTCCGCTGCGAACCGTCCGTATCCTTTGGCACATGATCCCCTTCCTGCGGCGCGGACTGCACTGCCTGTTCCGCCGGCGTATCAAAGTGGAATTGCTGGACGCCCTGTCCATCTCCATTTCCGCGTGTCGAAGGGATTTCGGAACCGCCGGGACGGTCATGTTCCTGTTGGAAATAGGCGAGCTGCTGGAGGAGTGGACCAGAAAGAAATCTGTGGAAGATCTGGCCCGCTGCATGTCCCTCAATGTAGACCGGGTCTGGCTGCGCACCCCACAGGGAGATCTGCTGAGCCCGGTTTCCCAGATCCAGACCGGCGACACCGTGGTAGTGCACGCCGGCGGGGTCATCCCCATGGACGGCGTCGTGCTGGAGGGTGAAGTAACGGTCAACCAGGCCTCGCTCACCGGAGAGTCTCTCCCCGTGGCCAAACGGCCGGGTGGCGCGGTCTATGCCGGCACCGTGGTGGAAGAGGGTGAATGTGTGCTGGAGGTCCGCCAGACCTCCGGACAAAGCCGCTATGACCAAATCATCCACATGATCGAGCAGTCGGAGCAGATGAAGTCGGCCGCCGAGAGCAGGGCTGCCCATCTGGCCGACAAACTGGTGCCCTACACCTTTGCGGGCAGCCTGCTGAGTTTTGCGCTGACCCGGAATGCGGCCCGAGCCCTGTCGGTACTGATGGTGGACTTCTCCTGCGCCCTAAAGCTGGCCATGCCCCTGGCGGTGCTCTCCGCCATGCGGGAGGCCGGAAAGGCCCATATCACCGTCAAAGGCGGCAAATTTCTGGAGGCGGCGGCTGTGGCCGACACCATTGTCTTTGACAAGACCGGGACCCTGACTCACGCCTGTCCCAAGGTGGAAAAAGTGATCCCCTTTGGCGGAAGGGACGCACGTGAGATGCTCCGGCTGGCGGCCTGCCTGGAGGAGCATTTCCCCCACTCCATGGCCAACGCCGTTGTAAAAGAAGCCAAGCTCCAGGGTCTGACCCATGAGGAATTCCACTCCAGGGTGGAGTATCTGGTGGCCCACGGCATCGTCAGCACTGTCAACGGCGAACGGGTCCTCATTGGCAGCGCCCACTTTGTCTTTGAGGATGAGGGCTGCCAGATTCCGGCGGGAGATCAGGCGCGCTTTGACGCCCTCCCGGCGGAGTACTCCCGCCTGTTTCTGGCGGTGGGCGGGCAGCTGGCCGCGGTCTTGTGTATCTCCGACCCCCTGCGGGAGGAGGCCGCGGCGGTGCTCTCCGCGCTGCGGAAGATGGGGATCTCCAAGACCGTAATGCTCACCGGGGACAGCCGGCGCACCGCCGCCGCCATTGCTTCCCGGTTGGGGGTGGATGCGTTTCAGGCCGAGGTCCTGCCCGCGGACAAGGCGGAGTTTGTGGCCCGGCTCCGGCGGGAAGGCCACACCGTCATGATGGTGGGGGACGGGATCAACGACTCCCCTGCCCTTTCGGAGGCGGACGTAGGTATCGCCATCAGCGGCGGCGCGGCTCTGGCCCGGGAGATCGCCGACATCACCATCGCCGCCGATACCCTCTGGGAGCTGGTGGAACTGCGGCGGATCGCCGCGGAACTGATGCGCCGCATCCACTCCAATTACCGCTTTGTCATTGGCTTCAACGGCGCCCTCATCGCGCTGGGGGTCACCGGCATTTTATCTCCGGCCGCCTCTGCGATGCTGCACAATCTATCAACTTTAGGCGTCAGTCTGCGCAGCATGGGGCCGCTCCCCCAGGAGAAAATGCAAAGGCCCTCTGGTGAGAATGGCTCTATCTAGTACCCAAAGCAAATAACGGAAAGACGGCCTGGAACGATCCGTTCCCGGCCGTCTTTTCATAAAAATACGGAAGGCTTCCCTGAACTCCACCTGCCGGCAGGCAGGGGGGACCGCCGGGGCGCACTATACGCGTTTCGGTGAAAAGCCGGAACCCTTTTGCGCTGTGGCGGTTCCGCCTTCTTACCCATTACTGGAAGGGCGCCCCCATAAGGAAGCGCCCTCCTTGTATTATAGAGTAGTAGTTATTAGAGCCCCTCTCCAAGGGCTGTGCTACACTGTAAGGGATGCTGTGGATTGGTTGGGTTCTCCTACCACAAG
>JAHAEW010000013.1 GCA_018374635.1 Clostridiales bacterium
CAGCGAGATGGATGGAGAAGTCTGCTTGAAGGTTGATGTGCGGAAGAACAAGGATGCTGCCCGGCTGCACGAGATGCTCTGCTCCTGGCAGCAGGCCGCTGCCATGCTGGAGGCGGGCGAAATCTCCAAAGAGGATTACGACAAGTGGCGCTACCACTATCCGGAGTTTGACAAAGCCCAGACCTATGTGAAGGTGCCGCCCCAGGACCTCTTTTGACCCTCTCACTTGTAGGCCACGGGAGAGGCCGTTTGTTGCACAAAATAATAATAAAAAGAAAAAGAGAGCTAACTGACTAATCAAAATCAGTTAGCTCTCTTTTTATGAATAATAAAAAAGTGTTGCCAAATCGTTGCCACGAAGGGCCTTAACCCCTCAAAAACCCAGTAAAATCAGGCTTTTCCGGACTTCTGAAATTATTCCCATTCAATGGTGGCCGGGGGCTTGCTCGTGATGTCGTAGCAGATGCGGTTGATACCGGGCACCTCGTTGACGATGCGCACGCTGACCTTGTCCAGCACCTCATAGGGAATGCGAGCCCAGTCGGCGGTCATGAAGTCGGAAGTGGTCACGGCGCGCAGAGCCAGAGTGTAATCGTAGGTGCGTCCGTCGCCCATGACCCCCACAGAACGGGTGTTGGTGAGCACAGCGAAATACTGGTTGATGGAGGTATCCAGTCCAGCCGCGGCGATCTCCTCCCGGTAGATGGCGTCGGCGTCCCGCAGGGTGTCCAGCTTCTCCTTGGTCAGATCGCCGATGACCCGGATGGCAAGGCCCGGGCCGGGGAAGGGCTGGCGCATGACCAGATACTCGGGCAGGCCCAGCTCCCGGCCCAGCTGACGGACCTCGTCCTTGAAGAGCAGACGCAGAGGCTCGATGATCTCCTTGAAGTCCACATAGTCCGGCAGCCCGCCTACGTTGTGGTGGCTCTTGATGACGGCCGCGTCCCCCGCGCCCGACTCGATAACGTCGGGATAGATGGTGCCCTGGGCCAGGAAATCCACTGTCCCGATCTTCTTGGCCTCCTCTTCAAAGACGCGGATGAACTCCTCTCCAATGATCTTGCGCTTGCGCTCTGGCTCATCCACACCGGCCAGCTTCTCCAGAAAGCGGGCCTCAGCGTCCACCCGCACAAAGTTCATGGCCCACTTGGAGAAGGCGGCCTCTACCTCGTCGCCCTCATTCTTGCGCATCAGGCCGTGGTCCACGAACACGCAGGTGAGCTGCTCCCCCACCGCCTCGGCCAGCAGGGCCGCGCACACGGAGGAGTCCACGCCGCCGGAGAGGGCCAGCAGGACCTTGCCGCTGCCCACCTTCTCCCGGATGTGGGTGATGGCGGTGCGCTTATAGTCGTCCATCGTCCAGTCGCCTGCCGCGCCGCACACCTCATAGAGGAAATTGCGGATCATCCTCACACCGTTCTCAGAGTGGTTGACCTCGGGATGGTACTGCACGCCGTAGAAGCCCCGCTTCTCATCCGCGATGGCCACGTTGGGGCAGTTGTCCGAGTGGGCCACCAGGGAAAAGCCCTCAGGCACCTTCTCCATATAATCCCCGTGGCTCATCCAGGAGATGCCCCGCTCGGGAAGGCCGTGGAAGAGCTTGCAGGACGTGTCATAGTAGGTCTCCGTCTTGCCGTACTCGCGGGCCGAGTCCTCCTGCGCGGCGGTCACCCGCCCTCCCAGGGTATGGGCCATGAGCTGACAGCCGTAGCAGATCCCCAGTACAGGCACCCCCAGCGCAAAGATGCCTGGGTCCACCTGGGGCGACTTTTCCTCATAGACCGAGTTCGGGCCGCCGGTAAAAATGAAGCCGATGGGCCGCTGTGCCTTGAGCTCTTCCAGCGGCGTGGTGTAGGGCTTTACCTCGCAGTACACGCCGCACTCACGGACACGGCGGGCAATGAGCTGATTGTACTGGCCGCCGAAATCCAGTACGATGACAAGCTGATGGGACATACGCACTTCCCTTTCTGGATATAAATTTTGAAGGATTTGCGTCTTATTTTACCTCATATCCTCCGCTCTGACAAGTTCTCCGGCTTGTCTTTCTCCGCCGCAGGCTCATTTTTGTGCGCTTGTGCAAAGCATGCAGGGATAAAAGTACACCGCTCGGTCATACTGATAGGGATTTCAGGAGAGGAGGATGCGCTGTGGTCATTACCTTTCTGCGTACTATCATCCTATATCTGCTCATCATCATCGGCATCCGCCTGATGGGAAAGCGCCAGGTAGGCGAGCTGGAACCCTCGGAACTGGTCCTGGCCCTCATCATTGCCGACCTGGCCGCCGTCCCCATGCAGGACTTGGGCATCCCGCTCCTGGCGGGGATCGTGCCCATCTTGACTCTGCTCTCCCTCACCATGGTGATCTCTGTGCTCAACCTGCGCAGCATCCGGTTCCGGGCCCTGCTCTGCGGACGTCCCAGCATCGTGGTGGAAGACGGCGTGGTCGTGGAGCACGAGCTGCGCCGCAACCGCTTTACTCTGGATGAGCTGATGGAAGAGCTGCGCCTCCAGGGGGTCACCGACCTCAACACCATCCGCTACGCCATTCTGGAGACCAACGGCCAGCTCTCGGTCCTTCTGCGCGCGGAGGAGCTCCCCCTCACCTCCAGGCAGATGGGCCGGCGGACGGAGGACGCCGGACTGCCCCTCCCCATCATCAACGATGGGCGGGTCATGGAGCGCAACTTACAGGCCCGGGGCCTGAACCGGGCGTGGCTCACGCACCAGATGGCCGAGCACAACATCACCCGGATACAGGACGTCTTCCTCCTCTCGGTGGACGAGGCGGGAGGGGTCTATTTTCTGGCAAAGGAGGCGCGCCGCCCTTGAAACGGCTTTGGATCGCAGCTGCCCTGCTCGCTCTGACCATGGGCGCTTCCCTGTGGCACTCCCGCCATCTGGAGGCCTTCACCACTGCGCTGACCGGCCAGCTTGTCCAGGCCGAAACGCTGGCCCTCTCCGGGGAAAACCGCCGGGCCGAAACGCTGATCCGGCAGGCCAGAGACCAGTGGCTCTCCCAAAACACCTATCTCCACGTGACCCTCCGGCACGGGGACACCGATCAGATCCAGATCGGCTTTGACGAGGCCCTTCAGCTTCTGCGCACGGGAGAGCTGGGCGAATATGCCGCCGCCACCGCCCGTCTCATGGCCGACCTGAAGCTCCTCACCGAGGCCGAACAGCTCACACTGGAAAACCTCTTTTAACTGGCGGCAAGGGCGTCCTCCCTTCCCATGTTTCAACTCATGCGTGAATGAAAAACACGGAACGGACTCCCCTGAGCAGATCGGACAAGCCCCGCGGGTCACATGGTGTGCCCGCGGGGCTTGTATGCTGGTTTCCGTGTTACAGGTTCGCGTCCAGTACCGCGGTATACGCCTGGGCCGGCATGAGGCCCACCTTTCGGTCGATCTCTCTGCCGTCCTTGAAGAAGATGACGCAGGGGATGCCCATGATCCCCAGCTGCATGGCGAGCTGCTGGTTTTCATCGGTGTTCAGCTTTCCAATGACCGCCTTCCCGTCATACTGCTCGGCCAGCTTCTCCACGGTGGGGCCCAGCATCCGGCAGGGGGCGCACCAGGGCGCCCACATGTCGACCATGACCAGCCCTCCGGAGCTGACCGCCTTTTCCAGTCCCTGCTGATTGAAATGATAGAGTGCCATATCTTGTACTTCCTTTCTTCCCGTAGATGGGTCTTGATAAACGATTTCACCTGTGGAGACGCGGCTCCCGCTTTTTATCCAGATACTCCGCCGCCCGGTGGCCTGCGACGAGGCCTTCGCCCACCGCTTTGGAGATCTGGAGGGGAAGCCCGGTGCAGTCCCCCGCCGCGAATACCCCCGGGATCGAGGCGGCCATGTTCCGGTCCACCGCGATATACCCGTCCCGGAGCTCCAGCCCGGGCAGCAGCTCCCCGGGCGCCACGGAGGGACGCAGCAGAAACACGCAGGCGCAGGGGATCTCCTCCCCGTCCACCCGCAGGGCGGACACGCTCCCCTCCCCCACGATCTCCAGCTTGACGCCCCGGCGGAAGGGGATGGCCCCATCCAGGGTCTCCGGACGGGTTTTGGCCACATAGGTGACCTTGCAGCCCAGGCCGTGGAGGTAATTGGCCTCCTCGGGGGCCTCGGCCGACTGGCCGGCCACCACCACATCCCGTCCCCGGTAGAACATGCCGTCGCAGGTGGCACAGTAGCTCACGCCCATGCCCAGGTGCTCGGCCTCGCCGGGATACTTTGCCCCGTGGGCCGCGCCGGTGGCCAGGATGAGCGCCTCCCCCTCCACCACCTCGCTGCCCACGGAGACCAGGAATCCATCCTCCGCCGGCATGGCGTTGAGGGCCCGGCCGTACATCCGCTCCATGCCCAGCGCCGCGGCGTGGGCCTCGAACCGCTCCAGCAGCTCCCGCCCGGAGACCCCCGGTATGCCGGGGTAGTTGTCGACCTGTCCGGCCTTCCAGAGGGGAATGTCCTCCGGCCGGGCGCCCACTACCAGCACGCGCTTGTTTCGGGTCCTGGCCTGGACCGCGGCGGACAGCCCCGCCGGGCCCCCGCCGATGACGATGATATCATAACGCAAGGTGATATTCCTCCTTACAGTCGTCCAGAAGGGCCGCCACCACGGCCGCCGCCCTGGGGTCCGCCACTTCGTAATAGACCTCGTTCCCGCTGCGCACCGCGCGCACCACGCCGGCCGCCTTCAGCCTGGCCAGATGCTGGGAGATACAGGACTGGGACTGCCCCGTCTGTTCCTCCATGCAGCGCACGTTCCGGCAGCCGCACCGCAGCAGCCCCCGTACCAGCTTCAGCCGCAGGGGATGGGCCAGGGCCTTGAGCAGCTCGGCCCGCTCCTCAAACGGACATTCATACATTCTGCTTTCCCCCTTCCAGTTTTATTTGAATATTATTATATTCTAATATTATAATTTGTCAAGAGTCTTTTCTTTCATCCGGCGGACTCTTGCCCTGACTCCGGTCTCTATGGTAGAATATCCATATCTCCCACTCCATATTCCAAGAAAGGAGCCTGTTTTGACACTACTTTTGCTGTTTATTGCCACGATTCTGCTGCTGAGCGTTCTGCTGAGCAAACTCTCCGCCCATGTGGGCATGCCGGTGCTGCTGGCCTTTCTGTTCCTGGGGATGCTGTTCGGCTCGGACGGTCTGGCGCACATTCCCTTTGAGAATTATGACTTTGCCAATCAGATCAGCACGGTCGCTCTGCTCTTCATTATTTTTTACGGCGGATTCGGCACAAATTGGAAGGCGGCCCGGCGGGTCGCCCTGCCCTCCATCCTGCTCTCCACCCTGGGCGTGCTCCTGACGGCGGCTCTGACCGCCCTGTTCTGTGCCGTGGTTCTGCGCTTCCCGTGGCAGGAGAGCTTTCTCCTGGGCGCGGTGCTCAGTTCGACCGACGCCGCCTCCGTCTTTTCCATTCTGCGCTCCAAGCGCCTGAGCCTGCGCTTCCACACCGCCTCCATGCTGGAGCTGGAGAGCGGCAGCAACGACCCCTTCTCCTACACGCTGACCTGTCTGGCGCTGGCCCTCCTGGGCGGCGGCCTGTCCCCGGGCATGGTGGTAAAGATTGCCGCCAGTCAGATCCTGTTCGGCCTGGCCTGCGGCGCCGGACTGGCCGCGCTCTCGGTCTGGCTGCTCCGCCGTCTGCCCCGGGGCGCCTCCGGATACGGCCCGCTCATCATCGTGGGAATCGCCCTTTTCTCCTATGCCCTTCCCACCGCCATCGGCGGGAACGGCTATCTCAGCGCCTACCTGGTGGGCATTGTTTTGGGCGGCGAGAAGTGGCCGGAGAAAAAGGAACTGGTACACTTTCTGGACGGCGTGACCAGTCTGATGCAGCTCACCCTCTTTTTCCTGCTGGGACTGCTCTCCTTCCCCTCCCGTCTTCCGGCCGTGCTTCCCACCGCCCTGGCGGTCACCCTCTTTCTGACCCTTCTGGCCCGGCCCGCGGTGGTGGCCCTTCTCCTCTCCCCCTTCCGGGCGCCGCCCCGCCAGCAGATACTGGTAGCCTGGTCCGGCCTGCGGGGGGCCACTTCCATCGTCTTTGCCATTCTGGCCGTCATTGACCGGGCCAGCATTTCCCGGGACCTGTTTCACATCGCGTTCTGTGTGGTGCTCCTCTCCATCGGAGTTCAGGGCACCCTTCTTCCCTGGTGCGCCAAGCGGCTGGATATGATCGACGACCGGGAGGACGTACTCAAGACCTTCAGCGATTACAGCGAAGATACGCCCATCCAGTTTATCCAGCTCTCCATCGGCGCGGAGCACCCCTGGAAGGGCGTTCCCCTGCGGGAGGCGCCCCTCCCTCCCGACACCCGGGCCGCCATGGTCCTGCGGCAGGGCCAGCGCATCCTTCCCCGGGGCGACACCGCCCTGGAGAGCGGCGATATCCTGGTTCTCAGCGCCCTGGCCTATGCGGACACCACCCAGCTCTCCCTCTCGGAGGTCACTCTGGACCAGAACCACGACTGGACCGGCCGTCCCATCTCCGCCGTGGACTGGGGCGGTTCCTCTGTCCTGCTGGTTCTGCGGGGCGGGGAGACCCTGATCCCCACCGGCGACCTGGTCTTACAGGCCGGAGATCTGCTTGTGCTGGCGGACGATCCCCTGCCCGGACCGGTTTTTTAACTTTTTTACTAAAGGCTCCTTTTTTGGATATGCTAAGAGCAGTTATCCCCCGCCGCTGTCTCGAGAGCGAGATCCATTCTCACCTTTGGAAAGGAGCATTCCCATGTTGAACCCCCGCAAAGTAGCCGTGATCGGCTGTGGTTTTGTCGGCGCGTCCATCGCCTTCGCGCTGATGCAGCGCGGCCTGTTTTCCGAAATGGTCCTGCTGGATGTGGACCAGGCCAAGGCAGAGGGCGAGGCCATGGACCTGAGCGACGGCCTCCCCTATGCCGCGTCCATGGATATTTATGCCGGAACCTACGACGATGTGACCGACTGCGCCCTCATCGTCCTCACCGCCGGCGTCAATCAGAAGCCGGGCGAGAGCCGTCTGGACCTCATCAGCCGCAACATCCAGATCCTTCAGTCCATCGTGCCCCAGATCCGGGCGCGGAAATTTGACGGCATCCTGCTGGTGGTCACAAACCCTGTGGACGTGCTCACCTATGCCGCCTGGCGGCTCTCCGGCCTGCCCGCCCAGCGGGTCATCGGATCGGGGACCGTATTGGATACCGCCCGCCTCAAGCAGCTGCTGGGGCAGCATCTCCAGGTGGACAGCCGCAATATCCACGCCTTTATCATCGGAGAGCACGGCGACAGCGAGCTGGCCGTATGGAGCGGCGCCAATGTATCCGGCCTGAATCTGGATGATTTCTGCCGCCTGCGGGGCATGCAGAATGACCCCTCCGCCATGCAGGCGATCTACGAGACGGTGCGGAACAGCGCCTATGAGATCATCCGGCGCAAAGGGGCCACCTACTACGGCATCGCCATGGCCGTCAGCCGCATCGCGGAGTGCATCGTGAAAGACGAGCACGCGGTCCTCCCGGTCTCGGTGGTGCTCCACGGCGAGTACGGCCTGGAGGAATTGTCCCTCAGCATTCCCGCCATTCTCGGCTCAAACGGTGTGGAGCAGGTGCTGGAGATCCCTCTGAACGGCAGTGAACGCATGGCTCTGACCAACTCTGCCGGACAGCTGCGTGACATCGTGCAGCGTCTACCCCTTTGAACCATCTCTGTCTGCCCGGGTGTCCCCCAGGCAGACTTTTCTTTTATGAGAGGAAAAAACAGTTGACTAGATGTAAAAGATATGGTATTATTTTTATCTGTCGAGGACATATCTCTTTTTCCGCAATGCTGGAATAGCTCAGTCGGTAGAGCAGCTGATTCGTAATCAGCAGGTCGCGTGTTCAAGTCACGTTTCCAGCTCCAGAAAGTCTCAGTGCCGCAATGGTACTGAGACTTTCTTTTTTATTCTCCCCCCCGGCCTGTCCTGGATTTTTGTGGACGATGGCTCCCGCCCGACCTGGACGGAAGAGCCGAAGACCGCAGAGCATCCCGGAGATATAAAAGTGTTACATCTCTCTTTGCAGGTACACCATATCCACTAACGGAACCCCGCACTCGCAGATGGGGTGGTTATAGTGGTCGGTGAAAAAATTCTTGACCAAGTGGTGCCTGCGAAAGCCGCAGGATTCATAAAACGGGATGGTGGCGGGGCTGTCCCCGGTGCCCACTTGCAGCACCGCATACCGTCCCGCGTAGGTCCGGAGCAGGAAATCCACCAAGGCCTTTCCATAGCCCCTGCCCTGAACGCCCGGCTCCACGGCGATGTTTTTCAGCTCCAGGACCCCGCCGCCCTCATCGGTCACCACACACTCGGCCTTGACGCCATCGTCCTCCAGCACATACATGGTCCCGCGCTCCAGATAGCGGTCGATCATGTCCTCCTGCTCGTCCGCCAGCAGCAGCAGATCGAGATACCGCTTTTTCTCCCTCTCCACGCTTTTGATTTCCATTGCCCGTCACCGCTTTTCATATACCAAATCCACGATCCCGTTCCAACGCTCCGTTCCCACCAGCTTCAGCGGCAGTTCCTGCGAAAGCTCCGGAAACAGCCGCACGCCTTTGCCCAGTACGGTGGGGATGATGGACAGCCACAGCCGATCGACGCGGCCCTCTTTCAAAAGCTGTCCGGCCACGGACGCGCCGCCGCAGATCCAGACATTGCCCCCATGCTCCGCTTTCAGCTGGTCTGCCAGGACCGTCAGCTCCCCGTTCCAGAAGAAAATCCCCTCCCGGTCCACTTCCTTCCGGAGGGTCACCACGTAACAGGGGCGGCCCTCATAGGGCCAGCGGTCCGGGGAAAGCTCTGTCACGAGCCGGTGATAGGTGGTCCAGCCCATAACAACGGCGTCCACCGTACCCAAAAATGCCGGGTAGCTGCCGGGTGCGTCCGGCTCGCTGCCGTCGCCGGCCAGCCAGCTCACGCCGCCCCGCTCGTCCGCAAGATAGCCGTCCACGCTCACGGCGAGATATAGCACGGTCTTTCCCATCTCCATCCCCTCCTTTGCCCCTATTGTACCCAATCGCCGCAAAAAGCACAAGAGAAAACGGAACCGGACAGACTGTTGTCCGGTTTCTGTGCTATAATACAGGCAGAATCGGGAAAGGTGGTGCAGCGCATGAAGATGGAGCGGCTGATCGGTATCCTGTCCATCCTGCTCCAGCGGGAGAAGGTCACCGCCCCGGAGCTGGCGGAGCAGTTCGAGGTGTCCCGCCGGACCATCCAGCGGGACATCGAGTCCCTGTGCCGGGCGGGCATCCCCATCGCCACCGCCCAGGGCGCGGGGGGCGGCGTCTCCATCATGGAGGGGTACCGGGTGGACCGGACGGTGCTCACAGCCCCGGAGATGCAGGCCATCCTGACGGGCCTCCGGAGCCTGGACAGCGTCAGCGGCACCCGGCGCTATGTACAGCTGATGGCGAAGCTGTCCGCCGGGACAGGCGGTCTGGTGAGCGGCGGCGCCCACATGCTCATCGACCTCTCCTCCTGGTACAAGACCAGCCTGCCGCCCAAGATCGAGCTGATCCAGGGGGCCGTCGAGCAGCGCCGCGCCATCCGCTTCCTTTATTTCTCCCCCAAGGGGGAGTCGGTGCGCACGGTGGAGCCCTACTACCTGGTGTTCCACTGGTCCGCCTGGTATGTGTGGGGCTGGTGCCAAACCAGGGAGGATTTCCGCCTCTTTAAGCTCAACCGCATGACGGAGCTCACCGCCGGCGGGCCCTTTGCTCCCCGCCCCGCTCCCCTGCCCGACCTGGAGCCGGAGCGGGTCTTTCCGGTCAAATATCAGGTCACCGTCCTCTTTGACCCATCCTGCCGCTGGCGGCTGGTGGAGGAGTACGGCGCGGACCGCTTCACCGTGGAGCTGGATGGACGGCTGCGCTTTACCGGCGGTTTTCCAGACGCGGGCAGCGCGCTCAGCTGGGTCCTGACCTTCGGAGCGCAGGCGGAGCTGCTGGAGCCGCAAGCGCTGCGGGAACAGCTTGGGGATTTGACGAAAACTCTGGCCAACCGTTACAGGAGGAATTGACATGGCGTCTCATCCGGATTTTGTGAATTATGTGGCCGAGCAGCTGCGGGAGGCCGGGGCGATCCGCAGCCGGAAGATGTTCGGCGAGTATGGCCTCTACTGCGGCGGTGTGTTCTTCGCCGTCATCTGTGACGACCAGTTTTTTGTGAAGGTCACCCCGCAGGGAGAAGCGGCGTTCCCGGGCCTCCCCAAGGCCCCGCCTTATGAGGGGGCCAAGGACTCCTTCCTGGTGGAGGATGTGGAGGACCGGGCGCGGATGACAGAGCTGACCCGCATCACCTGCCAGGCGCTGCGGAGCAAACCTCAAAAGAAGCGGAGGAACTGACCATGGCCTTTGATTACAAGAAGGAGTACAAGGAATTCTATCTGCCGCCCAGGACGCCGGGCATCGTCACGGTGCCCGCCATGAATTTCCTGGCGGTGCGGGGTCAGGGCGATCCCAACGAGGAAAACGGCGCGTACAAGCAGGCTCTGGGGATGCTCTACACCGTGACTTTCACCATCAAGATGAGCAGGCAAAAGCCGGAGGGTTACTTTGACTATGTGGCGCCGCCCCTGGAGGGCCTCTGGCAGCAGGCGGGCGCCCAGGGGGCAGACTGCGCCCGCAAGAAGGATTTTCAGTGGATCTCACTCATCCGCCTGCCGGAGTTCGTGACGAAAGAGGTCTTTGACCGGGCCATCCGGGAGGCCGCGGAGAAGAAAGCGCAGGACTTCTCCAAGGTGGAGTTCTTTTCCTGGGAGGAAGGCCTGTGCGTCCAGTGTATGCACATCGGCCCCTATGACAGTGAACCCGCCACCGTGGCCGCCATGGAGGAATACGCCAAGGCCCGGGGCTGCGAGGCGGACTTTGGGGCGGGCCGGTTCCACCACGAGATCTATTTGAGCGACGCCCGGCGGTGCCGGCCCGAAAAGCGGAGAACCGTCATCCGGCAGCCCATCAAGCGGACAGAGTGAGGAAGAAGATGGATACGGTCATTCGTAAAATACGCCCGGCAGAATACGGCCTTCTGCGGAAATTTCTCTACGAGGCCATCTACCGGCCGGAGTATCGCGGCCTGGGGATCGGGACACGGCTGCTGAACGCGCTTCTGCTTCTGCTCCGGGAGAATGGGTATCTGCGGGTCTCCCTCTCCGTTCAGAAGGAAAACCCGGCCCTGCGCCTCTACCAGCGGGCGGGGTTCCAGATCACGTCGGAAAAGGGCGCGGAATATTTGATGCTTTGGGATCGCTCCGGGCCTGTGGATGGAGAGGTGACCTCATGAAGGGCTTTACCCGTGGGGAGACCCGCTTCTCCCTCTGCGGCCTGAACTGCTGCCTCTGCTCCATGCGCCTGGGCGGCTGCTGTCCCGGCTGCGGCGGCGGGGCGGGCAACCAGAGCTGCGCCATCGCCAGGTGCTCCCTGGAGCACGGCGGGGTTCCGTTTTGCTGGGCGTGCCCGGAATACCCCTGTTCCCGCTATGACGGTTTCGACGGCCGGGATTCTTTCGTTCCCCACCGGAACCGGCAGCAGGATATTGCCCAGGCCCGCGCCCTGGGAGTGGACGCCTATCTGGCCCAACTGGAGAAAAAACGGGCCGTTCTGAACGAACTTCTGGCCTGTTACAACGACGGCCGCCGCAAGACGTTTTTCAACACGGCGGTCTATCTCCTGCCCCTGGAGGATCTGCGGGCTGCAATGGCTTCGCTGAACAGCCGGCCGGAGCCGGCCGGGCGCTCGGCGAAGGAGCGGGCCCTGGCCGCGGTGGGGCTGCTCCAGGAGGCGGCGGACCGCCGGGGTGTCAGCCTGAAACTGAACAAGAAACCGAAGGAGGGGTGAGCTTATGCCGACTTCCAGGGTGACCGTCCACTTCCCCTGCCCGTTGGAGCGGGTGTGGCAGACCGTGACCGACCTTACGAATCCTGCCTGGCGCAGCGACCTGGCCCGGGTGGAAGTTTTGGACGAAACCCGTTTTGTGGAGCACACCAAAAGCGGCTATGCCACGCATTTTACCGTCACGGCCTGTGAGCCCCTTTGCCGCTGGGCCTTCACCATGGAGAACGGCAGCATGTCCGGATCCTGGGAGGGGATCTTTGAGGCGGAGGCGGGCGGCGTCCGGCTGCATTGCACCGAAACCGTCAACGCCAAGCGCTGGTGGATGCGCCCCCTTGTTCCCGGCTATCTGAAACGGCAGCAGAGGCGGTATCTGGACGATTTGCGGCGGGAACTGCAAAAATAAGGGCTGTTACTCTGCATTGCTTGCGGCAACGGGCGATTCTCCCTACAATGGGGCCGAAAGGAGTGAACCCATATGTTGAACGAAAACATCAGATCCCTTCGAAAATCCAAGGGCCTTTCCCAGCAGGAGCTGGCGGTCAAGGTGAACGTGGTGCGGCAGACCATCTCAAAATGGGAACAAGGTTTGTCCGTTCCGGACTCCGATCTGCTCATCGCCCTGTCAGAGGCTTTGGAGACTCCCGTCAGCGCACTGCTGGGAGAGGCGGTGGCGGAGTCGGAGGCGGACCAGGTCAAAGCCCTCTCGGAAAAGCTGGAGATCATCAACCTGCAATTTGCCCGGCGAAAGGCCGTGCGGCGCTCGGCCCTCCACTGGCTGTTCATTGCAGTGTGCGTGGGTATTCTGGCGGTGGCCGCATTCCTGGCAGCGGTGAACAGCCCCTACCTGGGCTGGGATTACAGCGCCCCGGAGACCGCCGTCATGGGCGTGGCCATCCACGCCTTTGAATGGGCCTTTGTCCGTCTGGCGCCCTTCGCCCTGATCGCGGCACTGGTGGGCGTGTTTCTGACGAGGAAAAAAGCATAGGACACGTTTCGGGCGTGCGCCGCTGAACATAGAGCTCCGTACCGCCGGACAAATTTGAGCACAGAAAATCGGGCAGGGGCCGCCGCTTTCCGGTATGCTGGATTCAGAAGGACGGTGTGACCAATGGATTGGGTAACAGGCATTCATCAGGCCATCCAGTATATCGAGGAACATCTCCGGGAGGAGCTGACCATCCAGGAGATCGCGCAGCAGGCGGCCTTGTCTCCCTTTTACTTTCAGAAAGGCTTTGCTATGCTGTGCGGCATCACGGTGGGCGACTACATCCGCCAGCGCCGGCTCTCCGCCGCCGGGCTGGAGGTCCTCACGACGGACCGGAAAATCATCGACATCGCACTGGAGTTCGGCTACGATTCGCCGGACAGCTTCACCAGGGCCTTTGCCCGCTTCCACGGCCTCACACCTGCCGCACTGCGAAAAAGCGGAGGCGCGGTCCGTTCCTTTGCTCCGCTTCGGATCAAAGTGACATTGGAAGGTGGTCAAAACATGGATTGCAAGATCATGAAAAAAGAGGCGTTCACGGTGCTCTGCCGGGCAAAGACCTTCAAGTATGAGGACGCGGCAGCCCAGGTCCCCCAGTTCTGGGCGGAGCATTTTGGCACAGGCGGCGGCAGGACGGTGTGCGGCATGTACGGCATCAATCTGGACGAGCGCATGAGCGGCAACGAGTTTGAATACCTCATCGCCGACAACTACGATCCTGTCAGGGAGGTCCCGGACGGCTTCACCACCCGCACCATTCCGGCCCACACCTGGGCGGTGTTTCCCTGCACCGGCCGGATGCCTCAGGCTCTCCAGGGCCTGAACCAGCAGATCTTCTCCCAGTGGCTGCCCACGAACCCAGACTATAAGATCGCCGCCGGCATCAATGTGGAGATGTACAGCGACGCCAGCAGGTTTGAGGACGGCACCCGGGATCAGGACTACTACTGTGAGGTCTGGATTCCGGTGGAAAAGAAGTAAGGGCATCCCCTGCGGGATAAAAAAGAGGCCAGACCGGTTTGATGGATGTTGGCAGCCGTCTCGCTATCCTTCTGATGGATAGTGGAGACGGCTGCCCTGCTTGATGCAGCCACCGATCCATTCCTTTTCTGAAGGAGCTTCGCCGGAATCGGCCGCTCCCGCTTCCATTGCCGCCGCGAAGTTTTTCTTGGCCGGTAACGAAATCTTCCTCATGGCGTTCCCCTCCCTGCTGTGCTATAATTTTCTGCAACAAGCCAAATAAAAGGAGCCGCAAAAGTATGATTCGAGATATCTGCAAAGACGAGGCATTTCTGTCCCGGAAGGCGGAAGCCGCCACGCCGGATGACCTTCCTGTCGCCGCTGACCTGCTGGAGACCCTGGCGCGCCACAAGGCCGGCTGTGTGGGCATGGCCGCCAATATGATCGGTGTGAACAAGCGCATCATCGCCTTTGACAACGAGGGCAGCTATATGGTCATGTTCAACCCGGAGATCCTCAAACAATCCGGTCCCTACAACACGGAGGAGGGCTGCCTCTCCCTCACCGGCACCCGTCCGGCCAGGCGCTGGAAGTCCATCAAAGTGCGCTGGCAGAACGAGAAGTTCCAGGAGCGGCTGAAAACCTTCACCGGCTGGACCGCCCAGATCATCCAGCATGAAATCGACCACTGCGAGGGGATCATCATATGAAAAAGTGTAAGATCACCGTCATGCGCATCACCCGGTATGAGGACCTGATGGCCCAATATGAAAACCCCATCTCCCACGCCTGCGGCATGGCGGTGGGACAGACCTTTATCACCAACGGCTGGACTAAGCCGGAGGGCTTCTGCCAAAGCGCCTGGGACACCCTCTCCCCGTTTGTGCTGGCCCTGAGCCACGGCGCAGAAAACTTTTACGACGGCTGGATGAAAGATCCCAGGTCGGCCATGCTCTCCTGCAACGACGGCTTCCGTCCGGTGACCTTTCTGGTGGAGGCGCTAGACGGGGACGCAGACTGAGGGCAATCAAAAGGAGGTCATATCATGTGTGGGAGAAGTGCGCCCCCTGCCCTGGGCGGGCCGCCCTTCAAAGGGGATACCGTGGCGGCCGGGAACCCCTGCCGGGTGATCCGCCCCCGCATCGAGCCGTGATGGGAGGAACCTGCATGAAACTTGCCATTTTATCCGACACCCACGGCCTGCTGCGGCCCCAGGTGGTGGAACATTTGAAAACCGCCGACGCCATTCTCCACGGCGGCGACATCAACAAGCCCGGCATCGTGGACGGGCTGCGGCAGTACGCCCCCCTCTACATCGTCCGGGGCAACAACGACAAGGAGTGGGCCGCGCACATCCCCCACGATCTCACCGTGACCCTGGAAGGGGTGACCTTTCTCATGGTTCACAACCGGAAAGAGGTCCCGGCGGACCTTTCCGGCGTGGATGTGGTGGTCTTTGGCCACTCCCACAAGTATGTGCAGGAGGAGCGGGACGGCATTCTCTGGCTCAACCCCGGCTCCTGCGGCCCCCGGCGGTTCCATCAGGAGATCACCATGATGCTGGCGGAACTGACGGACGGGAAGATCCAGGTGGAGAAGGTCGCCATTCCCCACGAGGCAAAGTGAATGAAAGGCAGTACGATGAAAACAGAGCGATTTCAAATCGGCGCAGTTCCCGCCGTTCTGTATGGGGACCCCGCAGAGCAAGGATATTTATTTCTCCATGGACAACTGGGATACAAAGAGGAAGCCGAGTCCTTCGCGCAGGTGGTCTGTCCCAAGGAATTCCAAGTGCTCTCTATCGATCTGCCCGGCCATGGGGATCGGCGGGGCCGGAATGAAGCGCTGTTTCCCTGGACCGCGCTGCCGGACATCCGCGCGGCCCTGGACTGGGCAGGGCTTCGCTGGAAAAGAGTCTCCCTCCGGGCAACCAGCATCGGCGCCTGCTTTGCCTTATCGGCCTTTGATACACCGGCACGCGCCCTGCTGCTCTCTCCCATTCTGAACATGGAAAGCCTGATTTTAACCATGATGGACCGGGCCGGTGTGACCGAGGAACTGCTGCGGGAGCAGGGCGAAATCGCCGCCTCTTTTGGTCAGGTTCTGTCTTGGAAGTACTTGTGCTGGGTGCGGGAGCATCCGGTCCGCAGCTGGACTTGTCCCATTCACATCCTCTATGGGAGCGGGGACCAGATGACTCCCTGCCGAACCGTGGAAGCGTATGCCCGGAAGCACGGCGCCAAGCTCACCGTGATGGAGGGCGGGGAACACTGGTTTCACACGCCTGCGCAATTAGCCGCGCTGCGGGAATGGGAGGAGCGGTCAACCTGATCCCAAACCGGCGCCATGCGGCTGGCAGCCCCTGCCGGAGAAGCGGTCAGGAATCCGGGCGAAAGTGACCGCTTTCCCTGGTAGATTTTTGACTGCCCGGACGGTATACTGACATGCAGAAACCGAAAAACAGGAGGAACACGCCATGAGTTTGGGAAGCAGCTTATATCACGCCTGGAAAAAGAGCGGCCTGTCGCAGGAAAATGTGGCCGAAAAACTGGGGGTGAGCCGCCAGACCATCTCCAAATGGGAGACCAATGAGACTCTGCCCGACATCCGTCAGTCCAAGAGACTGTCCCTGCTCTACCACATGACCCTGGACGAGCTGATCGAGTACGACTTTGACGAGCAGCAAGCCCGGCAGATGATCGACAGTGTCTGTGACGAGGCTCAGGCCCGGATCGACTGGAACAAGGTGTGGAGCAAGAAATACCCGGTGCTCTCCACCTACCATCAGAGGGTGCGCGTCCAAAACTACGCCCCGGCCCTGCGGGAGATGCTCACCCGGCTGCGGGTGGACTACGGCTACAACCACACCGACGCTCTGCTGGTACTCAAGGACATTCTGGCCCGGGTATGGAAGGGCCAGGTGTAAAAAAACACGCTCCCTCCATCCTGTGGCGGTCCATGGACCGCCACAGGATGGAGGGAGCGTCCTGTTTTATGGAGCGCCCGCAGGCTCTGTTCACTTTTATCTGCTGTGGACTCTTGCCCGGATCTCCTGCCTGACCTTCTCCACATCCGGATCGCACATCAGTGGCAGGGCCTCCGCCAGTTCCTCCGGCTTCAGATCCCACCAGCGAAATTGCAGCAGCAGGCCGGTCAGCTCCTCGTCAAAGCGTTCCTTGATGAATTTTGCCGGATTGCCCCAAACACTGTATAGGGAGGGATGTCCTTCGCCACTACGGAGCAGGCGGCCACGATCGCGCCGTCGCCGATCCGGACGCCCGGCATGATGACGCACTCCCGCCCGATCCAGACGTCATTTCCGATCACGGTATCCCCCTTTCGGGGGAGCTGGTCCAGGTGGGGCGGGGTGTTTTCCTGCCACGCTCCGCCGAACACATGGAACGGATAGGTCGTAACGCTGCTGACGCGGTGGTTGGCAGGCCCCATGATGAACTTCGTGCCGGAGGCGATCGCACAGAATTTTCCGATGATGAGATGGTCGCCAAACTCCGGGTAGTTAAAGAGCACATTGTTCTGTTCAAAGCCGGTTGGGTCTGCCGCATCGTCATAATAGGTATAGTCCCCGATGGAGATATTCGGGGCCTTGACTACATTCTTGAGGAAGCAGGAGGTTTTATATTCGTTGGGAAAGACCTGGTTCGGGTCTGGTATCTGATGCATGACGGTCATCCTTTCTCGCTTTTTATACCACGTCCTTTCTCTGGCGTCCTATGGTGGCAACCGCCCGTTTTTTTCGGATCTCTTTCATTGCCGCACACTCCTGCACTGCACGTCGATGCTGCTGTGGGTCCGCCCCCCCGGTCTACGATGCACGGGAGGACTGGGGGCCGCAGCGCTTCTTTTCTGTTCCCGCTTCCGGTCAGAATATGGCTTATTCTTATTAAAGATTATAAAATAGGAATCGCCAAAATGCAATCGCTGTATTTCTCGCGCCTCTGTTTACACGCCCTCCCAGATGTGCCTGAGCAGAGGCCAGACGCTGGTGGGGCTGGAAGCGGCGCTCCCCTCCCCTTTCGGCATTCCGCACGAAAACCCATCCGGCGCCATGCGGAAATTATATTGTGGATGCGGGAATTCCCCTTGACAAAAGGGGCAAAATCAGGTATCATCTTCTTTGTTGTAAAGCTCACGAACTTTACAAAGCGCCCATCCTTTACAAACCGGTTCTCAGAAGGAGGTCACGGAATGAAAAACCAGGCGTACCGCATGGCGATGCTGTTCGATTTTTACGGCGACATGCTCACGGACCGCCAGAAGGAATTCTATGACCTCTATTATAATGAAGACCTCTCGCTGGCCGAGATCGCCGAGAACTACGGCATCACCCGCCAGGGCGTCCGGGACGTGATCGTCCGGGCCGAGGCCATTCTGACCGAACTGGAGGACAAAACCGGGATCATCCGCCGTTTCCACAAGATGCAGGAGCAGTTTGCGGGCATTCAGACCGCCGTGGACCGCATCCGGCAGATCAACGAGGAGCGCCGTTATTATGATAACGGGATCGAGGGCAGTTGCAACGACATCCAGTCCATCCTGGACCAGCTCAGGCAGGAGTAATCTATGGCTTTTGAAGGACTCACCGAAAAACTATCCGCGGCGTTCAAGAAGCTGCGCGGCAAAGGCCGCCTCACCGAGGCCGACGTCAAGGAGGCCATGCGCGAGATCCGGGTTGCCCTGCTGGAGGCCGACGTCAACTTCAAGATCGTCAAGCAGTTTGTCGCCACCGTGACCGAGCGCGCGGTGGGCTCCGACGTGCTGGAGAGCCTCACCCCCGCCCAGATGATCGTCAAGATCGTCAACGAGGAACTCACAAATCTCATGGGCAGTGAGGCCGCAAAGCTCAATCTCTCTCCCAAGCCCCCCACCGTGGTCATGCTGGTGGGCCTCAACGGCGCGGGCAAGACCACCAACGGCGCCAAGCTGGCCGGCTATATGAAGAAGCAGCACGGCAAGCGCCCCCTTCTGGTGGCCTGCGACACCTTCCGTCCGGCGGCCATCACCCAGTTGGAAGTGGTGGGCGGCCAGGTGGACGTCCCCGTCTTCCAGATGGGACAGATTGATCCCATCGACATCGCCAGGGCGGGTATCGAGCACGCCCGCAGGCACGGCAACGACATCGTATTCATTGATACCGCCGGCCGGCTCCACGTGGACGAGGAGCTCATGGAGCAGCTCAAGGACATGAAGGCCGCCATCTCCCCCGACGAGATCCTGCTCATCGTGGACGCCATGATCGGTCAGGACGCCGTCAACGCCGCCAAGACCTTTGACGAGGCCCTGGACATCACCGGCGTCATGCTCACCAAGCTGGACGGCGACGCCCGGGGCGGCGCGGCCCTCTCCATCAAGGCGGTCACTGGAAAGCCCATCAAGTTTGTGGGCGTGGGCGAGAAGCTGGACCAGATCGAGGTATTCCACCCCGACCGCATGGCCTCCCGCATCCTGGGAATGGGCGACGTCCTCTCCCTGATCGAAAAGGCGCAGCAGAATTTTGATATGCAGAAGGCCGCCGAGCTGGAGCAGAAGCTGCGCAAGAACAAATTTACCCTGGCTGATTTCTATGAGCAGTTGGCTCAGATCAAAAATATGGGTTCTCTGGCCGACATCGCCGGCATGCTGCCCGGCGTCAACGCCAAGGCGCTGGAGGGCGCCAATGTGGACGAGCGCGCCCTGGCCCGGACCGAGGCCATCATCCTCTCCATGACCCCCGCCGAGCGGGAAAACCCCTCCCTGCTCAACAACAGCCGGAAAAAGCGCATCGCCGCCGGCTCCGGCACGCAGGTGGTGGACATCAACCGCCTGCTCAAGCAGTTTGACATGATGCAGCAGGTGACCAAGCAGTTTTCCGGCGGACGCATGAAGCGCAAGGCCGGACTGTTCGGCAAGATGAAAGGGATGAAATTCCCCTTCTGATCCCCGTTTGGTACGCGCGTATGCGCTGACCATATAGAGATGTAGAATATGTTGGAGGTGAATCTACCATGGTTAAAATCCGTCTGCGTCGTATGGGCGCCAAGAAGGCTCCCTTCTACCGCATCGTGGTCGCCGACTCCCGCTATCCCCGTGATGGCCGTTTCATCGAGGAGATCGGTACCTACAACCCCCTGACCGCTCCCGCCGAGCTGAAGGTGGACGCCGAGCGCGCTCAGGCTTGGATCAAGACCGGCGCTCAGCCCACTGAGACCGTTAAGGCCCTGCTGAAAAAAGCCGGCGCCCTTTAATGGAGGTCCTTGGCCGCATGAAGGAACTGCTCACTTATATCGCCCGTAATCTGGTGGATCACCCCGACGCGGTGGCGGTCTCCGAGCACGAGGGCGATGGCGAGACCATCCTGGAACTCCGGGTCGCCCCGGAAGACATGGGCAAGGTGATCGGCCGTCAGGGCCGCATCGCCAAAGAGATCCGCACGCTGATGCGTTCGGTGGCCCAGCGTCAGGGCGGCAAGGTCTCGGTTGAGATCGTCGACTAACAAAAACGGCGGGGACTCCCCCGCTGTTTTTTTGTATCCAAACGCAAGGAGGAAACCCACCATGAAAAGCCAGTTTCTCGAAGCCGGACAGATCGTGAACACCCACGGCATCCAGGGCGAGGTGAAGATCGTCCCCTGGTGCGACTCCCCCGAGTTTCTCTGCGGCTTTGACACCATCTATATCGGCGGCGCGCCGGTGAAGGTCCGCGCCGCCCGGGCCCACAAGGGCAATGTCCTGGCCCGGCTGGAGGGCGTGGAGGATGTGAACGCCGCCATGCGCCTGAAAGGAGTGGTCGTGGAGATCGACCGCACCGGGATCGTGCTCCCCGAGGGCCGCCACTTCATCGCCGACCTCATCGGGCTCACCGTGATCGACGACGATACCGGAGCCTCCATCGGCGTCATCGAGGAGGTGCTCACCCCGCCCGCCCACGAGGTCTACGTGGTCAAGGGCGGGGGCAAGACCTATCTGATCCCGGCGGTGGACGCCTTCCTCCGGGGCACCAACGTGGACGCGGGCTGGGTCCGGGTCCACCTGATCGAAGGGATGGAGGGCTGAATGTACCGCATTGATATCCTCACCCTGTTCGACCAGACGGTGGGGGACCTGATGAACGAGTCCATCCTGGGCCGGGCCCAGGAGCGGGACCTCATCCGCATTGAGGCCCACCAGATCCGGGACTACACCCTCAACAAGCAAAAACAGGTGGACAACTACCCCTACGGGGGCGGCCGGGGGGCGGTCATGCAGGCCGATCCCCTCTTCCGCTGCTGGGAGCACGCCAGGGCCCTGGGTGAGGGGCCGGTGCGCACCATCTACCTCTCCCCCTGCGGAAAGACCTTTACCGAGTCCGACGCCCGCCGCCTCAAGGAGGAGTACAACCACCTGATCCTGGTCTGCGGCCACTATGAGGGCATCGACGAGCGCTTCATCGAGGAATGCGTGGACGAGGAGATCAGCCTGGGGGATTTCGTCCTCACCGGCGGCGAGCTGCCCGCCATGTGCGTGGCCGACGCGGTGGCCCGCCTGGTCCCCGGCGTGCTGGCTGACCCCGAGTGCTTTGAGGACGAGAGCCACTGGAACGGGATGCTGGAATACCCCCAGTACTCCCGCCCCGAGGAGTGGCACGGCCGCAGAGTCCCCGCCATCCTCCTCTCCGGCCACCACGCCAACATCGCAAAGTGGCGGCGCAAGCAGTCCATCCTCCGCACCCGGGACCGGCGTCCCGATCTCTACGCCAAGCTGGATCTGAGCTCCAAGGCCGACCAGAAGCTGCTCCGGGAGATCGCCGAGGAGGAGCGCCGGAGCCTGGATGCCTCTCAGGCTCCGGCGGAGTGCGATTCCCAGGCATAGCGTCCCCGATCTCGTCCCCTTTCCCTTTACTTTTTCCGCCCGGCGTGATACAATGACTCCATGCTCCGAAATATAATTTTGAAAATGATATCAAGGAATGGTTCACATGAGTTTTAAAATCATTGTTGACAGCTGTTGCGACCTCACCTCCGCGCTGCTGCACAATTCCGCGTTCCGTAAGGTCCCCCTTACGATCCAGGTCGGGCCACATACCTTTGTCGATGACGACACTTTCCATCAGGCCAATCTGCTCTGGCGCATGAAGGAGAGCGAGGAGGCCCCCAAGACCTCCTGCCCCTCCCCCGCCGCCTATCTGGATGCCTTTGACTGCGGGGCGGACGACATCTACGTGGTCACCCTCTCCGCCCTTCTCTCCGGCTCTCACAACAGTGCGGCACAGGCCCGGCTCATGTTTCTGGAGGATCACCCGGGGGTGCATATCCACATCTTTAACTCCTGCTCCGCCTCTTCCGGCGAGGTCCTGGTGGCCCTCAAGGTACTGGAACTGGCCCAGGCCGGCCTGGACTTCAACGCGGTGGTCCAGCAGACCTCCCGTTTTGTCCAGGAAATGGAGACCCTGTTCGTGTTGGAGACCTTGGACAACCTGCGGAAAAACGGACGCCTGACCCGCCTTCAGAGCCTGGTCACCGGGACGCTGAAGATCAAGCTGCTCATGGGCGCCACGCCGGAGGGGGAGATCTGCAAGCGCGGGCAGGCCCTGTCCATGAAGCAGGCCCTCTCCAAGATGGTGGAGCTGATGGCCAAGGACCCGGCCCATAGGGGAAGGACCCTCTGCATCACCCACTGCAACTGCCTGGAGCGGGCCTTCCAGCTCAAGGAGATGGCCCTGAAGAGCTGCAGCTTCGGTGAAATCCTCATCTGCGAGACCGGCGGCATCTCCACGGTCTACGCCAATGACGGCGGCATTGTGGCCGCCTATTGATCGGCCGGTAAGCGGACTGCTCTGTCGGAAATGGACGGGGCGGTCCGCTCTCGTTTTCTCCCGGACGGGGGACTTGACTTTTCCAAACACAGACGGTACGATAATGTCACCAACTTTTTCCGGGAGGTTTTTACAGATGGAACTTCAGGACTGTATCCGAACCCGCCGCAGCGTGCGGAAATTCACCGATGAACCGGTCAGCCATGCCCTGCTGGAGCAGGCCGTCTCTCTGGCGGCCTGGGCGCCGTCTTGGAAAAATACGCAGATCAGCCGCTACATCGCCATTGAGGACCCCGGCGCCCTCCAGACGATCTGTGAGAAGTACGCCGCCTTCAACGGCCGCATCATCGGCGGATGCAAGACCCTGATCGCCCAGACCTTTGTGAAGAACCGCTCCGGCTTTGAGCGGGACGGCTCCTTCTCCACGGACCGGGAGGGCGGCTGGCAGTACTATGACTGCGGGATCGCCGCCCAGACCCTGTGCCTGGCCGCCCATGACCTGGGCCTCGGCACCGTGATCATGGGTATTTTTGACCGCAGGGGGCTGGAGGAATTCCTCCAGATCCCGGAGGACCAGGAGCTGATGGCCCTCATCGCCGTCGGGC
This sequence comes from Clostridiales bacterium, assembly GCA_018374635.1. Taxonomy (GTDB): domain Bacteria; phylum Bacillota; class Clostridia; order Oscillospirales; family Oscillospiraceae; genus Pseudoflavonifractor_A. Next base: position 23,214 of record JAHAEW010000013.1, read on the forward strand.
ATCCGGAAGGCGAGGCTTCCGCCCCTAAGCGAAAGGATGTGGAGACGCTGCTCTCCTACCGGTGATCGAAAGAACATTGCCCACAGGGGCCCGCTGTCCGCTCTCCGGAGCAGGCGGCGGGTCCTTTCTTCTATTCCCCCCTGCCTTGACGGCGCTTTTCCCCTCGGGTATACTGTTCTTACTCATTTTCTCAAGTCTGTAATGAAATTTAAGGTGGTAGCAAATGGATCTGTGTAATCTGAAAGACATCAAGGCCCTGCTGGCGCGGCACGGCTTTCACTTCTCCAAGTCCATGGGGCAGAATTTCCTGATCGAGAGCTGGGTGCCCCAGCAGATCGCCGAGGCCTCCGGCGCCGGCCCGGGGGTGGGCGTAATCGAGGTAGGTCCCGGCATCGGCCCCCTCACCGTCCAGCTGGCCCGGCGGGCCGACAAGGTGGCCGCCATCGAGCTGGACCAGCGCCTGCTCCCCATCCTGGCGGAGACCTTGTCGGACTTCCCAAACGCGGAGGTGATCCCGGGGGATGTGATGAAGCTGGACCTGCGCTCCCTGGCGGAATCCCATCTGGAGGGGCTCACCCCCATGGTGTGCGCCAACCTCCCCTATAACATCACCACGCCGGTGATCACCGCCTTTCTGGAGGCGGGGTGCTTCTCCGCCATCACCGTCATGATCCAGCGGGAGGTGGCCCGGCGGATCTGCGCCGCCCCCGGCTCCTCCGACTACGGCGCGTTCTCCGTGTTCTGCCAGTACTACGCCGAGACCGAGCTCCTCTTTGACGTGCCCCTGGAGTGCTTCCTCCCCGCGCCCAAGGTGACCTCCGCCGTGGTGCGTCTGGCGCCCCGGAAAGCCCCTCCCCAGACGCTGGTGGATGATAAGACCTTCTTCCGGGTGGTCAAGGCCGCCTTTGCCCAGCGCCGGAAGACCTTACTCAACAGCTTAAGCAGCGGCGGAGGATACTCTAAGGATCTCTTACACTCTGTCTTGGCAGAATGCGGGCTGGACGGGACCATCCGAGGCGAGCGACTCGGAATTGATGCCTTCGCAGAACTGGCTTTTTGTCTGCAAAGCAATTCTAAAAATGATTAACCGAATTCTTAATGCTTATTTTTTCTTATTAATGCGTTTTATACGCCTCTTTTTGCCATCTTTAGTGCAGTAGAGAAAAAGAGCTTGTTTTTTCTCCCCCAATCCTGTAAAATAAAACCAAAGCATTTTCGAGGGGGTATTCTCTATGGCACCTACGAAGAATCGTGCGGTCCTGGACTGGATCGCTGATATGGCCGCAATGACCCAGCCCGATCAGATGGTCTGGATCGACGGCAGTCAGGAACAGATCGACGCGCTACGGGCCCAGGCCTGCGCTACGGGCGAGCTGGAAAAGCTGAACGAGGAACTTTTGCCCGACTGCTACCTGCACCGCACCGCAGTTAACGATGTGGCCCGCGTGGAGGACCGCACCTTTATCTGTTCCCGCCGGGAAGAGGACGCGGGCCCCACCAACCACTGGATGGCGCCCGATGAGATGTATGCCAAGCTCCGCCGCCTCTATACCGGCGCCATGAAGGGGCGCACCATGTACATCATCCCCTATTCCATGGGCGTGGTGGGCTCTCCCTTTGCCCAGTACGGCATCGAGCTGACCGACTCCATCTATGTGGTGCTCAATATGTGCATCATGACGCGGGTGGGCAACGCCGTTCTGGAGGTGCTGGGCGACTCCCCCGACTATGTCAAGGGACTCCACTCCAAGGCGGATCTGGACCCGGAAAACCGCTACATCGTCCACTTCCCCGAGGACAACACCATCATGTCGGTCAACTCCGGCTACGGCGGGAACGTGCTCCTGGGCAAGAAGTGCTTTGCCCTGCGCATCGCATCCTGCCTGGGCCGGCAGCAGGGCTGGATGGCCGAGCACATGCTCATCCTGGGCGTGCAGAATCCGGCGGGCGAAGTCCGCTATCTGGCCGCCGCCTTCCCCTCCGCCTGCGGAAAGACCAACCTGGCCATGCTCATCCCGCCGGAACACTACCGGAAGGCGGGCTGGAAGGTCTGGTGCGTGGGCGACGACATCGCCTGGATCCGTGTGGGCGGGGACGGCCGCCTGTGGGCCATGAATCCGGAGAACGGCTTCTTCGGCGTAGCGCCCGGCACCAATGAAACGTCCAACCCCAACGCCCTGCACACCACCCAGCGGGGGACCATCTTCACCAACGTGGTACATAACCTGGACAACAACACCGTGTGGTGGGAGGGTCTGGACAAGAATCCGCCCGAGCACGCGGTGGACTGGAAGGGAAATCCCTGGAACGGCAAGACCTCCTCGGAGAAGGGCGCCCACCCCAACAGCCGCTTCACCGCGCCCGCCCGGAACTGCCCCTGCATCTCCCCTGAGTTTGAGAATCCCCACGGCGTGCCCCTCTCCGCCATCGTCTTTGGCGGACGCAGAGCCCGGACCGCTCCCCTGGTCTACCAGGCCCGGGATTGGGAGCACGGCGTGTTTGTGGGCTCCATCATGGCCTCTGAGACGACGGCGGCCGCTGCAGGTGCCGTGGGCGTGGTCCGCCGGGACCCCATGGCCATGCTCCCCTTCTGCGGCTACCACATGGGGGACTACTGGCAGCACTGGCTGGATATGGCGCAGTGCACCGACGCCGCCAAGCTCCCCAAGATCTTCAATGTCAACTGGTTCCGCACCGATGACGAGGGTCATTTCCTCTGGCCCGGCTTCGGCGACAACCTGCGGGTGCTGGAGTGGATCATGAAGCGCTGCTTCGATGAGGTGGACGCCGACGAGACCCCCCTGGGCTATGAGCCCCGGCCCGAGGACATCGATCTGGAGGACTCGGGCGTCGATCTGGAGACCCTGCGGGGCCTGCTCTCGGTGGACCGGGACCTGTGGCTGGAGGACGTGGCGGCCATCCGCTCCTTCTACGCCAAATTCGGCGATAAGCTCCCCCCGGTACTCGCCCAGGAACTGGATGCCCTGGAAGCGCGGCTGAAATAATTGACCTGGCCCGCCATATGGATCATATGGCGGGCCTTTTGTTAAACCATTTATTTTAAACTAATGAGGTTAAATTTTAGTTGTCAATTCCGTCAAAATGTTGTATGGTATAAAGGTAGAGAAATCGAACTTTCCGGCGTTCCATGGTCCAACCAGCGGGGCCGCCCGGAAGCAAGGAGGAGCGTCTATGTTAGAGCAGTCCTATTTTGCCAAGGCCGACGAGCTCATTGCCCGCTACGGCAGGCAGCCAAGCGCGATCATTCCGGTCTTGGAGGACATTCAGGAAGCCTATCGCTATATTCCCCGTGAGCTTCTGACCTATGTGGCCGACGCGCTGGGGATCAAAGAATCCAAGGCATACAGTATCGCCACGTTCTACAAGAACTTTTCCTTTGAGCCCAAGGGAAAGTACGTCATCAAGGTCTGTGATGGGACCGCCTGCCACGTCCGGCACTCCGCGCCCATTCTGGCCGCTATGCAGAAGGAACTGGGCCTGAGCGCCCAGAAGCACACCACAGACGACATGCTCTTTACGGTGGAGACGGTCTCCTGCCTGGGCGCCTGCGGATTGGCTCCCACACTGACCGTCAACGACGAAGTACATCCCAAAATGACGCCTGAAAAAGCCGTGGCCCTGCTGCGGGAACTGAGAGGTGAAGCCCAATGAGGATGGAACATCGCAATTCCCTTCTGGAGCGCCGGGAGGCGGCGCAGCAGGCCCTGAGCGCCTATCGCTGCCGTATCCTGGTCTGTGCCGGCACCGGCTGCATCGCCTCCGGCTCCCAGGCCATCGCCGAGACCATGCGCAGGCTCTGTCAGGATCTGCCCAATGTGGAGGTGGAGTGCTGCGGACACGTGCCCCACATCGGCCTCGCCAACACCGGCTGTCAGGGCATCTGCGAGCTGGGTCCCCTGGTGCGGATCGAGCCCTATCACTACCAGTACGTCAAGGTGCGCCCCGAGGACTGCGCCGAGATCGTGGAAAAGACCGTCTGCCGGGGCGAGCCGGTGGAGCGTCTCTTCTACGAGAGCCAGAACGGCAAGACCTGCCCCAAGCCCGAGGACATCCCCTTCATGGCGGGACAGACCCGGGTGGTGCTGGAGCACTGCGGCAACATCGACGCCGTCTCTCTGGACGAGTACATCGCCGTGGGCGGATACGACGCCCTGAGCAAGGCCCTCTTCGATATGACCCCCGATCAGGTCATCCAGGAGGTGGACCGCTCCGGCCTGCGGGGCCGCGGCGGCGGCGGCTTCCCCACCGGCGCCAAGTGGAAGCAGGTGGCCGCCCACACGGAGGCCCCCGTCAAATACGTGGTCTGCAACGGCGACGAGGGCGATCCGGGTGCCTTCATGGACGGCTCGGTCATGGAGGGCGATCCCTATAAGCTCATTGAGGGCCTGACCATCGCAGGCTATGCGGTGGGGGCCACGGAGGGCTATATCTACGTCCGGGCCGAGTACCCCAACTCGGTCTCCCGCCTGCACTATGCCATTGCCCAGGCGGAGGAAGCCGGTCTGCTGGGTGAGAACATCCTGGGCAGCGGCGTCACCTTCCACCTCCATGTGAACCGGGGCGCCGGGGCCTTTGTCTGCGGCGAAGGCAGCGCTCTGACCGCCTCCATCGAGGGCAACCGGGGCATGCCCCGGACCAAGCCGCCCCGCACCGTGGACCACGGCCTCTGGGAGCAGCCCACCGTGCTCAACAACGTGGAGACCTACGCAAATGTCCCCAACATCGTCCTCCGGGGGGCTGACTGGTTCCGCACCATCGGCTCGGACAACAGCCCCGGCACCAAGACCTTCTCCATCACCGGCTCCATCGCCAACACCGGCCTGATCGAAGTGCCCATGGGCACCACCCTCCGGGAGATCATCTATGACATCGGCGGCGGCATCAAGGGCGGCGGCGATTTCAAGGCGGTCCAGATCGGCGGTCCCTCGGGCGGCTGCCTCACCCGGGAGCACCTGGACGTGGGCCTGGACTTCGACACGGTGAAAAAATACGACGCCATCGTGGGCTCCGGCGGCCTGGTGGTCATGGACGAGCACACCTGCATGGTGGAAGTGGCCCGCTTCTTCATGAGCTTCACCCAGCGGGAGAGCTGCGGAAAATGCTCCCCCTGCCGCATCGGCACCAAGCGGATGCTGGAGATTCTGGAGCGCATCGTGGCCGGAAAGGGTACGCTGGAGGACCTGGACAAGCTGGAGGAGATCGCCGAGTTCGTCCGCAAGAATTCCCTCTGCGGCCTGGGCAAGAGCGCGCCCCTGCCCGTCATCAGTACCCTCAAGCGCTTCCGTAAAGAGTATGAAGAGCACATCGTGGACCACAAGTGTGCCGCCCACGTCTGCGAGGCCCTCAAGCAATACAAGGTAGACCCGGACAAATGCATCGGCTGCACCAAGTGCGCCCGCAACTGTCCGGTGGAGGCCATTTCCGGTACGGTCAAACAGCCCCACGCCATCGACCCGGACAAGTGCATCAAATGCGGTACCTGTCTGTCCGGCTGTCCGGTGGGTGCGATCTACGTGGATTAAGGGAGGAAATCACTGCTATGAGTTTGCTGCACGTTACCATCGACGGCATCCCCGTCGAGGTAGAAAAGGGCACGACCATCCTGGAGGCGGCCGGGCGGATCGGGGTCAAGATCCCCACCCTCTGCCACATCAAGGGTCTCATGCCCGACGGCTCCTGCCGGATCTGTACGGTGGAGATCCAGAACCGGGGCCGGTCCAAAATGGATACCGCCTGTTCCGCCCACTGCTCCGAGGGGGATGTGATCCTGACCCGGAGCGAGGCCGTGGTCCAGGCCCGGCGGGGCATTCTGGACATGCTCCTCTCCAACCACCCCACCAACTGTTTCTCCTGCCCCTCCAATGGGGAGTGCAAGCTCCAGGACCTGTGCTATGAGTACGGGGTGAAGGAGACCTCCTGCCCCGGCGAGATGAGCAACCGCCCCGTGGACGACTCCAACCCCTTCTTTACTTACGATCCCAACCTGTGTATCCTGTGCCACCGGTGCGTCAACACCTGCCACAAGATCGTGGGCTGCGGCGCCATCGACACCATGGAGCGCGGCTTTGAGTCGGTCATCAGCCCGGCCTTCGGCATGCCCTGGCGGGAGAGCAACTGTGAGTCCTGCGGCAACTGCGTGGCCGCCTGTCCCACCGGCGCTCTCACCTCCAAGCGCAAGCAGAACTACCGCCCCTGGCAGGTGGAGAAGAAAGTGCTCACCACCTGTCCCCACTGCGCGGTGGGCTGTCAGTACTATCTGATGGTCAAGGACAACCAGGTCGTGGGCGTGGAGGCCGCGGACGGCCCCTCCAACCACAACACCCTCTGCGTCAAGGGCCGCTACGGCTCCTATGACTTCATCCACTCCAACGGACGTCTGACCGATCCCCTCATCAAGGATCGCTCCACCGGAGAATTCCGCAAAGCCTCCTGGGAGGAGGCGCTGGACCTGGTGGCCTCCAAGTTCCAGGCCATCAAGCGGGAGTACGGCAACGGCGCGCTGGCCGGCTTTGCCTGTTCCCGCTCCACCAACGAAGACATCTACATGCTTCAGAAGATGGTGCGCACTTGTTTCGGTAATCACAATACCGACAACTGCGCACGTGTGTGACACGCCCCCACAGTTGCCGGTCTGGCAACCACTTTGGGGTCCGGCGCGATGACCAACACCATCGCCGATGTGACCCGTGAGTCCGACGTGATTCTGCTCGTCGGCTCCAATCCCGAGGAGGCTCACCCCGTCTTCGGTATGCAGATCCGCCAGGCGCTTCAGCGCGGCGCCAAGCTGATCGTCGTCGATCCCCGCAACATCGGTCTGTCCAAGCAGGCCGCCGTCCATCTAAAACTCAAGCCCGGCACCAACGTGGCCTTCGCCAACGGAATGATGCACGTCATTCTGGAGGAGGGCCTGGAGGACCGGTCCTTTATCGAGTCGCGCACCGAGGGCTTCGAGGCCCTGCGGGATCTGGTCAAGGACTACACCCCCGAGCGGGTGGCCGAGATCTGCCACATCGATCCCGAGGATCTGCGCACCGCTGCCCGGCTCTACGCCAAGGCTGACCGTGCCCCCATCCTCTACTGCCTGGGCGTGACCGAGCACTCCAGCGGCACTGAGGGCGTAATGTCCCTGTCCAACCTGGCCATGCTGGTGGGCAAGCTGGGCCGCCCCGGCTGCGGCGTCAATCCCATCCGCGGACAGAACAACGTCCAGGGCGCCTGCGACATGGGCGCCTCCCCCACCGACTTCCCCGGCTATCAGAAGGTGACCAACCCCGAGGTACGGGCCAAATTCGAGCAGGCCTGGGGGGTCTCCCTCCCCGCCGAGCCGGGCATGTTCGCCACCGACTGCTTCCCCGCCATGCTGGAGGGGACCATCCGGGGCCTGTTCATCTTCGGCGAGGACCCCATGCGCACCGATCCCGACACCAACCACGTCCGCCGCGCCCTGAGCGCGCTGGACTTCCTGGTGGTGGATGAGCTCTTCCTCACCGAGACGGCCAAGCTGGCCGACGTGGTCCTGCCCGGCATCAGCTACGCCGAGAAGGAGGGCACCTTCACCAATACCGAGCGGCGGGTCCAGCGGGTGTGCAAGGCGGTCCCCAGCCCGGGCAACGCCAAGCCCGACACCTGGATCTTCACCGAACTCATGAACCGGATGGGATACCCCCAGCCCCACCTCACCCCCGCTCAGATCATGGAGGAGATCGCCTCCCTCACGCCCAGCTACGGCGGCATCAGCCACGCCCGGCTGGACAGCGAGGAGCTCCGCGGCCAGGGGCTCCAGTGGCCCTGCCCCTCGCCGGAGCACCCCGGCACCCCCATCCTCCACGTGGGGCAGTTCAGCCGCGGACGGGGCCTGTTCGCCCCCTACGCCTATGTCCCCTCCATGGAGCTGCCGGACGAGCGCTATCCCTTCCTGCTGATGACGGGACGCATCCTCTACCACTACAACGCCTGCGCCATGACGGACAAGACGCCCGAGATCGTGGAGATCGCCGGCGGCTCCTTCCTGGAGCTCAATGACCAGGACGCCGGCCGCCTGGGCATTGCCGACGGCGATCCCATCCGGGTCTCCTCCCGGCGGGGGGCCATCGAGACCACGGCCCGGGTCAGCGGCAAGACCTCCCCCGGCGAGTGCTGGATGCCCTTCCACTACCTGGAGGGGAACTGCAACTGGCTGACCAACGCGGCGCTGGACCGCATCGCGCGGGCCCCCGAGTACAAGGTCTGCGCCATCCAGATCACAAAGGCATAACGACCAACCCACCCTGGGCGGCCACGGGAGTTCCCATGGCCGCCCCTTTTTTCTATGAGGATTTTGTATGACTGACGCTCTCTCTGTTTTGTGTGACGTGGTCCACGTCTCCCGCTCCACCGCCGCCCCCGGACAGGACGAGGTGGTGACCGAGCACCCACTCCAGGTGGAGATCGACGGGACCAGCTCCCTCCTCCTCTCCTGCTCCCCCGCCCGCCTGGAGGAGCTGGTGACCGGGAACCTCTTCTGCCGGGGCTACCTGTCGTCGGCCGGGGAGCTGCAAGCTCTCTCCTTCTCACCCGACCGGCAGCAGGCCTATGTGACGAGGACTTCCCGGCCCGCTCCCGCTCCCCCGGCCCGCCCGGCGGACATCCGCCTCCCCGCCTCGGCGGCCTACGCCATCATGGGGCGAAACCTGACCGCCTCCGCCCTCTTTCAGCGCACCGGCGGGGTCCACTGCGTGTCCCTCGCCCTTCCGGACGGCTCTCTCATCTCCCGGGAGGATCTGGCCCGCCACAACGCCGTGGACAAGATCATCGGGCACGCCCTGCTCCATGACCTGCCCCTGTGCCGCTGTATCCTGGCGGTCAGCGGGCGGCTCTCCGCCGATATGATGGAAAAGGCGATCCGGGCCGCCATTCCCATCGTGCTCTCCAAGGGGGCCCCTACCGACCGGGCCATCCAGCTGGCCCGCGCCCACGGGATCACTCTGGCGGGCTTTATCCGCGGGGAGCGGATGAACCTCTACGCCTGCCCGGAGCGCATCGATCCGGCCCGTTAGCACCGCTTTCTCCTTCGATTCATAGGATGGGCAAAAAGGAGGTCTGTTCCTATGCCCATCATTTATCTCTCCCCCTCCACCCAGGAGAACAACCTGTATGTCACCGGAGGCACCGAAGAGGAGTGGATGAACCGTCTGGCCGACGCGATGGTCCCATACCTCTCGGCCAGCGGGATCCGCTACGTCCGCAATACGCCGGATATGACCGCCCTCTCCTCCATCCGCGCCTCCAACGCCGGGACCTATGATCTGCACCTGGCCCTCCACTCCAACGCGGCTCCGGAGGGGCGCTACGGACAGGTCCGGGGCGTGCTGGCCTTTTACTTCCCCGGCAGCATCCAGGGCCAGGAGGCCGCAAATCTGATCGCCGATAACCTGAAGAGCGTCTATCCCCTCCCCAACAAAGTCCGTGCGGTCCCCACCACTTCCATCGGCGAGGTGCGGCGGGTCCGGGCCCCATCTGTGTTCCTGGAGCTGGGCTATCACGACAACCCTGACGACGCCGCCTGGGTCAAGGGCAATCTGGACGCCATCGCCCGCAGCATCGTGCTGGCCCTGACCGAATACTTTTCCCTCCCCTTCCTGGAGCCCCAGCCCCCCAGACCGGCGGTGGTGGATGTAAACTGGGGCTATCTCAACATCCGGGACCGCCCGGATACCGCCTCCACCGTCCTGGCCAAGGCCTACGACGGGGCCCCCCTCACCGTCCTGGGACAGTGGCAGGACTGGTATTCCGTCCGGTTTGACGGGCTGGTGGGATGGGCCAGCGCCGATTTCATTACATTGATCTGACTCCCGTTCACAGAAAATTCATATACCGTTTGCAAACTGTCCATCCATTCCCTGCGGAAAACTGGTATGATATCCTCGTCAGGAAGCAAATGACACAAAAACTCCTCCTCTCTCTTCCCTCTCTTTTCGATTCACACTGTCCTGCGGCGGGGAGCAGCGGTTCCCCGCCGCAGGGGCAGACCATCCACAGCGGGCACGTCGGAGCACGTGCTTTTTCTTTTTTTATTTTTTTGCAAAAAAGGCTTGCATTTTTCCAAATGATGTGCTAATATAATTGAGCTGTCAGCGATCGGCAGCAACCTAAGCGGCTGTAGCTCAGCTGGATAGAGTGTTTGGCTACGAACCAAAAGGTCGGGGGTTCGAATCCCTTCAGCCGTACCAAAAGAGAGATATGACGTGAGTCATATCTCTCTTTTGTTTTATTCTTCTTTCCCCGCCCCATACATTGCGCTTTCCAAGCATCCCCTGTATAATAGGTGAAGCGGCCTTCCCCGCGGCCGCTCTCAAGCGGATATCACGTTCTCTGTTAGAAAGGATCTGGAACTGATGGATCATATCTCCTCTGTATTTTCCTTTTTGGATGCAGGCGTCAGCCCCTGGCATGCGGCGGCAGAGTCTGTCCGCCGTCTGGAAACGGCGGGCTTTCTCCGTCTGGAGGAGTCCGCCCCCTGGGCGCTCGCGCCAGGCGGCTCCTACTACGTCACCCGAAACGGCTCCGCCGTGCTGGCCTTCCGCCTCCCTGTCCGGCCCATCCGCGGGTGGCGCCTTGCCCTTTCCCACAGTGACTTCCCCACCTGGCGGGTCAAGAACACCTGTGTGGAGCAGGCCGGTTACACCAAGCTGGAGACCGAGGGCTACGGCGGCATGCTGATGGGCACCTGGCTGGACCGTCCCCTGACCCTGGCCGGACGTGTGGTGGTCCGCACGCCGGAGGGTCTGGCCAGCCGGCCGGTCTACCTGGACCGGGATCTCCTCACCATACCCAGTGTTGCCATCCACTTTGACCGGGGCGTCAACGAGGGGCGTAAATGGGACCCCCAGGTGGATCTCCAGCCCCTTTATGGAGAGGCCGGCTGCCGGGCGCTGCCGGAGCTGCTCGCCGAAGAAGCCGGCGCCGCTCCCGCCGATATCCTGACCTGGGATCTCTGCCTGGCCGTGCGGCAGAAGGCCACCCGCATCGGACCGGACGGGGCCTTTTTCATGAGTCCCCGGATCGACGATCTGGAGTGCGCCGCCACCACGCTGCTCGGCTTTCTGGAGAGTGCGTCCCAGCCTGATACCGCCTTTGTCTGGGGCATGCTGGACAATGAGGAGGTCGGTTCCTCCAGCCGCCAGGGCGCGGAGGGGACCTTCCTGTCCGACACCCTCCGCCGCATCCTGCACTGCCTGGGGCAGGATGCGCAGGATTCCTGGCAGATCGCCGCCAACTCTCTCATCCTCTCGGCGGACAACGGGCATGCCATCCACCCCAATCACCCGGAAAAATCCGATCCCCAGAACGCCCCCCGCATGAACGGCGGCGTGGTGATCAAGGTCAACGCCTCCCAGAAATATACCACGGACGCCGTCAGCGCGGCCCTCTTTGAGCAGATCTGCCGGGAGGCGCAGGTCCCTGTCCAGCGCTTTGCCAACCGGGCCGACATGCCCGGCGGCTCCACCCTGGGCAACCTCCAGGGACACAGCATCTCCTCCCCCATGCTGGACATCGGTCTGGCCCAGCTGGCCATGCACTCGGCTGTGGAGACGGCCGGAATCCAGGATATCGCCCATATGACCGCCGCCGTGCGCGCCTTCTATCAGCACCCCTTCACGTGCCGCGGAGACGGCCTCTACTCCCTCTGAGCGGGCCGCACCGGTGATCCTGAATGTACACGACGAGGCAGAGCCATGAAACATGAGTCTATTACCATCCTGCGGTATATCTCCATCTTGCAGCGCAATACCAACCGGTATTTTGACCTCACCCTGGAGCCCGATCAGATCGGCAGCGGACAGCAGTTTTTTCTCCTCCGCATCGCGGAGCACGAGGGGATCACCATGTACGACCTGGCCAGGCTGGGACATTTCGACAAGGGAACGGTCACCAAGGCGGTACAGAAGCTGAGCGAATTGGGATATGTCTATCTGGAGCCGGATCTCCGCGACCGGCGGGTGCGCCATCTCTATGTGACGGAGCGGGCCCGTCCCCTGATCGAGCGGGTCTACCACCTGCGCGACCACTGGACCGACGCCCTGACCCGGGCGCTTCCCGCCGAGACCCAGGAGCAGCTGCTCCATACGCTGCAAATCCTGGCCGAGCGCTCCTGTCAGACGTTGGAGGAGATGCAGTCGCCCGACCCATAAATGGATTCCCCCTGCCGATGCGGCAGGGGGAATTTTCTTATTCTTTTGATCCATACCTCATAATTTGATTTATGCCGGGAGCCTCTCCTGCTGGAAGAAGTCATTTGAGCGGTATGGAATTTTCGCGCAACCAGGTCCATGTTTCGTGAACTCCGTCCGATTTTCGTTCAAACGTATGGCTGTTGCTCGCCTCCTGAACGATCAGGTAATACCACGCGCCGGGGTCTGCGTTGTCCGGCCAGACCCTCATGCCGGGGAGCAGATCACGCTCCGCTCCCGGCAGACGGCCCAGGACACGGTTGATCATCGCCATAGCCTCCGCACGGGTAATCGTAGTGTCGGGGCGGAACGTGCCGTCCGTATAGCCGTTGACCCACCCCAGCGCGGCGGCGCGCTCAATGAAATGTTCCGCCCAATGTCCATGAATATCTGAAACCTTACTGCGGATTTCCACCTTAGAATGGTCAAATCGGGCACAGACCGCCGCAAATTCCGCACGAGTGATCGGCGCATCGGGGTCAAAGACCTCCGAGGAGCGGCCCTTGACGATTTCCAGTCTTGTAATTGTGGAAATGGCCGTATTGCACCACATGTCCCCAGTCACATCGTTGAATGTATTCGCGCTGCTCTCGTTGGCTGTCCGCACCTCTTCTTTCAGCAGCCGGTAGAAGATCATGGCCACTTCGGCCCGGGTGATCTCGGCGTTCGGCCGGACTGTACCATCCGTATACCCGGCCACATAGGCAAAATGGTCGTCCCCATTGAGCATATCCGGGATATGGAGTTCCGGCGCGCTCTTCTCCCAGCCCGCGTACACGGTTTTATTCCCGGTCATCTGAATACGGTTGATCTCATTGGTGAGCTTCTCGTCTGCGTACCAGCCGGTGAAGAGGTAGCCTTCGCGCATGGGGGTCTTGCCGAGTTTTACTGTCGTGCCGGAGTCATAGCGCTCAGCTTTATATTCCGTTCCGCCATTGGACACATAGGTGAGGGTATAGCGTGTGTCCCCACTGTGTCCGCCGTTCCCTCCATAGCCGCCACTTCTATGGAACGAGTAGGTATAAACTACGTTACCAGTCACGGCATCCGCAGCGGTATTGGGCTGCTCGTCCCAGGTACCGCCGGTATAGCCGCTGTTGGCTTTCATACCAGTGGGAATACTGGCGGCATCCAGCGTTGCCCTTACCCTCGTGTAGAAGGATGAGCGTCTGCTTATCTGCCGTAGAGCCATCTGCCCAGGTACCGTTAGCGATTCGGAACGTAATCGTTGCCGTCTGTTCCAGCACATCCGCTGTCCCATTCCCGTTTTCATCATAGCCCCACAGCGCATACACCGTCTTATCCTTATTGGAGATGGTGACTGTGGTCAACAAATGCGAGGGATCAAAAGAGGCTGCCCCTCTTTCGTAAATGGCAGCATCCTGTTCCGCAGTCCAGCCGATCCATACAACGCTCTTTCCACCTACCGGAGCATGGGTCGGTTTGGCGGCGCTCAACGGATAGGCGTCCGGAAGCAGCCCGGATTGGGCGGCGGGGCCGTCCGCATTACCGCCGTTCGTATCGTACGCCAACGTGTATGTTTTCCGAATATTCAACATAATGTTGGACAGGTTATCATCTACGCGGATAGGGCTTTGAACAGCCTTACCATTGACCAAAAGCTCATAGGTGTAGCCCTCCGGCAGATTATCTACCAGAATGGGATAATCTCCCTCGGAGAACTGGGAATCCGGGTAATTCGTAAACCGTATAGTGAGCGGAGACCCCGCACCACCCACTGTATCCGCCTCGAAAGAGCGTTCCACCGTCCCCAGAGTAACAGTAATTGGACGGAACATCTCCGGAAGGTTTGCATTGGAGCCGTTCGGCCCCTCTGCTGGCACATCGATCCTCTGCCGCTCGATCATGATTCCCATGGTGGGGGAAAATACTTTTGGAGCGGCCTCAAAGCGCCATCCGCCGACCTCCAGGATATTCCCAGTGATCGTGGCCGATGTGCCGCCCGGCCAGCCAGTAAACACCCAAGTGCCATCGGCTACCGAAACGCTCGTTTTATCCAAAAGCGGATAGGCAACCGTATCGTTCTGCTTCAGGCCGGTGATCGGAGCCGGAAGCAGATCCTGTACCGACTGAGGCAGTTCTTTCGCTTGTCCATTCTCGTCCTTGGTCAGACTGACAAACCTGAACATTACCCGATATATCATCCCGGACTTGTCTGCTTTGGACGAATAAGTATCGACCACATCGCCTGTGACCGCACCGGACTTGGCGGTATAGCCAGCCTTTTCCGCCGCTGTGTGCGCGGTCACTTTCGCCCAAGCCTGGTGGTCCGCCCCTCCATCGTAGGCCGCCTTCATCTTGTCCTGCTGCAAAACTTGAAGCGGAGTAGCCACTGCCGGATTTTCGACATTATCACCCGTCTTATCCCCTACGCTAACAGCCATAGCGGTTGTTGCCAGCATACTGACCAGCAGTGCAACAGTCAGTATGACAGCTGAAAACCGCCTCCATTTTTTCATGTCCGCCCGCATTTGATCACTTCCTCATTTTAATTTTTTTATATGAAACAGAGCAAGCCGGATGCTCTGATTGCTTGAGTCGTTTTCAAGGACTCCAACACAAAATTTCATAAGATCAGTTGTTCTCGGCTCGTTCAATATCATTTTGTTCCACGTCCATCTCCTCTACATAACCCTTCAGTTCTTTTCCAGGGCGGAATACGATTCTCCTCCGAAACGAACCACGCAGCTTCGGCCTGAGATAGAAGGTTCCGAACCCAGAAATTTTGACCGGCTTCCCAGAGCTGACCTCTTCCATCAGGATGTGAAACAGTTCGTTGGTCAGACGTTTTGCCTCCGCCTGTGTAATGTTCACGCGGTGCGCCAGTGCAATGCTTACTTCCTTCTTATTCATATAAAGTACTCCTCCCATTTTAAGTGACCATATAATAAAAATAGTCATATTAAAACCAAAAAGGAAGGAGGCGCAATTTTATATGACCACCTTCTTTATATAGTCATTGCAATCCATGTCTACAAAAAATGTGCAAAATATTATTACTATGATTTTTGCCGAAGAAAGGTCCTGATACAAGATGTTTTTTGATCTAAGCGAGTAAAAGGAGCCTCGCTGCGCAAAAAAAGCCGCCGATTGGCTTCAGAGATCCTGAAACCAACAGGCGGCTTGATTTTTCTTCTCATTTCCCTTGGCTGGATGCGGAGGAGTTCAAAACACACGTTCTCACCCAGAAACTGGAACCTATATCCCCTTTTCCCTAAAAAATTTGCTTCATTTTCCATCGGGGCCCCGCACGGTGGGGCGGTACAAGCGTTTTGCCGCAAGCAAAACCTTGGCGCAGGGGCAATTCATTTGCCCTGACATTTTAAAAGTCCCAGGTATCCAAAAAGAAACACCAGCCTGCTGGCTGGTGTTTCTTTTTGTCATGTGTTGATAAAAAAGATACATTCGCAAAGCATTGTGCCACAATACTTTGCGGCATTTCTATGGAAATTTTTCAAAAATCCAAGTCTGACTTCCGAACCCCTGACCAATGATTAAAGGGGATGACCTATTTCTTTATATGTATTATAACAGGCAATGCTTTTTTAGTCAATGGCTCTTATTAAAAAGTCAATTAAAGCAAAAGGAAACGGGTGATGTGTCATCACCCGTTTCCTTTTACTTCAACTGTATGATCTGCTCGTACAGTAACACATATTTTTTTCGGATGATCTTGTTTCCATGATAATGTCCGAAGAAGTGATACTTGAACTGGCACCGCTGGCCGATCTCCTCCAGAAAGTCTGTGAGGGCATCTGGCTTGGACAGCGGCCCCAGCAGGTCGTTCTGGATGCTGGTGGGAGCGCAGTGGGTGAGGAGGTAGTCCACCGTCCACCCGGCCTGGTCCAGGCTGGCCTTGGCCTGGGCGTACTCCGCTTCGTTGGGCAGCTCCTCCCGCCACCAGGAGCGGTGGTTGACCCGGAAAGCTGCGCCCTGGGCGTTGAGCCACTGGAACCGCCATAGGAAGTCCGGCGCGTCCGGCTCCAGGATTCCGTCCTGGATATCGTGGCTGCTGGCGCCGCCCATCGCAAAGAACATCCTCCCGCCCAGATCGAACACCTGCCCACGCTCCAACATCAGCACCGAGGGTCGGATCGTTCGCACCCTGCCGCCGTGCCACTCCGCCTGGGGGTAGGCAGCCAAGGCGTCATAGTTTTCATGGTTGCCGGACACGAAGGCCGTGGTGAATGGCCGGGAGTCCAGGAAGTTCAGTCCTGCGTCATCCCGGCTGTCGCCGTACCACACACCGCCGAAGTCCCCGGCGACCAGGATGACATCTTCTTTTGTCAGTCTCTCTTGCTCATAAAAGCTCTCAGGCCGAAAACGGCTAAAGTCTCCGTGGGTATCTCCTGTGATGTA
Organism: Clostridiales bacterium; assembly: GCA_018374635.1. Lineage (GTDB taxonomy): Bacteria > Bacillota > Clostridia > Oscillospirales > Oscillospiraceae > Pseudoflavonifractor_A. The sequence continues at coordinate 39,824 of JAHAEW010000013.1, forward strand.
AAGTTCCATTCTATTTGTCTCCTTTTCCTAATTATATCACAGTTTTTTCTCCAGTTCCGCCCCTGGATACCGAAAGCGGATTCGGATGGTCTCAGCGTCCACCACTGTGATCCGTTCCACTGCCATGCGTACTTGTTCATCGCTGTACTGCTGGTTGACCTCCAGTTTCGCCATCCACTCCCGCAGTTCCGCCATCTGAGATTTCTGGGTTGCATTGTGGGTCTGGCTCTGCTCCGCTGCCGCGATCTGTTCCTGAAGGGCCTGTTTTTCGTCCATCATTGCCTTGAGCTGAGCATTGAGGACCTCGTCATCCATGTGTTCCAGCACCTGATCCAGCAGCAGTGCTTGTTGGGCGGTGATGTCCTTCAGTTTCTGACGCAGATCGATGAGACTAACTCCACCAACGGTATCGCCTCCCCAGGCCATTGCTGTGAATGTCAGCATATCCTCCTTCACTTCCGTTCCAGCCTGGGCAAACTCGTTGATGGCCTCCTGGATGGCCTGATGCAGTTTTTCTTCGTCCAGCGTGGGGGAGTTATGGCAGTATTTCGTTCCAAATTCCAGCCGGGAGATGCACCGCCAAACGATCCGTTTTTTCCCGTTTCTGGCCCAGGTCACCCGCTTATAGGGCGTTCCGCACTCCCCGCACACCAGCAGTTCAGAAAGTGCATACTTAGCGGAGTATTTGCCCAACTCCGTTTTACCAGTTTTTTGCATAACTTTCCGCTTACTAGAACGGCGGGCCATCTCCTCCTGCACCCGGTAGAACATTTCTCTGGGGATGATGGCAGGGTGGTTATTTTTTACATAGCTCTGCCCCCGTTCTCCGTTGTTCTTTTTCACCCGCTTACTGATGCAGTCGGTGGTGAAGGTCTTACCCAGCATGGCATCCCCAATGTACCGCTCATTGGTGAGGATGTTGTGAATCACCTGATACGACCATCGTTGGATGGCCTGGGCAGTGGGGACCCGATCTGCCTCCAACTCCTGCTGGATCTGGGACAGGCTGCATCCATCCAGGTACCTCCGATAGATGCGCCGCACCGTCTCTGCTTCCTGCGGGTCGATCTCCGGCTTTCCATCTGGCCCCTTCCGGTAACCCAGCAGTTTCTTATACTGGAAGGGCACCTTACCTGCCTTTTTACTCTCCTCTTTGCCCCAGATGATATTTTTGCTGAGAGACTCACTTTCTGCTTGGGCGAAACCGCTGAACAGGGTAATGAGGAATTCGCTGGACTCGGTGAGGGTGTTGATGTTCTCTTTTTCAAAGATGACCCCAATGCCATTGGCTTTCAGCATCCGCACTGTCTCCAGGCAGTCCACTGTATTTCGTGCGAAGCGGGATAGGGACTTGGTAAGGATGGTGTCGATCTTTCCTTTTTTACAGGCGGCTATCATCTTATTGAAGTTTTCCCGCTTTTTCATGCTGGTCCCTGAGAGTCCTTTGTCGGCAAAGATGCCGGCCAGCTCCCAGTCTGGATTCTCCTCGATTTTCTGGGTGTAGTAGGCTTTCTGTGCCTCGTAGCTGGTGATCTGCTCCTCGCTGTCAGTGGATACCCGGCAGTAGGCTGCTACCCTCTGGTGCTTCTGTGCCCCCTTCAGCGGAGCGTTAACATTTTTCGTTGCCGGTATGATCCGTACCTGCCTCTGTGCTGTCTGTTCCATATTCTGTCCTTTCCCAGTGTTCCTGTTGGAAGGTGACTTTCACCGTATTTTCTTCCGATATGTTGATATGAGAAACCGCCAGCCGGATGTGGTCCCAGCACACATCCAGCGGGCGGTTTGTATGTTCCTGCGTGTCAGGGCAGCAGGCATACCTCGTTGCAGCCCCTTGTAAGATCAGGGAGATGACTTCCTGGGGATCGTCAGGGTGCTCCAGTCCCCGGTTGATCGCATTGGTCAGGCGAATGACCTCTCCGGAGGGCTGATAGGAAGTCTGCTCCGGCCTCTCCCATTCTTCCATTTGATGTATGACTTCCTCTAACAGAATCTCGTCCTGTATGGTGATGGTGATACCGCAGTGAGCACACTTCAAGTACAACGTATCTTTCCTGCGGTTTTTGCCACCCATTCGGTACAGCGCGGAGCCGCAGGAGGCACAGTGTAGGTGATCCGCCAGCTTGAGGATCTGGCGTTCCGCTTTTGGTGTCTGTTTCGCTGTTTTCTCCTGGATGCGGCTTTGGACGCATTGAAATGTCTCCGTGTCCAGAATACCTGGGTAGCCGTTCTGCCCTGTGTAGCGGGGGTTCTCCAAGAGACGCTTTACTTTGTGCTTATCCCATACTGATACTTCTTTGCTGAACGGAATGTGTTCCTGATTCAGCAGGTCGGCCAGTTTCTGATAGGACAGGCCCTCTAGATAAAGGGAAGCTACACGGGCCACCACGGAAGCCTCTGCTTTTACCACCGTCAGTTCCCCATTTTGGATCTGGTAGCCATAAAGTATTTTCCGATGACTCATCGTTTTACCCTCCTAACTTCCTCCGTCAGCTCCACGCCACCCCAGAGCCGGAATCGGATGCAGGTCTGCGACTCTGCAATGATCCGTTCCACCAATTCTTCGAACAAACTTTCATCAAAGGTATCCAGCTGTTCCGGCCCGAATTTTATGGTGTCCGCCGTCTGATGCAGCCTGCTGATGGCGTCCTCAATATCGTCATGCTCCAGCAGGCGGCGGCGTTCTCTCCGAAGCTGGGTGAGCTTTGTCTGGATGGAACTCAGCTTGGCAGCACAGGCATCTGCATCCAGCAACCCTGCGGTTTGCAGTTTGCTAATGTTATGGCTCTGCTCGGCAACCTGGGCGATAGCTTGGTTGATCTCCAGCATAGCAGGGTTCTCCCGCTGCAGGGTGCGCTCCAGGTCGTCCAGTTGGGTCAGGGCCGGTTTTAGGACGATGTCTGCGTTGGCCCTGATTTTGTTATACATCCGCATAAAGGCGGCGTATATTTCCGTTTCGGGTATCCGGCCCACTGGACAATCTGCTGCATTTTCATCATGCTTGCGACAGACCCAGGAGATCAGCCCCTTCCCGGTCGTTCGCCGCATAAGTGCCGTTCCGCATACTCCGCAGGCCATCTTACCCCTCAGCGGTAAATCCTGCTTGTCTAATTGCCGTTTCCGCGTCCGGCGTTCCTTCAGCTTTTGAACCCGCTCAAAGGTATCCGTATTTATGATGGCTGGGTGTGAGTTCTCAATATAATATTGATCGACCTCTCCGTGATTTCTTTTCACAGCAAATGGAAACTGATTTGTAGTATATCGTTTTAAAGTAAACGTATCACCCTTATATTTTTCATTATCCAAAATCAGTTGCACACTTCTTGGATTCCACACCGCATTTCCCTCGGTCGTTAAAATACCTCGTTCCGTCAGCGATTTGGCAATCTCTCGGGTGCTGATTCCATCCAGATAGCTGGCAAATATCCACCGCACAATGTCTGCTTCTGATTCTTTTATCCTTAGCCCACAGCCATCCACGAGTTCATAACCGAATGGTGGGTTCGTTGTAACAAAATTGCCGGCAGCCATCATTCTTCGCCAAGCGATTTTTAGATTTTGAGAGATGGAGATGGACTCCTGCTGGGCCAGAGCGCCAGAGACGCTCACCATCAATTCGCTGGTGAGCGTCCCGGTGTCGATATTCTCTTTTTCAAAGTAGACGGTCACACCCAGGGCGGACAGCTCTCTCAGGGCTGCGAGACAGTCCTTGGTGTTTCGGGCGAAGCGGGAGATGGATTTGCACAGCACCCGGTCGACCTTTCCCTTGCGGCAGTCGGCCAGCAGGCGTTGAAAGTCCTCCCGTTTATCCATCCGGGTCCCGGTCAGGCCCTCATCCGCATACACGTCCACCAGCTCCCAATCTGCATGGGCGCCGATCTGCTCCGTGTACGCCTTGATCTGGGTGGCGTAGGAGTGGAGCTGGTCACTGGAATCGGAGCTGACGCGGCAGTACGCAGCTACCCGCAGGGCCTCCGGGTTTGCCGCCTTGGGCGGGATATAGGTCACGTTCGCTGCCATCGTCTCAACTCCTCTCAATTCATGATCCGGCAGTCTGTCAGGCCCTCCAGATGGTATCTGGCTGCAGCCTCGCTGTCGAAGCCGTCCACATACACTTTGCCCTCCGGCTTCTGGGCTGTATAACCATCCTCATAGCCGAGTATTGCCGCCTCCTGGGCAGGCAGCACTCTGGCTTGGACGATCCCTTCTTTTAGCCGGTATATTTGCTCGGCGTAAAATGCGTATTCCATCGTGCTGACTCCTTTCTGCCCTTCTGGGCAACGCCAACACTACCACACTTGGGCGGGAATATCCATTACAATCCCCGAACAGTTTCCGGGCGGTATTTCTCTGCTGCCAGCCGCCGGATGGTCTCTGCCTCCTGGCCATTGACAAGGCCAGCTGAACACATCTGTCCCAGGATACCCAGGGCGATCCGGTATTGCAGTTCTGTTTTGATGTTGCTCATGCCGCGCCCTCCAGGAAGTAGCCTTCCGGCTTCACAGCCCGTATGAATCGCTCCACATCCTTCAGGCTGTGGGTGACCGGCACTTCCGGCAAAGCAGTCAGCACGTCCTGGAAATAGCGCCGATCCTTCCCGGCACGTTCATCCAGGATAGCGACCACACAGGTATCTGTCTCAGTGCGGATCGCTCGCCCGAATCCCTGACGCAGTTTGATCTGCATCTCCGGCACCACCACGGCCCGGAGAAAATCGTGAAGCGTGGCGTGTTTCATCCGCTCCTGTTCCTTCACTGCGTCCGGCATCGGGAACGGCAGCCTGGGGAGGATGAGCAGAGATACACAGTCTCCAGGAAAGTCAAAACCTTCCCACGCCGCTCCAGCAGCCAGCAGAACACTGCCTGGGTGAGCCATAAACTCCGACATCGTGTGTCCGCCGTTCCGGCCCAGAGTCAACACGGGATAGGGCAGGTCCCGCTGTTTCAGCCGTTCACGCACAGCGGACATGGCCGCGTAGGAGGTAAACAGCCCCAGGGCGTGGCCGTTAGCTGCGTCCAACAGCTTGACGATTTGTTCTGCCAGGTCGTCATAGTAATCGCTGTCGGCCTGGCTGGGCGGTATTGGGGGCAGGTACAGCAGACAGTTCCGCTGGTAGTCGAAGGGAGAGGGTGCGATATGCTCCCGCACTCTCCCCTCGGCCAGCAGGCCAGTTTCCTCTTTGAAACGCCGGAAGTTGCTGCCCACTGCCAGCGTGCCGGAAGCCAGTATCATGGGCCGGTCCTGCTGCCATAGCGTCTGCCGGAGCTGTGCTGTAAGATCCGTAGCAGAGGCACACAGCATGGAACCGCCAGTCTCGTCCTCAGCGGTGTAATACACCATGTCCGGCTGGTGCAGGCAAAACAGCTTTGTTTTATCCAGCACTCGCTCCAGTTCCATCCTGGTGCCGGCAGTCAGCATCCGCCGGATCTGTCGGTGGATCACCGACAAGGTACGTTCCACCCCATCCAGAGGGATGCTGAAATGAGAAAAGGAGCTGTCTCCGCTCCAGGGCTTAGCCATCTCAGACAGCAGAAGCCCAGCTGTGTCCTCCAAGGTCTCCGCCGCCAGCAGGAACTGTTCCCTCCGCAGTTTTCTGCATAGAGTATGCAGTTCTCCCGCTTCCAATGTAATGCCGAACATCTGTCGAGCAGTCTCCGTCAGTTTGTGGGCCTCATCCATTACGATGGCGCAGCTATCCGGCAGAATGGGACGTTTCCCACTCCCTCGGTGAATGGCGTCGGCCAGAAGGAGGTTGTGATTACAAACCTGGATGGCATATCTCTCTGAGGCACACACATCCAGATAGCAGAGATAGCGGCATTCAGTCTTGCCGCAGTCACACGTTGGAGGAACACAGATCCGTTCACGGTCATATCCGCTGAGATGAGGGGCCATGTCCAGGTCCAAATGGTCTCTCATGGAGAGGAGTGCCGCTTTTGCCAGCGGATTCTTCCGATCCAGGTTCGCTGTCTGGAGCCGCTTCATCAGGCGGGCATCACAGACATAGTGGGATTTTCCTTTCCGCAGCACTGCTCGGAGCGGACTGTCCAACATACCATCAGCCATCATAACTTTGGAGAGGAATGGAAGGTAATCGTGGATGATCGCACCCTGGAGTGCGATGCTGGAGGTGGAGATCAGCAGGGGCTGGTTCGGCAGACCGGCACGTGACCGGTATCGCCGAAACACTACCCCTGCTACCAGATAGGCGTATGTTTTTCCAATGCCTGTCCCGGCATCGCACAGGGCAATGCTGTTATTCAGCATGGTGTCCAGCATCTGATGGCTCAGTTCCATCTGTGCCGGACGCTCCACCATCCCGTGAGCCGGGAGCAAGTCCCGGAAGACATGGTCGATATCTTGGTGAGGGTCTTTCCTGTAGTTATATTTTTCCATCATTCAAATCCTCATATCATTTGTTTGGTTACTGATCGTCTCACCGCATTTGCAGCTCGCCCCCCGGTGAGTTAGGAACAGCACGGAAAAGGTTTGGCAGACCTTCACAAACACATTCCGGGGACCTCTACTGCTTTCAGTCCAGGGAATGAGAAAACGGCCTTGCCGGGGCCGTCCGATCCGCTGTGGTATCGCTCGCCGAGGCCCAGCAGGGGCCTCCGGGTCTTGGCGCACATTGGATCTGGTGTCTGTGTGGTGTTCCGCGCTGCTGGTATGAACTTTTCAAGGAACAAAGGAGCCTGTCAGGCTCCGTCAGGAGGCGAATTTCAAGAGGATCTGCTCCATGACCTCCAGGTCTTCACCTCGAAGGTCAGCCGCCAATCGGCGGAGCAGGGCCGTCTGCCTGGGAGACATCCGCTGGCGGTCCAGGTGATACCAATCCGCCACTCGGACCCCGCCGCCGTAGCGGCCGCAGACTGTCTCCAGGGGATAGGAGCGTGTGAGGATCTCAACATCCCGGCGGATGGTCCGCTCTGAGACACCAAGTTCAGCTGCTAAATTCTGCATGGTGTCCTTCCGACGCTGGCAGAGCAGCTCCAATATCTGTTGTCGCCGCTCCACAGCGTCCACGCCCTTGTCCCCCCTTCCTTCACTTCCTTGCTCATACTCTAACGGTTAATCCGGCAAGCCTTTGTCCGGGTTAAAAAATTTTTTGAAAAAATGAAAAATGGCCGGAGCAAGCCGATCTGTTTCCAGATCAGCATTGCTCCGGCCTCGTGGTGACATATCGTCCCTGGTCAGTCAGCAGATTTATATATGGTTCGTTTTTGTGCTGCAGCCCTCTCCGTTTTCAGTCCAAGCAGATCTGCAAGAAACACGTGGCCACAACGGGGACAGCGGACGGAGATCACCACCTGCTGGCTGGCATTGGATAATACCTCTCCTTTTTCACACCATGGACAGACTAAACGATGGGCAAATGTATGGCACATCTAAGACTCCTCCCTAAGATGTTCTCTTTTTGGTGAACACTTCGATAAAATAAATTAAATCAAATGGTGGTTTCTCAATCTGATCCGCATGGCCTGTTTGGATACCCGGAACAGAGCTGCCATATCTGTCACCAGTGTTTCCGTATCTCGGCCTGCCCGAAGGCGGTAAAAGGCCCGCTTTATCTGAGGAATGGGCATGAGAACAGCGGAACCAAGGATATTAGCCTGGATCTCCATGTCATCCTCCTGAGCAGCAAGTGTCATAGCCGCACTTTCTCCAGTCCCCTGATAGAGTTTCTTGTGAAGGACCCAGTGGGCCAACTCATGAGCACAGGTAAAGCGCAGCCGGCCAGCAGTCTCCTCATTCTCGCAGAGGGATGCGTCAATAAGGATCGTTCCCGCTTTGACGGGGAAAAGGATATACATCCCTTGCTCTTGATCATAAACAGCTTCTAATCCATCATCAAAAATGGTCTTCCCCAGGATACGCCCATTCTTACGGAGATATTGGTACTCCAGGGAAATACCATAGCTTTCAATAATCTCCTCTACAGGGATAGGCTGCGGATCTCCGTAAAAGAGGATAGCATCATAGGCACACAGCACCTTTCGCGCGATGGTTTCCAGCACCTGATCCCGGTAATAGATACGTTCCATCCCTACCCTCCCTTTTGATCCTTGTCCCGTTGTGTGAGGCGGTCAATAAATGCTTGCCACTCCTCATCGGTAGCATCGACTTCCTTGGCTGTCCGCAGGGCGGCCCGCACAATATCCCGCTCCATGATATACTCCGGAAGGTCTGCCGATACACACTGTTCCTTGGACTTTGCAGCCAGATCCAGCAGATACCTCCGCTCATCCACATTCAAATGTAACTCCTGTGCCAGCTTCTCCAGATACTCCTGTGTCGGAGCCGGTTTTCGATCTGTTTCAATATTGCTCATGTACACCGGGGATAGGCCCAATCTGGCAGCCAGCCCTCTTAGGGTAATGCCCATAGAGGAACGCCTCTGACGTACAAAGCCTCCAAAGGTCTGTTCCATTTTTCCACCTCCACTTCGAGTGTTCTCTGTCTGGGGAACGTCTGCTCAAAGTATACCAAACAAATGTTTGACAATCAAGATATAGAAAGGGAGGTGTCCCCAAACAGGGACACCTCCTGTTTTCACAACCAACTGGCCATCTGCCGCATTTCCTCCAGCACGTTATCTGGTTTCAAAATACGAATTTTTCCTGCAAAAGTAAATATCCATCCAAAGAAAGGAGGGCTGGGGGCTACCTCTACAATGGCTTGGAAGTGGTCATCATCCACTACCTCTGTGCGAACACCTTCACCAAAGCGGTCTATTATGCTCCGCATCACATCATTTTCGCAAAAAAGTGTTACCATTTGGAGGTCGTCCGGGTACATCCCAAAAACCTTTTGCACATACTCTGCCGGCTCAAAACCAAGGAGCTGGTGGCCTGGCTGATCCATCATCTCCACCGACGTCATACGGTCCACCCGGAACTGAGAAAGTTTCATATGTTTTTCTGACCATCCCACCACATAATAATGATCCCGATTCCAGATCAGGGCGTAAGGAGTGAACCGATAGCGATACCCTTGGTGTTTCAACACTTTCTCTTTGGTGGGGAGATACTCATAATACTGAAAACTGATTTGCTGATTGGATTGGATCGAGGATTGAATTGTATCTATAATGTAATAAATTGCCTCATTACTTGGTTTCGGCATCCCATCCATATAAATGTGCCTATCCAGCTGTTCCGCCTGGGCGCTGCTTGTGAGCTGCCCCAGTTTTCGTATCAGGTCCCCACTCTTTTTGGATGTGATAAACCGGGAGGACTCTACAGCATCTACCAGCAGTTTTAACTCCGGAAGTTCAAAAAGACGATTGCCAATAAAATAGTGGTTTTGTGTGCTCCTAACACACACAATGTCTACCCCAAGGGCGACAAGGATATCTATATCATGATAAACACTTTTCCGGCTTGCCTCAATTCCTAGGCTGCTCCAATGTTTAAGGATATCTTGAACAGAGACAGGATGGGAATCATCTGTATGAGAATATAAATATTTCCATAAATAAATCACTCTGATTTGAGCTTCATTTTTCATACCATTCACCCTATATCACATTTTACTATTAAAACTGCAAAAAGCAGATGACGGAAAGTTACTCAAATGCTATAATCTACTCACATCTCAAAGGAAGAACATATCATCACCCTTCTCATGCCTTTTCTATCAAGTAAGTATGTATATGCTGTTATCCAACAAATACTCTTGAAAACTTTGTTCCCGATTACAGCCAATAATGGTGAGACAAAAATATTAAGCATCTTTCGCACGGGAGGTTAGTTACAATGAGAAACCCATGGCCAATTTTCAGCATTGCGGCTCTCTCCGGAGCTGCGTGCTTGATATATGATCACTTTTTTTCCTATGAAACCATGTGGATTGCTGTTATAGTGTTCCTTGCACTGTTAGCTTTATGCTTTTTCGCATATTGCAAATATGAACGCTGGCTGGCAAAGAAACTCAACCCCTATGTGGTGGCTTATCAAAGCGACCACGATCTTGAAAAACTGAAACAGGGATTGGATCGCTGGCGTCCCTGGGCCTTCAGCAAACATTCCCAAAATATCATTACAGCGAACTGGTTCTCCGCTCTGCTGGAGCAACAGTGCTGGGCAGAAGCGGAAGAAACTTTGGAACAGTTTTTGCGTCGAGCCAAAAATACGCAGGATAAAATGGGGTATCACCTGCTTCGGGGAGATTACGCAAGGGCAATCGGAGACACCGAATTAGAGGAACAGGAACGACTTCTAAGCGAACAGCTAAAAACCCAGCTCGGAAACAAAAAGGGAGAATCAAGAGTACCCGCAAACGCCAAAGAGAGTAAATATGCTTTCTTTTGCTGGCTCTCTTTCAGCTTTGGTCTGGCACTGTTC
>JAHAEW010000014.1 GCA_018374635.1 Clostridiales bacterium
AAAACACGATTTGACCCTCTTCCGCCGTCTGCGGGACGGCGGAACTCTGCGAGGCTCTTGCAGCATAAATCGAAGAAATATACTTTATTGACAGTCTGACATCCCCCGCAGTCCAATGGACTGCGGGGGATGTCCCGGTTTGATCAGTCGAAGATGGTCTGGTCATCCACGGGGGTCTCAAAGGCCTTCAGAGCCTTCTCTACCAGCTTGTAGCGCAGCTCGAACTCCTCCTCATGGGTGAGAGCCGGGTTGCCCAGGGGGTGGGGAATGGCGATGGTGGGCACGATACGGTTGGCGCCCACGGTCATGGAAATGGGGGTGACGGTGCACATGTGAACCACAGTGACACCGGCGCGCTCGATCTCTTTTACCATCGTTGCACCGCAACGAGTGCAGGTGCCTCACGTAGAGGTCAGGATGGCGGCCTTAATGCCGGCATCCCGGAGCTCTTTGCCGATGGCCTCGCCGTACTTCTTGGCGCTGGCGACGGCGGTGCCGTTGCCGACGGTGGTGAAAAAGTAGGGATAGATGCCGCCGATCTTGCCTTCCTTCTCCATCTTGCGCAGCACGTCGACAGGCAGGACGCGGTCGGCATCCTCGTTGGCGTAGACCGGGTCATAGCCGCCGTGGGCGGTCTCGTGGTCGGCAGCGGTCAGATCCTCGAAGGAGCTGATGTCATAGCGGCCGAACTTGGAGGCAGAGGAGGACTCGATGTGATCGGGGTTGCCCTTGGGCACGATGCCGCCGGAGGTGACCAGAGCGATCGTGGTGTGAGCCAGATCGGTGATGGCAGCGCCGGGGGCGACACGGTCGAAGGAGGGCATGGGGAACTCGGTGGTGTAGGGCTTGCCGGCGAGCTTGTTGAGGAGCATCTTCACAGCGCGGGTGGAGCCGCGCTCAGCCTCGAAGAAGTTCACGCGCAGGCCGTTGGGCATATAGCCCTCCTCGGCGGAAGCGCCGATCTTCTCGCCCTTGGCCAGCTTGATGGCCAGAGCCGCCATCTTGGGAGCTGCGTCGCGCATACCGGCAGCGCTGTTCTTGGTGGCAATGATATAGACCTTGTTCTTGAACATGTCGGCGCCGGGATTCTCCTCGTACATACCGGTCACGACGGGCAGGTTCAGCTCGTCCTTCACGGCAGCGGCCACGGTGCCGCAGGCCACGCCGTAACGGCCGGCGTTGAACGCGGGGCCGCAGACCACGACGTCGGGCTTTGCGTCGGAGATCATCTTCAGAACGGTCGCCTTGGCGGTATCCAGATTCTCGTTGAAGTAGGAGTCGCCGCAGATCACGGTGCCCACCACTTCAGCCTCGCCCTTGAACGCAGCGTTCAGAGCCAGGCCGGGGCCCACGGCACCCTCACGGTACTCGGGGGCGTAATCAGCCTTCTCCTCGCCGCCGATCTGGGCGAAGAACTGGTTGATATAATGAACAACTCTCAGACTCATAGCAGTTCCCCTCCTTATCTGGCGCTGAGCTTGTTGAAGCCCATCTCATTGGTCGCGCCGGTGATGACCTGCAGCTCGGCGGTAATGGAACCGTCGACCTCCAGGGCGCCGTCGAAGCCGCCGGCGATGATGTTGGCGGCCTCGGGATGGCCGATGACCTTGTCCATCTTGGGCAGGTGGATGACCATGTTGGCGTTGCCGCCGGTGACCACGGCGTCAGCAGCGGGATCGGCGTCGGCCAGGGACTGGGAAGCGCCGTCGCGGCCAGCGTACTCGTCGGTGATGATGACGGTCTTGATGCCGGCAGCCTCCAGCTTCTTGCAGTTCATGATCAGGTCGGTATCGGGGTTACCGAAGCCCTCCTGGGAGACCAGGGCGCCGTCCAGCTCCAGGAACTGGGCCAGCTTGGTGGACCAGTCGGAGGAACGCTCCTTGTCGGCCAGGTAGACGTTCTCGTTGGTGATGATGACGCCCACGAAGTTCAGGGTCTTGCCATGCTGCTCCAGCAGGTCATGGATGACGGGGTTGTTCAGGTGGTGATAGGTGGTGTTCTTGTCACAGGCGGACACGCAGTTGCCGCTCAGGATGGCGCCGTCCATGGTCTCGGTGGGGTTGAGAATTGTGGGCATGGACTTTTTCATGTCAACGCCGTACACATAGGTGTCGTGCAGCAGGCCCTGGCTCTGAAGCATCAGCACATAGCCGACGCGGGGCAGGTCGGGATACTTCTCCTTACCGCTCATGACGCCGCTGGTCTCATAGACCTTGGTCTCGTCGGGGGTGACATCCTTGCCCAGAGCGCCCAGGTAGGCGGCGGCCTTCAGGCCGGCCATGCGGATGGCGTGCTCATGCTGGTGCTGCTTGATGCCCTCTTTGGGCTCGCAGATCATGACCAGGTTGTTGAGCTTGGAGAAGGGGGTATACTCGGCGCCGGGGCCGGTCATGTCGATGATACCCTCCTGGAAGCCAACCACCTTACCGGTGGTGACCACGGCGCAGCCCTTGAGAACATGGGTCTTGCCGCTGCCCACGGTGGTGACCTTGGAGATCATGCCGGGGAAGACGCCGCCGGAGCCCTCCACCTTCACACGGGGCTCGATGACGTCCTTGACAGGGATGATACGCACGGACTCGCCGGGATGAACCACCTCGAAGTCGACCGAGGCCAGGTCCTCGTCCTCCAGCAGCAGAGCGCGCAGCTCCTCCACGTTGACGCAGAGGGTGCCGTTCTCCACCTTGGAGCAGTCGCCGAGCTTAATGTCGCTGATGTGAATTTCGCCTAATTCCAGCCGCATAAGTCTCACTCTCCTTTATTATAGTTGTGGGGCGATGGCCCCGTCTATCAGCCGAAAATCGATCTCTGCAAAGTCTTCCCGCATGCCGGCAGGGGCATCCTCTCCCCGGTGGAAGCGGGGCGGAAACTGCCGGCACACGTTGAGAGCCGCCTCGATCAATTCCAGTGACTCCAGATCCAGCGCCCCGGACGCGCCGTCCAGCGCAACGGAGCGGAAGGGGGTCTCATTGGGTTTTACACTGCCGGCCAGCGGATGGGTCAGCAGCTTGTGGCCCTGATGGACCAGATCCCGCACGTGGATCAGTACGTCCACATGTCCGCCCTCCACGTACTGGAGGGTGCACAGAGATCCGAACTTTTCCCGGACCTTCTCGTTGTTCGTCACCAAAAGCAAGACAGTCTCTCCTTTGCAAAAAAACAGGGGCAGGGTATACGTGTCATGTAATGCCCTGCGCCCTGTTGAAAACCTGAGAGTTTCCCCCGCCCGGTGGGTCGGGGTTGCCCCTTCGGTGCCATGTTACGAGAATCATGGTCTTTTCAGAGTTCTGTCCGCCTGCGGTTCTCGGGACCTGAGAAATTGGCAACCCACTCGGCAAAATGGGACCGCTTATACCTTCGGTGTTCCACCCCTGTCGGAGCAGAAACTCTCCCGCAGTCATCATCCAGACTATATTTGTTTTTTCGATGGCTGTATTATAACATATCGAGTTTTCAAATACAAGCCCGTATCTCATATAAATATTATTTAAAATACACGATTATTTAATTTGTGCACACTTTTCATACCGTTTGGTTTATTCTTCAAACATCGTCGTTCGCACAATAACGTCCCGTTCCGGCACCTTGGACCAGGAAAAATCCGCCGCCAGTTCTGCCGGACGGACCGGCTCCCCAGTGGGGGAGAGACCCGCCAAAAAGGCCAGTTTTCCCACCAGCTGCTCCGGAGAATAGCGCGCCCGCAGGGCCCCCATGTCCAGGTCCATATCCCGCTTGGAGAGCCTCCGCCCATCCTCTGCCAGCAGCAGGGGAACATGGTAAAAGACCGGCTGGGGCAGACCCAGGAGACGGTAGAGCAGGATCTGCCGCGGGGTGGAATCCAGCAGGTCCTGCCCCCGCACCACCTGGTTGATCTCCATAGCTCCGTCGTCGGTCACCACTGCCAGCTGGTAGGCATAGACCCCGTCTGAACGGCGGATGATGAAGTCACCGCATGCCCGGCACAGGTCCTCCTCATAGTACCCCAAATGTCCGTCTATAAAGGACACTCGTTCATCCGGCACCGCGAGGCGCCAGGCACTGCGCCGGGTGCGGCTCAGCTCCTCCCGCTCCTGGGGAGAAAGGGAGCGGCAGCGTCCGCTGTAAAGGATCTGCCCATCCCCCCGGTGGGGCGCAGAGGCGGCCAGACGCTCGGCCCGGGTGCAGAAGCAGGGATAGACCAATCCCATCTGCTCCAGCTGCCGGAACCGGGCGGCATAGAGCTCCGTCCGCTCACTCTGCCGGTAGGGACCATGGGGTCCCCCCATTTGATATCCCTCGTCCCAGTCCAGACCCAGCCAGCGCAGATCCTCCGCCAGGACCTGGGCATACTCCTCCCGGCAGCGGTCGGGGTCCAGATCCTCCATCCGCAGGACCAGCGTGCCGCCCGCCGCGCGCACCGACAGCCAGGCCAGCAGCGCTGTAAACACATTTCCAAGGTGCATCCGTCCGCTGGGACTGGGCGCAAAGCGTCCCCGCAGCAAAGGTTCCATGTCCCATCTTCCTTTCCAGTATGTCTCGTTTTGTTCTCCAGTATACCATTCCCTCCGGCACACGTCCACGCAGTGGACCATTTCTTTTCTTGCAAGTGACTACACTATATAGTATAATAAAGTGACGCAGGGCCCTTCCATTCGGTCCTGCTCCATAAAAATGATATATCTGCGCTCCGAGCAAAGATCTCTAAGGCGCCCCCTCCGGGCGCTATGAGATCGCGCCGCGGGTCAGGCGGGAAACCGCCCGGCCTTCCACACTTGAAAAGGGGCTGCTTCCCGCCGGGAGAATTTCTCCCGCTCTTTTGTCCTATCCGGGAGCGCCGCCTGTTTTCAGGCCGGCGCTCCCTGTTTCATTTTCCCTTTTATTTTAAGGAGGAACCGTCCAAATGAAGCTCATTGAAACAAAGCACGCGGTGGGCCATGTGCTCTGCCACGACCTCACCCAGATCATCCCCGGCGTCACCAAGGATGCCCGGTTCCGCAAGGGCCATATCGTGACGGAGGGGGATATCCCCGTCCTGCTCTCCATGGGAAAGGATCACCTCTATGTCTGGGAAAAGACGGAAGGCATGCTCCACGAGAACGAAGCCGCCGAGCGTCTGCGCGCCATCTCCCAGAACGACAACATGGCCGCCACCGAGGTCAAGGAGGGAAAGATCGAGCTCACGGCCGCTATCCACGGCCTGTTCCGGGTGGATGTAGCGCGGCTGCTGGCCGTCAACTCCCTGGATGAGATCATGATCGCCACCCGCCATACCAACTCGGTGGTCCATCCCGGCGACAAGCTGGCCGGCATGCGGGTCATCCCCCTCATCGTGTCCGAGGACAAGGTGCGCGCCGCCGAGAAGGCCGCCGGAGACGCTCCCCTGCTGGAACTCCTCCCCTTCGTCCGCAAGACCGCCGCGGTGGTCACCACCGGCACCGAGGTCTTTCTGGGCCGCATCGAGGACAAATTCACCCCCGTGCTGCTGGACAAGCTGGCCAAGTTCGGCGTGGACGTGGTCTCCCACGTCAAGGTCCCCGATGACCGGGCGCAGATCGTCTCCGCCATTCAGGCGGCCCACGCCTCCGGGGCCGACCTCATCCTCTGCACCGGCGGCATGAGCGTGGACCCCGACGACCAGACCCCAGGCGCCATCAAGGCCGCCGGCGTCCAGGTGACCGCCTACGGGGCCCCTGTGCTCCCCGGCGCCATGTTCCTGCTGGGCTTCTTTGCCGACGGCACCCCCGTCATGGGCCTGCCCGGCTGCGTCATGTATGCCAAGGCCACCATCTTTGACCTCATCCTCCCCCGGGTGCTGTGCAATGTCCCGGTCACCCGGGCCGACCTGGCCCGGCTGGGCCACGGCGGGCTGTGCCTGGGCTGTGAGCACTGTCACTATCCCATCTGTCCCTTCGGTAAGGAGGAATAAGATATGCGCACCCGCGTCGAGTTGGAAGAGGCGTGCGCTCTGATGACCGGAAGTGTGCGCGCCCTGGGCGTGGAGCAGGTCTCCCGGCAGAGCGCGCTGGGCCGGACCCTGGCCGAAGATGTGGCCGCACCTCTGGATCAGCCGCCCTTTGACCGCTCCCCCCTGGACGGCTATGCCCTGCGCTCCGCCGATACCGCGGGGGCCTCGCCCGGGCATCCGGTCTCACTCCAGGTGGTGGAGACCGTCTACGCCGGCGGCGTCCCCTCCCGTGTCCTTGGCCCCGGGGAGGCCATCCGCATCATGACCGGAGCCATGCTGCCCCGGGGATGTGACTGTGTTCTCCAGCACGAGCGGACCGACAACGGTCTGGAACAGGTCCAGATCTATGCCGCTCTCTCCCCCCACGACAACTACTGCAACCGGGGGGAGGACTACCGGACGGGCGAGGTGCTCCTCCCCGCCGGGACCGTGGTGGACGCCGCCGCGGTGGGCGTGCTGGCCAGCGCCGGCCTCTCCTCCGTGCCGGTCCGCCGCCGGCCGGTGGTGCGGGTCCTCTCCACCGGAGATGAGGTGGTCTCTCCCGATCTCCATCCCCTCCCCGCCGGGAAGATCTATGGCTCCAATCAGGAGCTGCTGACCGCCCGCCTCCGGGAATTGGGGGTCTCAGATGTGAAGGGGCTGCTCATCGGCGACGATCCTCGGGAGGTGGCCGACGCCATGGCTCAGCTCCTGGGCGAGTGTGATCTGCTCATCACCACCGGCGGCGTCTCCGCCGGTGACAAGGATATCTTCCACGAGGCTCTCCCCCTCCTGGGGGCGGAGCGAGTCTTCTGGAAGGTCAACCTCAAGCCGGGCACCCCCGCCATGTACTCCCTGTGGCAGGGGCAGCCCATCCTCTCCCTCTCGGGCAACCCCTTCGCCGCCGCGGCCACCTTTGAACTGCTGGCCCGGCCCCTTCTGGCCGCTCTCACCGGGGAATCCCGCTTTTCCCTGCGTTCCCGGACGGCCGTGGTGGAGGGCTCCTTCCCCAAGGCCAGCCCCGGACGGCGCTTTCTCCGGGGTTTCTATCAGGAGGGCCGCGTCTCCCTGACTGGAAAAAATGACTCAGGCATGCTCGCCTCCCTGGTGGGATGCAACTGCCTGGTGGATCTCCCCGCCGGCTCTCCCCCGGTGCAGGCGGGACAGGCCGTCACGGTCCTCCTGCTCTGAGCCGCTTCCCCGCTTCCCCATCTGTTTTGATCTGGAGGTCTCTATGGAACCGAAATTCAATCATTTTGACGCCGAGGGCAACGCCGTCATGGTGGATGTCTCGGCCAAATCTCCCACCCGCCGTCTGGCCGTGGCCCAGGGCAAGATCAAGGTCTCCCGGGCGGTGCTGGATGCCATCACCGGCCATACTGCCGCCAAGGGCGATGTGCTGGGCGTGGCCCAGGTGGCCGGTATCCTGGCCACCAAGCGCACCTCGGAGCTCATCCCCCTGTGCCATCCGCTGGCCCTCTCCCACTGCACGGTGGAATTTACCATCCTGCACGAGGAGTGCGCCGTTCTGGCTGAGTGTACCGCCAAGCTGGACGCCAAGACCGGCGTGGAGATGGAGGCCCTCACCGGCGTATCCGTCGCCCTGCTCACCATCTACGACATGTGTAAAGCCATTGACAAGACCATGGAGATCTCTGACATCCACCTGGTCTACAAGGAGGGGGGCAAGTCGGGCACCTTTACCAATCACGGCCACCACTCCCCCGCTGTGGTGGCGGTCAGCGGCGTCAAGAACTCCGGCAAGACCACGTTGATTGCCGCCATGCTCCCCCATCTGACGGCCGCCGGTCTCAAGGTGGCCACGGTCAAGCACGACGGCCACTCCTTCCAGGCCGATCCCGAGGGGACCGACACCGGTATCCACATGGAGGCCGGGGCCTGGGGCACCGCCATCTTTGATGGCGAGAAATACAAGGTAGTCCGCCGGGACGCCGTGGAGGAGCGGGAGCTCATTGCCCGCTTCCCGGACGCCGACCTGGTCCTGCTGGAGGGCTTCAAGCACTCCACCTGGCCCAAGCTGGAGCTGGTGCGCGCGGGCAACTCCACCCAGAGCGTCTGCGATCCCGCCACCCTTCTGGCGCTGGTCACCGATCAGGACCTCACGGTGGATGGCGTCCCCTCCATTCCCTTTGATGGACAGGCCGCCGCCCAGGTGGTACTGGACTACCTGAAAGGCGAGGGGCGGCTATGATCGACGGATTCGGCCGCAGCATCGACTATCTGCGGATCTCAGTGACCGACCGGTGCAACCTGCGCTGCGTCTACTGCATGCCCCCCGAGGGCGTGGAGTGGATGGACCATGAGGAAATGCTCTCCTATGAGGAGATCATCCGGCTGTGCTCCCTCTTTGCACAGGTTGGTATCCGCAAGGTCCGCCTCACCGGCGGCGAACCTCTGGCCCGCCGGGACCTGCCCGAGCTGGTCCGGGGCATCCACGCCATCGACGGGATCGAGAGCATCGCCCTGACCACCAACGGCCTGCTCCTCCAGGAGCAGCTTCCCGCCCTGCTGGATGCGGGGCTTACCGCCGTCAACCTGAGTCTGGACACCCTGGACCAGGCCCAGTACGCCGCCATCACCCGGCGGGACGCCCTGGACCAGGCCCTCTCCGGCCTCTATGCTGCCCTGGAGGCCCCCGGCCTGCGGGTCAAGCTCAACTGTGTCCCCATGGGGGAGAACGACCCGCAGCTGGTCCCCCTGGCCGACTTGGCCCGGGAGCATGATCTGGCGGTGCGGTATATCGAGCTCATGCCCATCGGTCTGGGCGGCTCCCTCCCCCGCCGGACAGAGGAGGAGGTCCGCGCCATGCTGGAGGCGGCCTTCGGCCCCATGAATCCCTGTGATGAGTCTTTGGGGGCCGGTCCCGGGCACTATTTTACTATCCCCGGCTTCCGGGGGAAGATCGGCTTCATCAGCGCCATGACCCATCAGTTCTGCGACGGGTGTAACCGGGTGCGCCTCACCGCCACCGGATTTCTCAAGACCTGCCTCCAGTACGAGACCGGGCGGGACCTGCGCGCCCTCCTCCGGGACGGTTCCGGAGACGAGGTGCTTCTGGAGGCTATCCGCTCGGCCATTCTCCACAAGCCCGCCCAGCACCACTTTCTCGAGGCTGACGGCCGCCGGGAGGATGAGCGGCACAATATGCACCAGATCGGAGGCTGACGCCTCTCTCCCAGTATTCCCACATTTTGATTACGAGGTGTATTTCATGAGCAAGGTAATTGCTGTCTGTATCAGCGAACAGAAGGGGACCCAGAAGCAGGCGGTGGATGTGGTCCACCTGAAGGAGGACTGGGGCATCGAGGGAGACGCCCACGCGGGCAAGTGGCACCGTCAGGTCTCCCTGCTCTCCCACGACAAGATCGAGGCTTTCCGCGCCCGGGGCGCCGAGGTGGAAAACGGCGCCTTCGGTGAAAATATCATTGTGGAGGGCATCGACTTCGCCGCCCTTCCCATCGGCACCAAGTTCTACTGCAACGACGTGGTCCTCCAGCTCACCCAGATCGGCAAGGAGTGCCACCACGGCTGCGCCATCTTCCAGAAGATGGGCGAGTGCATCATGCCCAAACAGGGGGTGTTCACCCGGGTGCTCCACGGCGGCGACATCCGCCCCGGGGACGAGTTCCGCCTGGAGCTCCCCTTCCGGGTAGCCGTCATCACGGTGAGCGACTCGGGAGCCGCGGGCACCCGGGCCGACCTGAGCGGCCCGGTGATCCAGGAGGTGGTGAAAAAGGCCGGCTATCCCGTGGTCCACACCGCTCTCCTGCCCGATGAGCGGGCGCAGATCGCCGCCGAGCTCTCCCGCATCGCCGACGAGGATGCGGCCGACCTGATCCTCACCACCGGCGGAACCGGCTTCTCCCCCCGGGACTGGACCCCCGAGGCCACCCGGGACGTGACGGAGCGGGACGTGCCCGGCATCCCCGAGGCCATGCGCGCCCTCTCCCTCCAGATCACCCCCCGGGCCATGCTCTCCCGCGCCGCCGCCGGCATCCGGAAGGGCGCGCTCATCGTCAACCTGCCCGGCAGCCCCAAGGCGGTGGGCGAGTGTCTGGAGTACATCCTCCCCCCGCTCTCCCACGGGCTGTCCATCCTCAAGGGTACTACGGGCAACTGCGCCCGCTGAACCACCGTCCCCGCGACGGGTCAACTTCGAGTCCCCGCACCTACGGCGCACGCTATGGGCTGGGACCAATGGGCTGGTCTGGAAACGGGTCCGCCTACCATCTTTGTAAAGGAGTTTGATTTCCCATGAAAAAAGCACTTTCCCTGAGTCTGGCCCTGGCTATGACCGCCTCCCTGGCCGCCTGTTCCAGCGGCGGGACCGCGGCCTCTCCCACTCCGGCCGCCGGCACGCCGCCCCCCTCTTCCACCCCGGCGGCGGAGCCGGTGGAGCTCACCGTCTTTGCCGCCGCCTCCATGGAGGCCACGCTGACCGAGATCGCCGCGCGCTACAAAGAGGCCGCCCCCAACGTGGAGCTGGTCTTTACCTTTGATTCCTCCGGCACCCTCAAGACCCAGATCGAGGAAGGGGCCCCCTGCGACATCTTTATCTCGGCCGCCCAGAAGCAGATGAACCAGCTGGACAGCGCCGACTCCACCGGCACCAATACCGACGGCCTGGATTTCGTCTACTCGGACACCCGGTTCGACCTGGTGGAAAACAAGGTGGTTCTGGCGGTCCCCGACGACAACCCCAAGGATATTCAGTCCTTCTCCGATCTGGCCAGCGATAAGCTCTCTCTGCTGTGCATCGGAAATGAGGACGTGCCCGTGGGCTCCTACTCCCTGGAGATCCTGGAGACCCTGGGCATCGACATCGCCCAGCTGGACAGCGCGGGCAAGGTGACTTACGGCACCAACGTCTCCGAGGTGGCCAATCAGCTCAAGGAGGGCGCTGTGGACTGCGGCATCATCTACGCCACCGACGCCTATACCTATGAGCTCACCGTGGTGGACGAGGCTACGGAGGACCTGTGCGGCCAGGTCATCTATCCCGCTGCCGTCATGAAGAGCGGCACGGAGGCCGGATATGGCGCCGCCGTGGACTTCCTCCGCTACCTGCATACCGATCCGGAGGCCGTCTCCATCCTGGAGGGCGTGGGCTTTACCGTGCTCCCGTAAATCCAAACCATGTTCGCGGCCGGGCTGGGACCTCTCTCCCGCCCGGCCGCCCGCTCTGTATTCTCAATGGAAAGGGGGCCCTTCCTTGGACTGGTATCCACTCTATAATTCCCTGCGGATCGCCGCCATCTCCACCGTTCTCATCTTTTTTCTGGGGCTCTTTGCCGCCTACTATGTGGCCAAGCTCCCCCGGCTGGTCAAAGGCGTGCTGGATGTGGTGCTCACCCTCCCGCTGGTCCTCCCTCCCACCGTGGTGGGCTATTTCCTGCTGCGCGTCCTGGGTCCCAAGCGGGTGGTGGGTCTCTGGTTTCTCAACACCTTTGACCTCAAGCTGACCATGGTGTGGTATTCCGCCGTATTCGCCTCGGCGGTGGTCGCTTTCCCGCTGATGTACCGCACTGCGCGCGGGGCCTTCGAGTCCTTCGACCCCAATCTGGCCTATGCCGCCCAGACCCTGGGCCGCTCCAACACCTGGATCTTCTGGCGGGTGCGCCTTCCCGCCTGCAAGCAGGGGATCATCGCCGGGGCGGTGCTCTCCTTTGCCCGGGCCCTGGGGGAATACGGGGCCACCTCCATGATCGCCGGCTATACCCCCGGCCGCACCGCCACCATCTCCACCACGGTCTACCAGCTCTGGCGGACCGGGGACGACGCGGCCGCCTACCGCTGGGTGCTGGTGAACATCGTCATCTCGGCGGCCGTTCTGCTCACCGTCAATCTGTTGGAGCGCAAAGACCGCACCGCCCGGAAGCGGACGGCCGCTCCCTTTGGGGAGGTGGCCTGATGTCCCTTCTGGTGGATCTGGAAAAGGACTTTGGCTCCTTCTCCCTCAAGGTCTCCTTTGAGACGGAGGGCGGGACGCTGGGGCTTCTGGGCGCCTCGGGCTGCGGCAAATCCATGACGCTCAAGTGCATTGCCGGCATCGTCACTCCCGACCAGGGCCGCATCGTGCTGGACGGGCGCACCCTCTTCGACCGTGAAAAGCACATCGACCTGCCGCCCCAGCAGCGGGGCGTGGGATATCTCTTCCAGAACTATGCCCTCTTCCCCACCATGACCGTGGAGCAGAACATCCTCTCGGGCATGGACCACAATCTCCCCAAGTCCGTCCGGCGGCAGCGGCTGGAGGAGCTGCTCGCCCGCTTCTTCCTCACCGGCCTGGAGCGGCGGCGCCCCGCCCAGCTCTCCGGCGGACAGCAGCAGCGGGTGGCCCTGGCCCGCATCCTGGCCAGCCAGCCCAAGGCACTCCTGCTGGACGAGCCCTTCTCCGCCCTGGACAGCTATCTCAAGTGGCAGGTGGAGCTGGAGCTTATGGAGGTCCTGGACCAGTTTGATGGCCCCACCCTCTTTGTGACCCACAACCGGGACGAGGTCTACCACTTCTGCTCCCATGTCTGTGTATTGGAGGGGGGCCGCTCGCAGCCCATGGAGCCGGTGGAGACTCTCTTCCGCGCGCCGGCCACTCTCTCCTCCTGTCTGCTCTCAGGGTGCAAAAACGTATCCCGGGCCCGGCCCGCCGGTGAGACCTCCGTTGAGGCCCTGGACTGGGGCGTGGTGCTGGAGTGCGGCCGTCCCATCCCGGCGGACCTCTCCCACATCGGGGTGCGGGCCCATCTGCTCCATCCCACTCCCCAGGCGGGTGAAAACACCATTCCCTGCCGGGTGCTCCGGGTCATCGACAACGTGTTTACCATGGTGGTCATGCTGGCGACACCAGGGGGTGCGGCCGGTTTTTCCCGCCTCCGCCTGGAGCTAGACAAGGCCGCCTGGGCCGCCCTCGGAGATCCCGCCCCCCTCTTTCTGCACGCCCAGCCCCAGGATATCCTGCTCCTGCGGGACCCCCACTAAACCAAAATGCGCCCCGGCGGTTTTTCCGCCGGGGCGCAGCTTCATTCTGCATTGACTGTGGTCAGAACCGCGGTCTTTTCCTCCGCGTTCCACTGCACATCCAGCCCAAAGGCCTCAGAGAGGAAGCGCAGGGGCACATAGGTCCGGTTCTGGTAGGCCAGAGGGGCCACATCCTGGACTCTCTCCTCGCCATTCACCCAGGCGGTGGGAGAGCCGATCTCCAGTGCGATCCGGGTCTCTCCCCGCTCGCACAGGACCCGGTTGGAGGCCTGATCCCAGGTAACGGTGAAGTCCAGGACCTCGGCGATCCCGCGCAGGGGCACCAGGATACGGTCGTTTCGGGTAATGGGGGCCGTATCAAAGGAGAGCTTCTCCCCGTCCAGCGTCACATAGCAGCGGGGGGCCGGATAGGCCGTCTCCCAGGCCGCCCCAGTCTCAGCCCAATCCACGACATGGCATACATAGGTCTCATTTCCAATGCTGTCTATTTCGCTGAGCACCGTGCCTCCGGTCCCCCGATGGACCGCTATGCCCTCCTCTGTCCAGGGGCAAAGGGGGAGAAAATACACCCCGTCCCGGGAGGCCAGCAGCTGTCCGTCCGTGACCTTGTAGACCAGCGCTCCGTCCGTATCCGACCGGGTCCCGGGAAACTCGGTCCGTGCGCTGGCCGTCCAGGTAGTCCGGTCGGCGCTCTCATAGACGATCCCGCCCGCCTTGGCATAGCACATGCCGTCCACATAGGCCACGTCGTCCACCGGCGCGCCCAGGTCATACTCCCCCACCTTACGGAACTCCGGGTCCAGCAGGATGACCCTGTTGTTATAGGGACTGGCTTCATCGGCCCCAAAGCCCATCATACCGCCCCGTCCGGTGACCGACTGCCGCATAAGGTATCCGTCTCCGGTCCAGCGGAATGTATAGTCTGCCCAGGGTGAGCCCACGCCCTCCGCGGAATTGTAGCCCAGATCGGCGGTCTGCCACTCCATGGCGCAGTCCGCCCGGAACGGCCCGTCCGCCCTTCCGCAGTACCAGATCTCCGCGGTATATGGGCAGTAGTAGACCACTGCCCCGCCCCCGGTCTCCTTCAGGCGCATCATATCCGGCGTCATTTTCGTCTCCATCGGTATCCATGAGCGTCCGTCGGTAGAGACCGCCAGGCTGAATGGACCATCGTTTCCAGGCTGTTCCCGGATCAGATAGTGGGTCGCCTCCACAGGTGTGTCCATCCCGTCCCCCTGGTACCAGATAGCGCCGCTGTAATAACTCCCGCCCTCGTCGCCCGGGTCCCAGTCCGCCCGGGAAAAAGTGACCTTTTCCCCGTTTACCTCGGCGGAGTAGCCCCCATTTTCACAGCCGATGGCGGTCACCGGGGCATCAAAGGCCCGGACCCCGATGATACGGAAGTCCTCGTCCAGGAAGGTGACCATATTGTTGCGGGGGCTGTCGCCGTATTGCTGGTGGGTGGTGGTACGGGGGTCGTCCAGCAGGCTCTGGCGCATCATATACTCGCTGCCCGTCCAGAGAATCTCAAATTCCTTTTTCGCCAGACCATTCAGGCCTGTACTGTAAGGCACGCTCTCCTCCGCCCACTGCCGGTTCAGCTCGGTCCATGCCACCCCATCGGCGGAGCGGTACACGGCGCCGGACGCATCATAGTACAGGACATCGTCCTTTCCCGTCTTGCAGAGGTGCGGACCAGCCTCCTTTCCCAGAGGCCCGTCCCAGTTGGGCGTCCCCGCCGCCAGGGCGGGGATGGATAAGAAGCACATCAGGCATAGCGCCGTGAATCCCCACAGGAACCGTTTCATAACATCCTCCTTTTCCGGCGGGCCGGTATCACCGGCCCTATTTCTTCTGCTTCCGAAAGGCAAAAAAACGCTGTCCGAAGTAGTTGAGGACGGTGTAGAGTCCCATGCCCACCAGCTTGGTCAGCCGCTCCCACCAGATGGCGGGGACAAACACCGGCTGGGGAAGGAGCTCCATCACCGGCTGGGCGATCCCGTAGGCCGCCAGATAACACACCGCCACATTCAGGGCAAACTTTACCGCCGAGCGGCCCATGGTCTCCTGGCTGCGGAAGGTGAAAGACCGGTTGAGGAAGAAGCTCATGACCGCCCCCGCCACATAGGCGATGGCGGTGGAGGGCCAGTAGCCCAGCCCCTCCAGGGCAAACATGAGGACCATGGAGAGCAGGGTGTTCCCCACCCCCACCAGGAGGAATTTCCAGATGGAGGCGTCCAGAAATTTAGTCTCCTTCATGCTGGTCCAGCACCTCCTTGATGAGGAAGCGGGGCCGCTCCTTGGTCTCCAGGTAGATCTTTCCAATATACTCGCCGATGACCCCCAGGGCCAGCAGGATCAGCCCGCCGATGGCCCATACCGAGCAGATGACGCTGGCCCAGCCGATGACAGTGGCTCCGTGAGCCCAGCGGACAATGGAATAGACCAGCATCAGAAGGCTCACCACAAACACCAGGAAGCCCAGCAGTGTGATATACCGGATGGGCTTGGTGGAGAGGGAGGTGATCCCCTCCATGGCAAAGGAGAGCATCTTTTTGAGGGGATACTTGCTCTCACCCGCAAAGCGCTCCCCCCGCTCATACTCCACCGTACCGGTGGTATAGCCGATCATGGGCACAATGCCCCGGAGAAAGAGATTGACCTCCTTGAACTGCGCGAGCCCCTCCAGGGCCCGTTTGGACATGAGGCGGTAGTCGGCGTGGTTGAACACGGTCTCCGCCCCCAGGAAGTTCATCACGCGGTAAAAGCCCTCCGCGGTAAAGCGTTTAAAGAAGGTGTCCTTCTCCCGGCTGGAACGCACCCCGTAAACGATGTCACATCCGGCATAGTACTGCTCTACCATGGCGTCCACCGCGCCGATGTCGTCCTGGAGGTCGGCGTCCATGGAGACGACCATATCCGCCCGGTCTTTCGCCGTCATGAGTCCGGCCAGCAGGGCGTTCTGGTGGCCCCGGTTGCGGGTCAGGTTCACGCCGGAAAAACGGCGGTCCCCCTTGTGAAGCTCCTCGATGATGGCCCAGGTCCTGTCCCGGGAGCCGTCGTTCACAAAGAGCACCCGGCTCTCCTCCGAGATCCGGCCCGCGGCAATGAGCGCCTCCATCTTTTCCTTGAGCCGCCGGGCCGTCTCCGGCAGCACCTCCTCCTCGTTATAGCAGGGCACTACGATATATAAAATGTCTCCCATGTCACACCTCGCCGCTGTTGTGCCGGGGACTGTGCTCCCCGTTTTTCTTCCGTTCCGGAAACTCTTTGGTTTATTGTATACCCTCTCAGACGAAAAAACAATCCAGTTTGTTCCCATAAAACGGAACACGGATGCACGCAGACGGCATCCGTGTTCTATCTTTTAACGGTCGGAGAGCAGGATCCGGTCGTTGTCCAGTTCTTTTCCGGCCCCAGTACGGAACCGTTGGAGGAGGTCCTCCACCGTCAGCCCCCGGCGCTCCTCTCCCTTCAGGTCCAGCACGATGCGGCCGGAATCCATCATCAGGGTGCGGTTGCCCAGTTCCAGGGCGCTTTTCATGTTGTGGGTGATCATCAGGCAGGTGAGCCCCCCCTCCGCCACGATCTCCCGGGTGAGGCGGAGCACCTTTTCCGCCGTCCCCGGGTCCAACGCCGCGGTGTGCTCGTCCAGCAGCAGCAGCCTGGGCGGCACCATGGTGGACATGAGCAGGGTGAGGGCCTGCCGCTGCCCGCCGGAGAGAAGCCCCACATTCTGCCCCATCCGCTCCTCCAGCCCCATATCCAGCCGGGCCAGCCGGTCCCGGAAAAAGGCCCTGTCCGCCTTGCTCACCCGGCTGAAAAAGGCCCGCTGGTGCTTGGCGGTGCGGAGATAGGCCAGGGCCAGATTCTCCTCGATGGTCATATGAGGGGCGGTCCCCCGCAGGGGGTCCTGAAAGAGACGGCCGATGCTGCGGCTGCGCCGGTAGGCGGGCAGGTAGGTCAGGTCGGTCCCTCCCAGGGTGATGCTGCCCTCATCCGGAAAGAAGTCCCCGGCAATGGCGTTGAAGAGGGTGGATTTCCCCGCCCCGTTGGAACCGACGATGGTTGCAAAG
This sequence comes from Clostridiales bacterium, assembly GCA_018374635.1. GTDB lineage: Bacteria > Bacillota > Clostridia > Oscillospirales > Oscillospiraceae > Pseudoflavonifractor_A. Next base: position 16,996 of record JAHAEW010000014.1, read on the forward strand.
TCCCCCGGTTCCAGCCTGAGGCTCACGCCGCACAGGGCTTTTTTTTCGTGGACGGTCCCAGAGTGAAAGGTCTTGGAAAGATTTTTGAGTTCCAGCATCTCACCGCGCCCCCTTTCGTCCCGCCAGGGCGCGGCGCTTGCGCATCTGGAAGGCCGCCCACTGCCGCACCGCGGGCGCGGCAATGGCGGCGCCCACGATGACCGCCGAGACCAGCTTCATATAGTCGGCCGGGACATTGGCCCGGAGGGCGGCTGAGTAGATCAGGCGGTAGAGGATGCTGCCGAAGAGCACTCCCAGCACCAGGCGCGCCATGGAGCCTTTGCCGATGAGGGTCTCCCCGATGACCAGCGCGGCCAGGGCCAGCACCACCATACCGGTGCCGCTGTTGACCTCGGCAAAGGTGTTGTACTGCGCCACCATGGCTCCGGAGAGTCCGGTCATGGCGTTGGCCACGCACAGACCCACGGTGATGGTAAAGGTGGGGTTGATGGAGGAGGCGCGCACCATATCCGGGTTATCCCCGGTGGCCCGGATGGACAGGCCCAGCCGGGTGCCCAGGAAGAGGACCAGGAGTACGCAGACCACCAGTACGACGCCGGCCGTGACGGCCAGCTTATACCAGCTCCCGGCAAAGCCGGCATCTCTGGCCAGGGTGTAGATGCTCGCTTTCTGGAAGATGGACAGGTTACTGGTCCCCATGACCATCAGGTTGATGCTGTACAGGCCGATGTTGGTGACGATGCCCGCCAGGATGGAGGGCACTCCCAGCTTGGTCTGGAGAAAAGCGGTGATGAAACCGGCGGCGGCAGTGGCCAGCATGGCGGCCGGCAGGGCCAGGATGGGGTGGCCGGACACACAGCACACGGCGGACACCGCGCCTCCCAGGACAAAGGCCCCGTCGGTGGTCATATCGGCGATATTCAGGATGGAAAAGCTCAGAAACAGAGCCAGCGCAACAGGCGCATAAAGAAACCCCGCTTCCAGGGCGGACTGGATAATCGTGAGCATGGGATCGCTCCTTTCTCAGGCTGAGCCCCCGCCCGGAATGGGCGGGGGCTTTTCATGTTACTCTTGGGTCGTATGAACCTCCACCATACTGGAGCCCAGGGAGGAGAACACCTCCGTGTCCACGCCCAGGGCGGCGGCAGTCTCACGGTTCACAGTGATGATATCGCCCGCCACCGTGAGGAAATCGGAGGGCACCTGACCGCTCTGGAGGACCTCCAGGGCCAGGTCGGCGGTCTGGGTCCCCAGATCGGTGTAGTTCACGCCGCAGGTAGCCAGCGCGCCGTTGCGCACAAAGGAATCGGCCCCGGCATAGTGGGGGACGCCCGCCTCCGTCAGGATGGGAGCAATGGCCAGCTCTGCGTTCATCACCACATTGTCTGTGGGGGTGAACACCGCGTCCACCTGGTCCAGCATGGAGTGGACGGCCGCCACGATCTCATCGGTGGTATTGCCCGTCTTGTCCAGGTAGGCGATCCCCTTGCTGTCCAGATATTTCTTGGCGGTCTCGATGGCGGGGGCGCTGTTGACCTCGCTGGTGGAGTAGAGCAGGCCCACCGTCTCCACCCCGGGATTCTGGGCCAGCATCATATCCAGCAGCAGCTCCACATTCAGCGCGTCGCTGGTGCCGGTCACATAGGAGATCCCCGTGAGGCCGGCGGTCTCGGGGTAGCTGACCGTGCCATAGATCACGGGAGTCTCGGTGGCCTGGGCCGTGGCCGCCATCTGCTGGGCCGCGGTGGTCCCGATGGGGATGATGGCGTCATAGCCGTCGGCCACGATCTGCGCCCCGATCTGGGCCAGCGTGGACGGGTCGTTGTTGCCGTTGAAGTCACTGTATGTGATCTCGATTCCCAGCTCAGCGGCCTTGGCGTCCAGTTCGGCGGTAATGGCGTCCCGGATCTCGTTCATGGAAGCGTGCTCCAGCTGGCGGACCACCGCCACTTTGTAGGCCCCGTCATCTGGTGAGGTGGTCTCCCCGGAGTCGGGGCTGCCGCAGGCGGCCAGGGAGAGGGGCATCCCCAGGGCAAGGGTCAGGGCCAGCGTTTTCCGCATCGCAGTGTTCTGTTTCATAGTAGTTACCTCCATATGGGCTCTTGGAGCCGAAATTGGTTTGGGTGGGCGATGGAGGGGCCGTTGCCAGCGGCCAGAGCGGAAGCTGCCCCACAGGGTATAAAAAAACGCCTCTGTCCCTCTTCTGGGACAAAAGCGTCAGCTTCTGCGATACCACCCAAATTGACGTCTTGCGACGTCCACTCGCTTCACGTACCATCATACGCGCCCGATGGATAACGGGTGGGGCCCCGTCGGCATCTACTGAGTTTCCTGTTCAAGCCGCCCTCTGAAGACCATTCACACGCGGATTTCAGACTCCGATCCCACCACCCGGAGCTCTCTTTGCATCCATCACATCGGCTACTTTTCTTCATCACTGGTTTAAAGTGTTTGGTTGTTGTAATGCAGTATACGCTCTGCCGGCCGGTTTGTCAACCCCCTGTCGCGCATTTTCGTCCGGGAGGGGAAGGCTCCCCCTCCCGGACGGACCGCTTTTTCCCAGCCGGTTTTATCCCGCGCTCTGGGCCGGATATTCCGATTTCCGGCGCAGAAAGCGGAACTTGGTCTCGGAGCAGATCACGGCCACAAAGATCAGGGCAAAGCCCGCCAGCAGGCGGCCGGTCACCGGGTCCCCGTAGAAGATCACCGAGCACAGCACCCCGAACACCGACTCCAGGGACAGGATCACCGAGGCCGAGGCCGGATCGGACCAGACCTGTCCCACGTTCTGGAACAGGAGGGCCACCGTGGTGGCCATCACGATGAGGTAGCCCAGCTGGATGAGCATATCCCTATTCAGCAGCGTCTCCACCGGCGGAAACTGCTGGAAAAGCAGGCCGCACACCCAGGCGTACGCCGCTGCCCAGAAGAACTGGAATACCGTCAGGATGTAGATGTCCTTTCCGGGGGAGACCTTGGCCACCGAGACGATGTGGCTGGCATAAAACACCGCGCAGCACAGGGTCAGCGCGTCTCCCCGGTTCACCGTGAAGGACTCCGTCAGGGAGACCAGCCCCACGCCGGCGATGCACAGCAGGGCCGCCAGAATATGATAGCGGTCAGGCCGCTGCCGGGCCACCAGCCAGTAGAGGAAGGGGACCAGCACACAGTACACCGCCGTCAGAAAGGCGTTTTTGGAGGGCGTGGTCTCGGCCAGCCCAAAGGTCTGCACCGAGTAGGCCAGAAAGAGAAAGGCCCCCATGATAGCGCCCCGCCACAGGTAGTCGGCGGTAAAGCGCTTCCACTTTCTTGCGCAGATCAGGGCCAGCAGGGCCGCCCCTCCGGTAAAGCGGATGGCCAGCAGATAGAAGGTGGGGATCACATCCACCGCGCCCTTCATGATGAAAAAGGAGGATCCCCAGATAAATGCCGCGGCAAAGAGCATGGGCTTTGCCAGGCGGCGCATGAGTTGTTCATTCACAGATTGTTTCCACTCCCTTGATATGGTATGATATGTTTCAATCGATCCCCTGAGCGGGAATTCCTTCCGGCATATCCGGATCAGAACGGAGGTCCTATCCATGCTGCTTTTTGACCTGGACGGCACACTCATCGACTCCAACGGCGTATGGGTCGCGGTGGACGAGTGCTTTCTCTCCCGCCGGGGACTGCGCCCCACGCCGGAATACTGCCACACGGTGGGCCATTCCATTCTCCCGGCGGCGGCACAGTTTACCCGGGACTACTACGGGCTCACCGACACGCCGGAGGCCATCATGGCCGAGTGGATGGATCTGGCCCGGGACGCCTATGCCCGTCATGTCCCTCTGAAGCCGGGCGCAGGGGCATTTCTCCGCCGCTGCCAGGAGGCGGGGCGGACCATGGTGCTGGCCACGGCCTGCGTACCGGAGCTGTGTCAGGCCGTCCTGCGCCGGCACGGACTGGAAGGGGCCTTCTCCCGCCGGTTTTTCGCCCAGGAGCTGGGTCTTGAGAAGCGCGACCCCCGCTATTTTCACACCGTGCTCTCCAGCCTTGGCGTGCCGCCGGAGGAGTGCGTCCTCTTCGAGGATTCCCCCGGCGCCTGCCGCACGGCCCGCGAGACCGGCATCCGGGTGGTTGGGGTGTACGATCCCTTTTATGAGACCAGCCAGGCGGAGATCCGCGCCTGTTCCCACCGGTATATCCGCAGCTTTGAAGAATTGCTGTGAGCAACGTTGCCGGGGGCGGCCCAGGAGGCCCGCCCCTACAAGAATACCCCGGTGTCGGGGGCGGCGTCCTCGACGCCCCGCTTCCCGGTCCCGTAAGGGCGGTCCGGGAGGCCCGCCCCTACGAAACATTTTCTCTGCTCTGCGCGGGCGGCCCAGAAGGGCCGCCCTTATTTATTCCTTGGTCATATGCTGGGCCGCCGCCTTGAGCATCAGCTTCTTGGTCCCGCTCTTCTCAAAGGCGATCTCCACCAGGGCGTCCCCGCCCATGGGGGTCAGCCCTGTAATGAGTCCCTTGCCAAAGGCCCTGTGGACCACGCTGTCCCCCTTCTGGAAGTTGGGGAGGGCCGCCGCCGTGGGGCGGGACATGCTGACCCCCCGGCCCGCCGGGGCCGCCGTCTGACCGGTCTGGCCGCCGCTGCCCGCCCCGGTGGAATAGCCGCCCACCGAGTAGCCCCGGTCAAAGACCGGCTTGGGACGCACCCGGCGCTGGGGCGGCTGCCAGCCGCCCTCTCCGCTCTCGCTCTCGGAGCGGAAGCTGCGCCCGCTCTTCTCCACATAGGCCTCCGGGATCTCCCCCAAAAAGCGGGAAGGCCGGTTGGCGTTCGTGCGGCCGAAGAGCATCCGCTGGGACGCGCAGGTCATATAGAGCCGCTCCTTGGCCCGGGTCATGGCCACATAGCACAGGCGGCGCTCCTCCTCCATCTCGTCTGGCTCTCCGATGGCGCGGATGCCGGGGAAGATCCCCTCTTCCACCCCCACCACAAAGACCACCGGGAATTCCAGCCCCTTGGCCGAGTGCATGGTCATCATGACCACGCAGTCCTCCCCGGCGTCGTGGCTGTCCAGGTCGGTGTAGAGGGCGATCTCGTCCAGGAAGCCGGAGAGGCTGGGCTCCTCCACTACGTTGTCCAAATAGTTCTGGATGGAGGAGGAGAGCTCGTGGACGTTCTCCAGGCGGGTGCGGTCCTCGATGGTCTTTTTCTGCTCCAGCATGGCGGCATAGCCGGTCCGCTCCACCAGCTCCTCGTAAAAGGCGGGCAGGTCCATCTCGCCGGCCAGGCGGCGGAGCTCCTCCATCATCTCGGTAAACTGTCCCAGCTTGGGGGCGGCCTTTTGGAGCTCGGGGAACTCCCGGGCGCTTTTGACCACCTCCCACAGGGAGCGCCCGGTCTGGAGGGCCAGGTCCTGGGCCCGCTCGATGGTGGCCGCGCCGATCCCCCGGGGCGGATTGTTGATGATGCGTGAGAGGCGCAGGTCGTCGTTCGGGTTGTTGATGGCACACAGATAGGCCACCATATCCTTGACCTCGGCCCGGTCAAAGAAGCGGATGCCGCCGATGATGCGGTAGGGGATGCCGTTTTTCTTGAAGGCCTGCTCGATCTGGTTGGACTGGGCGTTCATCCGGTAGAGGACGGCATGGTCCTTCCACGCCTTGCCCGCCGAGAGGTCCGAGAGGATCTGGGCGGCCACGAACTGGGCCTCGTCGTGCTCATTCATGGCGGTATAGCACTTGACCTTGTCCCCCTCGCCCTGGTCGGTCCACAGTTCCTTGCCCTTGCGGCCCTGGTTGTTGCGGATCACGGCGTTGGAGGCCTCCAGGATGTTCCGGCTGGAGCGGTAATTCTGTTCCAGCCGAATGACCCGCGCCCCCTTGTACTGCTGCTCAAAGGAGAGGATATTCTCGATAGTGGCCCCGCGGAAGCGGTAGATGGACTGGTCATCATCGCCCACCACGCAGATATTCTCCCGTCCCCCCGCCAGGGTGGAGGCCAGCAGATACTGGAGATGGTTCGTGTCCTGATACTCGTCAATGAGTACATAACGGAATTTTTTCTGATAATATTGCCGAACGTCATCGAAATTCAGCAGCAGCCGGACGGTATGTAAAATGATGTCGTCAAAATCCAGGGCGTTGGCCTCCCGCAGGCGGCGCTCATATTCCACATAGACCTTGGCGATCTTGGTCAGACGGAAGTCCCCGGACTTCTCGCACTCCTTGCGGTAATCCGCCCCCAGCTTCATGGCGTCCTTGGCCCGGGAGATATACCCCAGAATGGTCTTGGGGGGGAAGGACTTGTCGTCCAGCCCAAAGTCCTTGTTGATGTCCTTGATGACCCGCTCGGAGTCGGCGGTGTCGTAGATGGTGAAGGAGCTCTGGAAGCCCAGGCGCTCAATGTCCCGGCGCAGGATGCGCACACAGGCCGAGTGGAAGGTGCTGGCCCAGACGTCATTGGCCGAGGCGCCCAGCATCTGCTCCAGCCTGGCTTTGAGCTCTCCCGCCGCCTTGTTGGTAAAGGTGATGGCAATGATGGACCAGGGGACGGCCGGATCGACCCGGCACAGCCGCTCCACCACCTCCCGCTGCGCGGGGTCGGGGTGGGATACATAGGCTTCCAGAGCGTTCAGCTCCTCCTCCCCAACCCACTCGGGCGTCTCGTCGCAGTCGGAGCCCCGTCCGTACTTCATCAGGTTGGCGATCCGGTGGATGAGGACGGTGGTCTTTCCGCTTCCCGCCCCCGCCAGCAGCAGAAGGGGACCCTCCGTGGCGAGAACCGCCCGGCGCTGCTCCGGATTGAGGTTTGAATAGTCCAGTGCGATGGCCGCTCTTCTGGCCTTGCAGAAGCGCAGCTCCTGTTCACGGTTGAGCATACGATCAAATCCTTTTTCATCGATTCACAGTGCCTGTTATTGTATCACAGATACCAAACTCCCGCAAATACGACTTCCCGAACGGAGCGGTTTGTTTTTTCTCCACATTTCACAAAAGACCGCGGAGCGTCCCTATCCCTCCAGCCAGCCCTGGAATTCCTCCAGCAGCTCCATCGCCTTGAATTTGACCACGTAGCCCTCGTCCTCGCCGGTGATGAGGGAGACTTCCCGGTCCTCCAGCCCGCCCTCCAGAGCGGTCTCGGCGGTGGTCTCGGTCACCGATCCCAGACAAAGGGGCGGAAAGACCACACACCACCAGTTGCGGCCGCCGCCCTCGCCGATGGTCACCCGCAGAGCGGTGTACTCCCCTGCGGGGAAGGCAAAATCGGTGTACTCCTTGGTAGGAAACCACACGTCGTGCTCCAGCGAGGCGGTGACGGGATAGGAGTACCCCTGCTCGCCCACCACACGGGCCCCGGCATCGGCAATGGCAGGCAGGGCCTGGGTGAGGGCCTGTTCGGCCTCCTCCAGCTCCGCCCCGGGCGGGACCACCCCGTCCGTAGCAGCCAGCACCGCATCTCGCACCGCCAGCTTCAGCGCCTGGTCCTCCTGGGTGTCAGAATTGGCCAGCACATGCAGGCGCACCACCTTGTCCGCCAGGGCGGCTTGCTCCCCATCCAGGCGTACCCCCCACAGGGCTGCCGCCGCCATCCCCAGAAGAAGGGCCAATTCCCACCGGCGCAGCGTGGTCTTTTTGGTTCCAGTCCGCTCTTTCATATCGTTCACCGTCCACGTTATGTATTGCCTTTAGTGTGGACACGGCGGACAGAACTTAAACCTCTTTCCACAAAAAAGGATCGGACGGTGGAAAACCGTCCGATCCTTTTTCGCTTCTTATCCTATATGCGCTCAGATAGTGACCGTGAGGAAGGTCTCCGTGTAGGTCTGGCGCAGATCGTGGTAGGCCCGCCAGGCCCCCACCAGGGTGTCAAAGAGGCCGAACACAGTGGGTCCCGTGCCGCTCATACAGGCCCCCAGCGCGCCGTGACGGATAAGCTCGGTCTTGATCTCGGCCACGGTCCCCCCCTGATTGCGGGGGAGCACATCCTCAAAGACATTGTACATCCGCCGGGCCACACCCAGCACGTCGCCATTTTCCAGGGCCTGGAGCATCCCCCGGGTATCCGGATGGCAGTGGAGCTTCATCCCGTCGATCCGTGCAAAGAGCTCCGGGGTGGATACCGCAAAGTGGGGCTTACAGATCACCACAAAGCACCAGGGCAGGCTGGGCAGCGGGGTGAGTATCTCCCCCCGGCCCTCGGCCAGCGCAGTTCCGCCCAGGACGCAGTATGGGACGTCCGAGCCCACCTGCTCCCCCAGGGCGGCCAGCTCCTGGGGCGCATACCCCAGCTTCCAGGCCCGGTTGAGGGCATTGAGCACCGCCGCGGCGTCCGAACTCCCGCCCCCCATGCCGGCGCAGACCGGAATGGACTTCTCCAGATCAATGCGCAGGCCGTTGGGGTCCATCCCGGCCGCCTCACACAGACGGAGGGCGGCCGAAGCGGCCAGGTTGTTTTTCCCGGTGGGAAGGAACTCCAGGTTGGAGCGCACCGCCACCCCGCGCTCCGCCTCCCGGCGGATGGTCACGGTATCGCACAGGGCCACCGACTGCATGACCATGCAGAGGTCGTGATACCCGTCGCTCCGCTTCCCCAGGACGTCCAGAGTCAGATTCAGCTTGGCGCGGGCCTTGGTCACGATTGGTTCCATACCGTCTCCTCCATTCAGCGGATCTTGCGGGCTTCCAGATAAAAGCGCTTGTCCTGGGCCCGGCCCAGAGAAAAGGTCTTGCGGGGGAGCATTCCATCCCTCCACACCGCCGGCAGCAGCGCCTCCTTATCCAGCGCGGGCAGAAGAAAGGCCAGATTCCCCGCCCTGCCCGCCAGACGCCGGGCCACCTCCGCGCCATGGATATAGTCCACCCGTCCGCCCATACGGTGGAGATAGTGGTTCAAAAAAGTCTGGAGGGTCTCGATCTCCAGCGCCGCGTCCGGCGCGGGCACCGTGACACACCCCTCCCCGCCCGCGTGGACATAGGGGAGCACATGCCCCTCCCCGTCTCCATAGTGGGCTCCCGGATAAAACCGCACCAGGGCCGAGAGGACCTCGCTTGGCTCCACACCGAAGAGCACCCGGTGGATCGGTTCGAGGGTCACGCTCTCATCATAAAGGTTGACCAGCTCGGCCAGGGCGTACCGGGCCGGGAGGGTCTCCCACTGCTCCGGCGGCGTCAGGCGCTTCTGCCGCTCGTAGCACTCCTTGGCTGTGGCCAGGGAGTGGTTCCCATCCCCCACCAGCAGGGCGATGGGCCACCCCTCCGCTCCGTGTCGCTGCCGGAAGGTCTCGGGGGCCAGGACCTCCCCCAGAACCGTCTCGGTATGGGCCAGCTGCTCCGGCCCCAGCTTCCACCCCCGCAGATGGCCGCCCTCCTCCATCAGGTCAAAGTCATAGAGGAGCTCCATGTGCTCCCGCTCTCCGGAGAGCCATCCCATGAGGCGGTCCCCCGGATCATCGGCCAGCAGCAGCGCGTGGGGGAGCTCCAGCGAGGCGTTCTTCCGCAGGGACACCCGGGGCGGGAGCCGGTTGAGATCCACCCCCTCCGTGGCCCGCACCGGCGCGCGGGAGTCCTCCTCATAGTCGTAGGCCTCCAGATCCACCGCACCCAGCAGGCCCCGCCGCACCTTACCGCCCCCCAGCGTCCGCTCCACATAGATCATGGAGGCGGGCAGCCGGCGGAAACGCTCCTCCCGCAGATAGTGGGTCATGGTATTGTTGATCTCCACGATGTCCGTCTCCACATTGGGCCCGTCCAGACAACCCTCCGGGAGGATCAGCCGCAGGGCGGAGGGGGCGCCGCCCACAAAGTCCTCCACCCGCTGCCAGTATTCCGGCTGAGAGGTGTACTGATCGCAGGCCACCACCGCCCATTTTTGATAGGAACAGTTCCGGGGCAGCAAAATGTCCGCGCGCCCGAAGGGCACATGCGCATCCGATGGCATCATGGTTCTCCTCTCCTTTCCGGCGCCGGCAGGCCCATCGCCCTCCGAATTCCCGCAAGCAGCTCCTCATAGGTGTCGCAGGCCGGCAGCTCCGGGTGGGCCGCCCGGATGTCCGGCGTGCTGCGGAAGAGAAAGCCCGCCTTCCCGGCCCGGAGCATGTCCAGGTCGTTATAGCTGTCCCCGGCGGCGATGGTCTCATACCCGGCATCTTGCAGCGCCCGCACCGTGGTGAGCTTGGTCTGGGGGCAGCGCATGCGCACCCCGGTAATGGTGGTCCCGTCAGCGGCTGTCTCCAACCCGTTGCACAGCAAAGTGGGCCAGTTGAGCTGTTCCATCAGGGGACGCGCAAACTCCTCAAACGTATCGCTGAGGATGACCGCCTGGGTAAAGGAGCGCAGTTCATCCAGGAAGGCTCTCGCCCCGGGGAAGGGGCCCATATGGGCAATGGTCTCCTGCAATTCCCGCAGGCCCAGCCCATGCCGCCGCAGCTGAGTGAGCCGGAATTCCATGAGCTTTCCATAGTCGGGCTCGTCCCGGGTCGTGCGCTCCAGCGCGGGGATGCCGTGCTCCCGCGCAAAGGTCACCCAGATCTCGGGCACCAGCACTCCCTCCAGGTCCAGGCAAACGATGTACATCCCGCTCCTCCTTTCTCGTTCACACTCCGGCCCTGTTATCCCTCCCGGGCCTGTTTCTTGCGCAGGTTGGTGAGGAAGTTGTCCATCCGGGTCAGCGCCTCGGCGATGTCCTTCCTCCCTGTGGCGTAACAGCAGCGTACAAAGCCCTCGCCGCCCGGACCGAAGGCGGAGCCGGAGATGACGGCCACCTTCTCTTCCATCAGGAACCGCTCGCAGAACTCATCGGAGCTCAGACCGCTGGAGCGGATATCCGGGAACACATAGAAGGCTCCCTTTGGCTCAAAGCATGGCAGGCCGATGCGCCGCAGGCCCTCCACCAGATAGCGGCGGCGGCCGTCATACTCGTCCCGCATTTTCTCGATGTCCACGTCGCCGCTGCGCATGGCCTCCACCGCGGCGTACTGGCTCACCGTGGGGGCGGACATGATGCCGAACTGGTGGAGCTTGAGCATCTGCCGGATGATCTCCTTGGGTCCGCAGACATAGCCCATGCGCCAGCCGGTCATGGCGTGGCTCTTGGAGAAGCCGTTGACCACGATGGTCCGGTCCTTGAGCTCCGGCAGATTGGCCGGGGAGACATGGCGCTGCCCGTAGGTCAGCTCGGCGTAGATCTCGTCGGAGAGGACCATGATGTCGGTCCCTTCCAGCACCTTGGCGATCTCCTCCAGATCCTTGCGCTCCAGGATGCCTCCGGTGGGGTTGTTGGGGAAGGGAAGCACCAGCACCTTGGTCCGGGGAGTGATGGCGGCGCGCAGCTCGTCTGCGGTCAGGCGGAACTCGTTTTCCGCCTTGGTCTCCACCAGCACCGGCACGGCCCCCGCCATGTTGGCCAGCGGGCCGTAGCACACAAAGGAGGGAACAGGGACAATGACCTCATCCCCCGGATTGACCAGGCAGCGCAGGGTCAGGTCGATGGCCTCGCTGCCGCCTACGGTGACGATGATCTGGCTTGCAAAGTCATATTGCAGGTCAAAGCGGCGGTTCAGATAGGCGGCGATCTCCCGCCGCAGCTCGGCCATGCCGGCATTGGAGGTGTATTTGGTAAATCCCTTCTCCAGGGAGTAGATGCCCGCGTCCCGGATGTGCCAGGGGGTCACGAAATCCGGCTCACCGATCCCCAGGGAGATGGCGTCTTTCATCTCCTCCAGGATGTCAAAGAAACGCCGGATCCCGGAGGGCTGGACGTTCTTGATCCGGTCGGACAGAATGTTTTCATAGTTCATGAGAAGATCAGCTCCCTCTCCTGTTCCTCGGCTTTTTCAAAAATCAGATGCTTTTCCTTATATTTTTTCAGGATAAAGTGGGTGGCCGTGCCGGTCACATCCTCCAGCGTGGCCAGGCGCTGGCCCACAAACTGCGCCACCTCTTTCAAAGTGCGGCCGGAGATGATGACCGTCAGGTCAAAGGCGCCCGACATGAGATAGACGCTCTCCACCTCGTCATACTGATAAATGCGCTCGGCCACCCGGTCAAACCCCTCGCCCCGCTGCGGCGTGACCTTGACCTCGATGAGGGCCGTCACGGCCTCCCGGTCGGTGCGGTCCCAGTCCACGATAGCCTTGTAGCCCAGCACGATCTTCTCTTCTTCATACATACGGACGCTCTTTTCGACTTCCTCTACCGTCATGCCGGACATGGATGCCAGCTGCTCACGGGTGAGGGTGCAGTCCTCTTCCAGGAGTTGAAGCAGTTTTTTCATGCAAGTTTCCCCCTATCTTCTCCCATTTTTATTCCCGCCAAAAGGTATGGTTTTAATTTTGATTATTATACTCCCTGGTGTATGTCGAATACAATAGCAGCCCTTTTCCACAGTAAAACTCTGCCACACTGCACAATCCTCTGTCGAAAACGCAGAAATATTTTCTACATTTTTGTTAAAATTTCACTGGAATTTTCATTTATCCAGTGCTATGATGAATCATATTCGCCGATTCCGTGTGTTTCTTCCCAGCCATTGGCCCCACCGCTCTGTGCGGGGCGTATCCACAGTTCCTTCAAGGAGAACGCTTTATGGAATATATCGATCTCGTCAACCGAATCATATCCGCCGAACACAGCGCCAGCGCGCTGGCACAGGAGGCCCGGGAGAAGCAGGCCTCCCTGGACGCCGATCTGGAGCGGGAATGCGCCCAGCTGCGGCAGCGCTATCTGGAGCGGGCCCGGCACCGGATCTCCATTGTGGAGGAGACCGAGGCGCAGCTCGCCGCGGAATCCATGGCCGCGGTGGATGAGCGCCTCTCCCACGCGATGGAGGCGCTGGAGGAGGCATACCGCGCCCACCAGCAGGAGTGGGTGGACGTCCTCTTTGCCCGGGTAGTGGGGCAGACGCCATGATCCAGGCACAGATGGAATACGGAGCCCTCTCCTCCAAAGTCCATGCCCTGTATGGAACGCGGCTCCGTCTGGCAGACTTTGAACATATGGCCGCTCTCCGGACCGAGGCCGAGCTCTCAGACTATCTGCGGGTCCACCCCGCCTGGTCCTCCTGCGCCGCCCGTCTCGCGGGCGGCGTCTACATCGGCCGGGTGGAGCTGGAGCTGGCGCTCTGGGACCAGTTCCGGACCGATTACCGCAAGCTGCTCCACTTTGTCCCCCGGGTGGACAAGGACCTCTTCTCCTTTCCCATCCTGCTTCAGGAACAGCGGGCCATCCTCTCTACTCTGCGGCGGCTCAAGGCGGGGCATCCCCTCTCCGCCCTTCCACGGTCCATTCTGCGCAGCGCACTGGACCTCCACGCCCTCTCCTCCTGCACGGATTTTGACGGTCTGGCCTCCGCGGCCCGGGATACCATCTATGCCCCCGCCCTGAAGCGGCTGCGTCCCCCCCAGGCGGGCGCTCTGCCCGACTATACCGGGGCTGAGACCCTTCTCCGCTCCGCCTATTTCTCCCACATGTACCATATCATCCACAAGCGCTATCGGGGCGAGACCAAAGCGGTGCTGCTGCGGGCCTATGGGGAACAGATCGACTGGTTCAATCTGATCCACATCCTCCGGCTCAAGACCTATTTCCCCGGCCAGTCCGACTATCTGCCCGTCCTCTTCCCCTTTAATTACCGTCTGCGTCCGGAGATGGTCCGCGCGCTGTGCGCCGCGCCCGACGCCTCCAGCGCATGGGAGCTGCTCCGGGATACCCCCTATGCCGCCTGGCTGTCTGCCGGCGGGGTGGAGGAGCTGGAGGACGCCTTCCACCGGGCCTTCTATACCTTCAACCGCCGCCAGCTCACCCATGGCACGCCCTCGATCTATACCGCCGTGGCCTACCTCAATCTGAAGGATCTGGAGCTCCAGGCGCTGGTGAGCCTCATTGAGTCGGTCAAATACGGCGTACCCTATGACACTTCTCTGGCCCGCCTGTTCGGCTGAGCCTGACTTCCTTCCTCAAAGGAGATGATCGGATGTCCGTTGTTCCCATGCGGCTTCTCACTGTGGCCGGTCCTCTGGAGCAGTTTGACGCGGTGGCCGCTTCCTGTGTGCTGGACCAGGAGTTTCATCCGGAAAACGCCCTCTCCCTCATGGAGCGTGTGGGGCATCTGCGGCCCTTTGCCTACTCCAATCCCTATGCCGCTCCCCTGCGGCAGGCCGAGGAGCTGCTGGACGCGCTGGGGCTCTCTCCCGCCTATGAACCTTTCGAGGAGAGCCTGGATCTGGAGGCTGTCTCCGGCTATTTTGACGCCCTGAAGCAGACGCTGGATGGCCTGACCAGCCAGAAAAGCCGGCAGGCCGGACTGCTGGAAGAGGACCGCGGCATCGCGCTGGAACTGGAACACCTGCGGGGTCTCTCCACCCAGCTGGAAGAGCTGTGGCACCTGGACTTCATCCGCTTCCGGTACGGCTATCTCCCGCGGGAGACCTATGACAGCTTTCAGTCTGCGCTGAGCGAGCACGAGGAGCTCTTCTTCATCCCCACCAATGTGGAGGCCCGCCGGGTCTATGGCATCTACTTCACCGCCCGGGAGGGGCATGAAAAGGTGGACGCCCTCTTTACCTCCCTCCACTTTGTCCGCATCCGCCTGGACCCGGCGGTCCACGGCACGCCGGAGGAGGCCATCGACGAGCTCACGGCCCTGGCGGCCAAGGCCTCGGACAAGCTGCGCACCCTTGAGGAGGAGCGCGATTCCTTTGCCGCCCGGGAGTGCGCCCACCTGCGTTCCGTCTGCTCCTGGCTGCGCTATCACAGCGAGCTCTATGACCTGCGCCGCTATGCGGCTCACTCCCGGGAGAGCTTCTATCTCATGGGCTGGGTGCCGGTGGACGGGCTGGACGCGGTGATGAAGGCCCTCTCCGCCTTCCCCGAGTGCTCCTGTGTGGTGGACCGGGCCGATGAACAGACAGCTTCCGTCAAGCCCCCCACCAAGCTGCGCAACTGTTTTCTGGGCCGGATCTTCCGCCCCTTCCTGGAGATGTACGGCCTGCCGGCCTATCATGAGCTGGATCCCTCGGTCTTTCTGGCCCTCACCTACTGCCTGTTCTTCGGCATCATGTTCGGCGATCTGGGACAGGGCCTGGGTCTGGCGCTGATCGGTCTCGTTCTGGCCAAATGGAAGGGGATGTGGCTTGGCAACATCATCGCCCTGTGCGGCCTGTCCGGTGCCCTCTTCGGCTGCGTATACGGCAGCGTATTCGGCTTTGAGGACCTGCTCCCCGGCTTCAAGATCCTGGAGGAGAGCAACCTGCTCCCCGGCTCCAGCAACGTGCTGGTGCTTCTGCTCCTCTCCGTGGGCCTGGGGGTGTGCATGCTGCTGCTGGTGATGGCGCTGAACATCTATAACGGCATCCGGCAGCGGGACATGGAGAAGATCTTCTTCGGGCCCAACGGGGCGGCGGGCATCCTTTTCTATGCCGGACTCATTGTGGCCGCCCTCTCCACCCTGGTCTTTGAAGTAAATCTCTTTGTCCCGGCCTATGTGCTGCCCGTCCTGGTCCTGCCGCTGGTGTGCATCCTGCTGCGGGAGCCCCTCTCCCTGCTGTTCTCCGGCGATCCGGCCTGGAAGCAGACCAAGCTGGGGGAGGTATTGAGCATCGGTCTCTTTGAACTCTTTGAGACCCTGCTCTCCTATCTCACCAACACCCTCTCCTTCCTGCGGATCGGAGCCTATGCCATCACCCACGTGGGCCTCATGATGGTGGTCCATATGCTGGCCGGCTCGGAACTCAACCCGGTGGTCATCGTACTGGGCAACCTCTTCGTCATGGGCTTTGAGGGCCTTCTGGTGGGCATACAGGTGCTCCGTCTGGAGTTCTATGAGCTCTTCGGCCGCTTTTATGAGGACGGGGGCATCCCCTTCCGTCCAAAAAAGATCCAGTACACCGCCCGCAGCGGCGAGGAATAAATTTGTGGAGGCGTCTCACATGAAATATCTGATCGTTTTCTTTGCCAGTCTGGCCATGTTTTCCCCGCTCTTTCTCACCGGGATCCGCCGCTGCACCGGTCAAAAGGCCCGGCGGGCCCTGGGGGCCAATATCGCATCCTTTTTTGCCTGCCTGATCCTGGCCACCGCGCTGGGCTTCGGCGGCAGCGCATCCGCCGCGGGGGAGAGCGCCGCCGCCGCTCCGGGGATTGCCGAGGGGCTCAAATACATCGGCGCGGCCCTGGCGGTGGGCCTGTCCGGCATCGGCGGCGGCGTCGCCGTGGCCGCGGCCGCCTCCTCCGCGCTGGGAGCCATTTCGGAAAATGAGAAGGCCTTCGGCAAGGCCCTGATCTTTGTGGGCCTTGCCGAGGGCGTGGCCCTGTACGGCCTGATCGTGGCCCTGCTGCTCCTGTTCGCATAAGCGGCAAAGGGGGCGTTGTCCATGAAATACTTTGTCATCACCGACAGTACAGACACCCAGGTCGGTCTGCGCCTGGCCGGGATCGAGGGCGTGGTGGTGCGGGACGCCGAGGCCGCCGGGAAGGCCGTCCGGGAGACGGCGGCCGACCCGGAGATCGGGGTGCTCCTCATCACCGAGCGCCTGGCCGCCCTGTGCGAGGAGCTCATCGCGCCCATGAAGCTCACCGCCCACCGGCCCCTGGTGGTGGAGATCCCGGACCGCCACAGCCTGGGGCGCGCCAGCGATTCCATCACCCGCTATATCCGGGAGGCCATCGGTGTAAAACTCTGATCCCTCACCTTGATCCATGGAGGACTCCACTATGCCAGAACTATCCGAAAAACTGGACCGCTTCACCGCTCTGCTCCTCTCCCAGGCCGCCGCGGAGAATGAGCGTACCATGCAGGAGCTGAAGGAAAAACATGACGCCGCCCTCTCCAGCGCCGAGGATCAGATCCTGCTGGAGGCCTATACCTACATCCACGGCGAGGTCTCCCGCATCCGCAGCGAGCAGGGCCGCAAGGTCTCCCGCCATCTGCTGGAGTGCAAGCAGGCCCTCTACCGCCGGCGGGAGGAGATCGCCGGGGAGGTCTTTTCCCTGGTACGGGAGCGCATCGGCACCTTTACCGCCACGCCGGCCTATGCCGGGCAGCTCCGCGCCCGGCTTCTGGAGGCCGCCGCCCGTCTGGAAGGCGCGGAGGATCTGGCGCTCTATCTCCGGAGCGCGGACCTCCCCCTGGGCGCGCAGCTGCGGGAGGCCCTGCCCGGCCGGAGCCTGGACATCCACCCAGGCCCCTTTGTCCTGGGCGGTCTGATCCTGGAGTCGGACTCCCTGCGCCTGCGTCTGGACGCCTCCTATGATACCGCCATGGAAGAACTGAGCGGTCATTTTGCCAGTCTGGTGGGACTCTCCCTGGCCGCTCCGGCCGACGAGATCCCGGAGGAGGGGGGCGCACAGGCATGAGCTATACGATTTACGGCATCAACGGCCCCGTTGTCACCGTGCGGGGCGGCCGGGGGCTGGCTATGATGGACATGGTCCGGGTAGGCGACATGGGCCTGATCGGCGAAGTGGTGGGCGTGGAGGGCGACGCCACCACCGTGCAGGTCTATGAGGACACCGCCGGACTGATCCCCGGCCAACCGGTGACCAGCCTGGGGGCTCCCATGTCCATCACCCTGGGCCCTGGCCTCCTCAACAACATCTTTGACGGCATCGCCCGGCCCCTCAAGGTCATGGAGGAGCGGAGCGGTCCCTTCCTGGGCCGGGGGCTGGACATCCCCACCCTGGACCCCGCCCGCCGGTGGGAGACCACCGTTCTGGTCCGGGAGGGGGACCCACTCAAAGCGGGAGACTGCTATGCCCAGTGTCCCGAGACCACCCTCATCACCCACCGCTGTCTGGTGCCCGCCGGGCTTTCCGGCCGGGTGACCCGGGCCGTCCCCAGCGGCTCCTACACCGCGGCCGACACGCTGGTCGAGCTTACCGATGACCGGGGGACCGTCCACACCCTGCGTCTGGCCCAGAGCTGGCCCATCCGCACCCCCCGTCCCATGGCGGAGCGGCTTCCCATCCACCGCCCGCTCATCACGGGACAGCGCATCATCGACACCCTCTTCCCCATCGGCAAGGGCGGGGCCGCCGCCATTCCCGGCCCCTTCGGCGCTGGGAAGACCATGACCCAGCACCAGCTGGCCAAGTGGTCCGACGCCGACATCATCGTCTATCTGGGCTGCGGTGAGCGCGGCAATGAGATGACCCAGGCCCTGGAGGAGTTCTCCGAGCTGCTGGACCCCAAGAGCCAGCAGCCTCTGATGAACCGGACCATTCTCATCGCCAACACCTCCAATATGCCCGTGGCCGCCCGGGAGGCCTCGGTCTACACCGGCATGACCATCGCCGAGTACTACCGGGATATGGGCTACCACGTGGCCCTTATGGCCGACTCCACCTCCCGCTGGGCCGAGGCGCTGCGGGAGATCTCCGGCCGGCTGGAGGAGATGCCCGCCGAGGAGGGCTTCCCCGCCTATCTCGCCTCCCGTCTGGCCGAGTTCTATGAGCGGGCGGGCTATGTCCGCACGCTGGAGGGAAAGGAGGGCAGCGTCACGGTCATCGGCGCCGTCTCTCCCCAGGGGGGCGATTTCTCCGAGCCGGTCACCCAGAATACCAAGCGGTATGTGCGCACCTTCTGGGGGCTGGACCGGGCTCTGGCCTATGGGCGGCATTTCCCCTCCATCAACTGGCTCACCTCCTACTCCGAGTACATCTCCGACCTGAAGCCCTGGTATGACCAGCAGGTCAGCCCCCGCTTCATGGCCGACCGACAGCGGATCTTCACCCTGCTTCAGGAGGAGGACCAGCTTCTGGAGATCGTCAAGCTCATCGGCGCCGACGTCCTCCCGGAGGAGCAGAAGCTTACCCTGGAGACCGCCCGTCTCATCCGGGTGGGCTTTCTCCAGCAAAACGCCTATAACCAGATCGACACCTACGTGCCGCTGGAGAAGCAGTTTCAGATGATGGAGGTCATCCTGGCCCTCTACGACGGGGCAAAGCCCCTGCTGGAGCGGGCCATCCCCCTCTCTCAGATCAAGGATACCGGGATCTTCGCATCTCTGGGCAAGATCAAATATGAGGTCCCCAACGACACGCCCCAGCGCTTTGCGGACTACCACGAGGCCATCCGCGCCGCCCTGCGCCAGGTGGACGAGGCCAACCGGTGACCCACAGAATCATGTCAGGAGCTGATATACCATGAGACTGGAATATATGGGGCTCTCCGCGCTCTCCGGTTCCCTCATCGCTCTGGAGGGCGTGTCTGGCGCGGCCTATGACGAGACCGCCGAGATCACCCTGCCGGATGGGACGCGCCGGACGGGCCGGGTCATCCGCCTGGAGGGGGACAAGGCCATCCTCCAGGTCTTCGAGGGCACCCGCGGCCTCTCCCCGGACAACGCCCGCACCCACTTCACCGGGGAGCCCGTGAAGCTCCCCCTCTCCACCGAGATGCTGGGCCGCATCTTTGACGGCACGGGCCGGCCCATTGACGGCCTGGGGGAACTCTACCCGGAGGAGCGCCGGGACATCAACGGCTCGGCCATCAACCCGGTGTCCCGGCACTATCCCCGGGACTGCATCGAGACCGGCATCTCGGCCATCGACTGCAACATGACCCTGATCCGGGGGCAGAAGCTGCCCATCTTCTCCGGCTCTGGCATGAAGCACAATGAGCTGGCCGCCCAGATCGTGCGCCAGGCCCGTGTGGGGGAGGAGCGCAATTTTGCCATCGTCTTTGCCGCCATGGGCGTCAAAAACGATACCGCCGAATTCTTCCGCCGCAGCTTTGCGGAGGCCGGCGCCCTCCAGCGGGTGGTCATGTTCCGCAACCTGGCCTCCGACCCCATCATCGAGCGCATCCTCACCCCACGCTGCGCCCTTACGGCGGCGGAATACCTGGCCTTCGACAAAGGTTACCATGTGCTGGTCATTCTCACGGACATGACCTCCTACTGCGAGGCGGTGCGCGAGTTCTCCTCCTCCAAGGGAGAGATCCCCTCCCGGAAGGGGTTCCCCGCCTACCTCTACTCGGATCTGGCCTCCCTCTATGAGCGGGCCGGCATGATCCGGGGCCGTCCCGGCTCGGTGACCCAGGTTCCCATTCTCACCATGCCCAATGACGACATCACCCACCCCATCCCCGACCTGACCGGATACATCACCGAGGGGCAGATCGTGCTGGACCGGGATCTGGACCAGAAGGGCCTCTATCCGCCGGTCTCCATCCTTCCCTCTCTCTCCCGTCTGATGAAGGACGGCATCGGCGAGGGCTTTACCCGGGCTGACCATCCCGCCCTCTCCAACCAGCTCTTCGCCTCCTATTCCAAGGTGCAGGATGCCCGGAACCTGGCCAGCGTCATCGGCGAGGATGAGCTCTCCGAGACGGACCGGCAGTATCTGACCTTTGGCCGCGCTCTGGAGCAGCTTTTCATCCGGCAGGACCCCCTCCAGCGCCGCACCATCCCGGAGACCCTGGACCTGGGCTGGAAGCTCCTCACCATTCTGCCCCAAAGCGAACTGGACCGGGTGGACGACGCCACCCTCCAGGCCCACTATGTGGAGGGAGCCTATCAGAGCCTGCTGTCCGATCTCCCACAGTAATTCTCTCTGGAACGGAAGTGACCTCCTATGTCCGCCATTCTTCCCACCAAGGGCGCCCTGATGGCCGCCAAGCGCTCCCGGGCGCTGGCCTCCACCGGCTATGAGCTCATGGACCGCAAGCGCAACATCCTGATCCGGGAGATGATGTCTCTCATGGATACCGCCAAAGAGGTCCAGACCCAGATCGACACGGTCTTTGCCGAAGCCTATGCCGCCTTACAGCACGCCAATGTAAAGCTTGGGATCTGCGACAAGATCGCCGAGGCCGTGGAGGTGGACCGGACGCTGGAGATCCAGTACCGCTCCATCATGGGGGTGGAGCTTCCCCACCTGCCCGACCGCTCACCGCCCCCCAGGCCGGACTACGGCTTTGCCTCCACCAGCTCGGCGCTGGACAACGCCTTCATCCAGTTCCACCAGGTCAAGGACCTCATCCGGCAGCTGGCCGAGGTGGAAACCTCCATCTACCGGCTGGCGGTGGCCATCCGCAAGACCCAGAAGCGGGCCAATGCTCTAGAGCACATCGTGATCCCGGATTTTGACCGCACCATCCGCACCATTACCGACGCCCTGGAGGAAAAGGAACGGGAGGAGTTCGTCCGCCTGAAGGTCATCAAGCGAAACAAAGCCTCCCGGTAACACAGCACGCCGCCCGGTCCCCATGCAGGACCGGGCGGCATGATTTTTAATAAGTATGGTCGCAGATCTCGCGGATCTTGGCCTGAAGGGCCTTGAGATCGGCAAAGGTCTCAGGCCGCTTGCGGGGGTCCCGCAGCAGCGCCGCCGGGTGATACAGCGCGGTCATCTGCACTCCTGCCTTCTCAAACCACTGTCCATGCTCCCGGGTGATCTTGAAATCCTCCTTGATGAGCTTCATGGCCGCAATCCGCCCCAGACAGACGATGATCTTGGGCCGAATCAAGGCCACCTGGTTGCGGAGATAGCCGATGCAGGCCTCCTGCTCCGCTGCCAGCGGGTCCCGGTTTCCCGGGGGACGGCATTTTACCATATTGCCAACGAAGATCTTGGAGCGGTCCAGCTCGATCATGGCCAGCATCTCGTCCAGAAATTTTCCGCCACGCCCCACAAAGGGACGGCCGGTGAGGTCCTCCTGTTCGCCGGGCCCCTCGCCGATGAACATGACCTCCGCGTCCTGGACGCCCTCCCCAAACACCACATTGTGCCGGGTCTCGCACAGAGGGCAGTTCCGGCAGGACATACAGGCCTCATACAGTTCATTCCACGACTTCATCCTTTTCCTCCTCTCTGTTGTTCTTCCAGGAAGGAGAGCGCAGCTCCTCCTTCCGTCGGCGGTTTTCATTGTACCATATCTCCCCGCGCTTGCATACACCCCGATCGGGTCACAGACGCAGAAAGGTCCGTACCTATGTATGGGTACGGACCTTCCCGCAAGAAGAAAGAGGAATGGAGATGTTCTCATTTATTTCAGCGCTCTGCCGGGGCGTTACGGCAGGCTTTTTCCAATGTCATTGTAGAAGCTTTCAGACCGGAAGTCAAGCCTCCCGCATCCCCTTCCATGCAAAACCGTCCCGGCGGTTTTTTGCGCTCCATTTCTCCAACTTTTCTGCGAATCTTCCGCTTGCTTCTCTTTCCCTGCTGCGGTCTATGCTTTGGTCTTTCCGTAGACCGCTTCGTGAAAGCGATTCTCTTTATAAAGAGCAAAAACTCTTTATATTTCCTTTGCAAAAAGCGTCTTTTTGTCCTGTCTTTCAAGCTTTGTCCGCCCGAAACCCTTCGTCACTCTGCTGAATCCGGTTTCTGTTCTTTCCCGGGCAGGTGCTTTCCCTCGTCTCCCGCACGGCAGATCCCGGCCACGACACGCCCCAGCAGCAGCAGAGCCGCCAGATTGGGCAGCGCCATCAGCCCGTTGAACAGGTCCGCCAGATTCCAGACCAGATCCACCCGCAGTCCGGCGCCTGCCACCAGTGCGGCCAGCACCGTCCAGGTATAGATCCGCACCCCCCGTCTTCCAAAGAGAGACTCCACATTCTGCTCCCCAAAAAAATACCATCCGACCACTGTGGAAAATCCAAAGAGGAGCATACAGATGGCAACAAATCCCTTTCCGGCATGCCCGAATGCCCGCTGAAAGGCCAGCTGGGCCAGTGCGGTCCCTTCCAGACCGCTTCCCAGGACCCCGGTCGTCAGCAGGACCAGCGCGGTCAGGGTCAGGATTACAAAGGTGGAGACGAATACGCCGAGCATGGCCACAATCCCCTGCTCCTCCGGATGTTTTACTTTGGCCTGGGCATGGGCGTGGGGTGTGGAACCAAGTCCCGCCTCGTTGGAGAAAAGTCCCCGGGCCACACCGTAGCGAATGGTCTCCCGCAGAGTCAAGCCGGCCGCGCCGCCCGCCACCGCCTGAGGTTGGAAGGCCCCCACAAAAATGGAGCTCACCGCCTCCGGCAGCGCGGCCCGGTTGAGTACCAGAATGGCCGCGCACCCAGCCACATAGATCCCCGCCATCAAAGGCACCAGCTTTTCGGTCACAGAGGCCACCCGGCCTACTCCACCCAGAAAAACGAACGCGGAGACGGCGGCCACCCCGATCCCCACCGCCAGCGGCGGAATGCGGAAGGCATGCTGAAAGGCGCCCGCAATGGAGTTGGACTGCACCATATTGCCCATGATTCCCAGCGCCAGAATCAGAAGCACCGAAAAGATCCCCGCCAGGATACGCCCCGCCTTTCCCCGCACCGCTGCGCGAATGTAGTAGGCCGGTCCTCCCAGCACCGATCCGTCCGGCCGGACCGAGCGATAGGTCTGCGCCAGCACGGCCTCGGCATAGATGGTCGCCATGCCGAAAAAGCCGGATACCCACATCCAGAAGATGGCCCCCGACCCGCCGGCCGCCAGCGCCGTGGCGCAGCCGGTGATATTCCCTGTCCCCACCTGGGCCGCAATGGCGGTGGTCAGCGCCTGAAAGGGGCTCATCCCATGGGAAGCATGCTTCCCTTCCTTCCGGTGCAGTCCGGCCGTCAGCGTCCGGAACCCCGCCCCCAGTTTTCGCACCTGAACCAGGCGCAGCCGCAGGGTAAAATATATCCCCACGGCCAGCAGCGCATACAGCAGGATATGATTCCAGAGCCACTGGCTTACTGTCCCCAGCACGGTTGCCGCGTCCATACAGATCCGCTCCTTTCCGCGTTTCCTTGTATGGATCAGTTTTCCTCTTTCCAGCCCGATTTATCCACCGGTACAGGAACCATGGTGGAAAAAGATGCGGCGCGGGAAATTCCCGCGCCGCACAGAACGTGACGAGCCAACTCTTATTTTTTCAGAACATGCTCCTCTTCCACACCCTTGGTGAGCCGCACTACAACGCCGGACAGGCAGATCAGGGCAATCAGGTTGGGCAGAGCCATCACCGCGTTGAAGAAGTCGGCCAGGTTCCACACCAGATCCACTTTCAGCAGAGAGCCCACAAAGACGCACAGGATCACCAGGACGGAATAGACCTTTACCGCCTTCTGACCAAAGAGGTACTTGATGTTCTGCTCGCCGAAGAAGTACCAGCCAATGATGGTGGAGAAAGCGAAGAACAGCAGGCAGATGGCCACAAACATATTGCCGAAGCTGCCAAAGACCGTAGAGAAAGCGGACTGGGCCAGAGAGGCCGCCGTGCTGTCATCGCCGATCATATTGGGGGTCACCACGCCGCTGGTGAGGATGACCAGCGCGGTGAGGGTCAGCACAATAAACGTATCAATAAAGACGCAGACAATGGCGATATGGCCCTGATCGCGGGGATCCTTCACCTTGGCCATCGCATGGGCATGGGGCGTGGAGCCGAGGCCGGCCTCATTGGAGAACAGGCCGCGGGCCACGCCGTAGCGCATGGCGGTCATCATGCCGACGCCAGCGCCGCCGCCCAGGATCGCCTGGGGATCAAAGGCGCCCACAAAGATCTGACGGAACACCTCGGGGATCGCCGTGATGTGCGCACCGATCACGATCAGGCTGCCCACCAGATAGCAGATGGCCATAATGGGAACCAGCTTCTCGGTCACAGAGGCGATGCGCTTTACGCCGCCCATAAAGATGAACCCGGCCAGCACGGCCACGATCACGCCAACCACAGGCTTGGGTACGCCGAACGCCGTCTCAAAGGAGCTGCTGATGGAGTTGGACTGCACCATATTGCCCATCAGGCCCAGGGCCAGAATGATCGCCACGGCGAAGAAACCCGCCAGGAACTTGCCGAAGCCGCCCTGGAAACGGGCGCGGATGTAATACACAGGACCGCCGATGACCTGTCCGTCGGGGCCACGGGTCTTATACTTCTGGGCCAGCACCGCCTCTGCATAGATCGTGGACATACCGAGGAAAGCCGCGACCCAAACCCAGAACACCGCGCCGGGACCCCCCAGCAGAATCGCGGTGGCACAGCCCACCACGTTGCCGGTACCGACCTGGGCCGCCACGGAAGTCGCCGCCGCCTGGAAGGAGCTCATGCCGTCCTGGTCGGCCTTTTTCCCCGAAAGACTGAATCCTCCAAACATCTCACGCCAGCCGGCGCCGAATTTGCGGATCTGAATAAAACCCAGCCGAACCGTGAACAGGATGCCGGTAAATACCAGTACATAGAGCAGTACGCTGTTCCAGACAAAATCACTGGCCGCACTTACGATAGCCGCTAATTGATCCATAGATATTCATCCTTTCTCTCCACACGGGATCGTTCCTGATGTCCCCCGGCCACACACCTGCCGGGGCGCCTTGCATCGCGCGCCCTTTCACCCCCTGTTTTTACGGGTTCCCGTCGACATATGCACAGCCGGAACCATCCGTACCGCATTCCGAACCATGCCGTCACCAAAAAAGCCGGCCCCTGTGACGGGGCCGGCTTTGCAGAGCACATCCCAGCCAATGACATTCTGCCGATGTACTCTACTCTGTCCTTTTGCCTGAGAGATCGGTGCATGCGCACCTTACACCTTCGGCCCCCATCACTGAGATTCTCCAGAGTTTGTGCCGCCATTTTGTCCACACACTGCGAACACTTCAATGTTCTGTCTTGAGAAAAATTGAATAAAACGCAGACAAAAGAAGCGGATATCTCTATGCACTTTTCTGATATGCCCCTATCATAGCTCCTTTTTTCACTTTCGTCAAGCCATAATTTGGAATTGCTAGGATAAATTTCTCATTTATATGGCTTTTTCCCAAAAAATACTGCGCAGTTTAGTCGCTCCAAGTACTCCTCATATGTCTTTGGCTTGAAAACATATATAGACTTTCTTTTCACAGAATGGAGCCGCAGGGCCGCCGTCTATTGAGGACGGCGGCCCTGCCTTTCTGTGACAACGCCCTTATGCTTTCACCTGGGCCAGCGCGTCCTCCAGATCGGCCAGGATGTCGCCGATATCCTCAATGCCGACCGAGAGGCGGACCAGGTCCGGGGACACCCCGGCCGCATACAGCTCCTGATCGTTCATCTGCCGGTGTGTGGTGGAAGCGGGATGAAGCACACAGGTCTTGGCGTCGGCCACATGGGTGGCGATGGAGGCCAGCTTCAGACCCGCCATAAAGGCCTCTGCCGCCTCGCGTCCGCCCTTGACGCCAAAGGAGACCACGCCGCATACCCCGTTGGGGAGATACTTCCGGGCCAGCGCATGATACGGATCGCTCTCCAGACCGGGATAGCGGACCCACGCCGCCTTTTCATGCTTTTGCAGGTACTGGGCCACTGCCAGGGCATTGGAGCAGTGGCGGGGAACCCGCAGGTGCAGAGTCTCCAGTCCCACATTCAGGAGATAGGAGTTCATCGGCGCCGGGATGGAGCCAAAGTCCCGCATCAGCTGGACCGTGGCCTTGGTAATATAGGCCCCTTCCAGTCCAAACCGCTCCGTATAGGTCACGCCGTGATAACTCTCGTCCGGCGTGCACAGGCCGGGGAATTTGTCCGGATACCGTGTCCAGTCAAAGGCCCCCGAGTCTACAACAGCCCCGCCCACCGCGTTGGCGTGGCCGTCCATATACTTGGTGGTGGAGTGGGTGACGATGTCCGCTCCATGCAGAAAAGGACGGCAGTTGATGGGGGTTGCAAAGGTGTTGTCCACGATGAGCGGCACGCCGTGGGCGTGGGCCGCCGCGGCAAACTTCTCAAAATCCAGCACGGCCAGCGCGGGATTGGCAATGGTCTCGCCGAAAACCGCCTTGGTGTTGGGCTGGAAGGCGGCCTCCAGCTCCTCCGGCGTACAGTCCGGCTCCACAAAGGTGAATGTAATGCCCATCCGCTTCATGGTCACCGCGAAAAGATTGTATGTCCCGCCATAGATGGCCGTAGAGGAGACGACGTGGTCTCCGCAGGAACAGATATTGAAGATGGCGTAAAAATTGGCGGCCTGTCCCGAAGAGGTGAGCATGGCGGCGCTTCCCCCTTCCAGCGCGCAGATCTTTGCCGCCACGCTGTCATTGGTGGGATTCTGAAGCCGGGTATAGAAGTACCCGCTCGCCTCCAGATCAAACAGCTTTCCCATGGCCTCGCCCGTCTCATAGCGGAAGGTCGTGGACTGGATAATGGGGATATTGCGGGGTTCTCCGTTTCCGGGACGGTATCCCGCATGGATGCACTGGGTGTTGGGATGCTGCTGGCTCATATTGCCTCTTCCTTTCTACGGCGCGGCTGGCTGGCGCAAAGTTGTTTTATATAGTACGCTAGCGTATTGAATTTGTCAACTATTTTTCCAGAGACAGATCCGGTTTGAGCGCCTGGTTGAGTCCATTGGGCAGCTGGGCGGGCTGTCCGTCCGCCCGCAGCTGTACGGTACGCACCGTATCCACATTGCCCGCTATGGTGTTCACCATGGCGTATACGGTCAGGCGCAGCCGCTCCTCATCCTGGGCCAGCGCCTCCAGCACACCGGCGGGAAGATTCACATAGCACACCCCGTCCTCTACGATCACGCCCAGCAGCTCGGTCTCAGGCGGAAGCACAGGGGAGAGCGTATCATAGCTGGGGCCCTGGATCAGCGCCTCCACCATCACCGCGCTCAGAGTGTCCTCCTCGGTCAGCAGCAGCCGCCGGTATTCGACGCCCAGCCCAGTCCCATCCGCCCGCGGGAACCAGAGCGTGGCCGTCATTTCCACGGACTCCCCCTCGGTGCCCAGAAGAATGACATCCTCGGGGCGCAGATTCTCCCCGGTCGCCAGCGGATTCTGCTCTCCCTCGATGGTCACATGGATGGAATCCACGCCCTCCACCTGGCAGAGCGTCAGTGTCAGACAGTAATTGGCCAGGGTCAGATCAATGCCGGAGAGTCCCTCATAGGCCTCAGAGAAATCCAGGTCCAGCCTCCCATCGTTCAGCTCCCAGCTCCGCACTTCCAGCCCCTTGGGAAAGGGCGAGGTCAATTCCATGGTCTCTGGCCCGGCCAGAAGACGATCCAGTAATTCCTGGATCACAGGCTTTTCCCCCTCCGGGCGCCAAAACTCAGCTCCTACCGCCGCTCCGCTCTCATCATCCTCTGCCACAAAGTAGATCTCATATTGGTTTCCCGCATCCCCGCCTTGGTCCTTGCCCATGCCGCAGCCGGCCAGAGTCAGAAGCGCCAGCACGAGAGACAGCATTCGTTTTCTCATTCCGCTCCCTCCCCTTCTCCATGCCAGCGCGGGAAGCACACCTCAAAGCAAGTCCCCTCCGGCTCCCGCCTGCGGGCCTCCACCGTGCCGCCGTTCTGCCGCACGGTATCCCGCACAATGGACAGCCCCAGGCCGGTCCCACCGGCAGCCCGGGAACGGGCCTTATCCACCCGGTAGAAGCGGTCAAAGATCTTGGGCAAATCCTCCTCCGGAATGCCTACTCCGGTGTCCTCCACCCGCAGGACCACCCGGTCCCCGTCCCCCGGGCGTTTTCCCCGGCGTAGGTGCAGAAATACATAGACGCTGCCTCCGGGCAGATTGTACTTAACGGCGTTTTCCATGAGATTAAAGGCGATTTGATAGAGGTCGTCCTCCGTGGCCAGGACCGTGCACCCCTCAATGAGGTCCATGTGCAGCGACACGTTCACCGCTCCCGCCAGGGGCAGGAGCATGTGCTCCACCCGGAGCAGCACCTGCTTCACATCCACCGGCCCCACTTCTCTGGGGGGGGCGGTATCCATCCGGGTCAGCGTGAGCAGCTTCTCCGTGATGCGGGTCAGCCGCTCTGCCTCATTTCCGATGTCGGTGACAAATTCACGCACCGTCTCCTCATCCATCCCGTCATTCTGAAGGATGGAGTCGGTCAGCAGGCGGATCGAGGCCAGGGGCGTCTTGAGCTCGTGGGAGGCGTCGGAGACAAACCGCCGGCGGACCTCCTCCGTGGTCTGAAGCCGGCCGGTCAGCTCATTGAATTCATCGGCCAGCCGTGTGAGCTCATCCCCGCCGCCAATGGTGACCCGGTGGCTGTACTCCCCCTCGCGCACGGTATGGATGCCTCCCAAAAGCGCGGCGATCCGCCGGGTCACCGCAGTGGAGAAGAGGATACTGAAGCCCAGGCCGGCAGCGCATACCACCAGGGAGATGTTGCGCAGATTACTCTGAAAGTCCAGCAGCATCTCAGCCTGTTCCTTATCGTATTCGTAGAGATAGACCGCGCCCTGAGTCATTCCCCGGTAGAGAATGGGCGCCGCCGCCCTGGTACGAAACGCCCCGTCCCGGTATTCGGAACGGAACACATCGTTTCCCTTTAAAGCGCTGACCACTTCCCAGAGAAGGGCATAGCGGTCCATGGCATTGTCCACCTCACTGGTATCGTAGAGTACCTTGCCCGCCGGATCGGTCACCATCACCCGGTCCACACCGGTGACGCCCAGTTTGGTAAGATTGGCCTCCACGCCCTCTGCGGTCAGCCCTTCCCCTCCCGCCAGCGTGGAGGTGATAATATCCGCCTGCCGCCAGAGGGAGTCCTGTTTGGACTGAAACGCCAGGTTTTGTGAAATCAGGATGGGATAGACATTCAAAAAAATCAGCAGCGCGGCGATGATTGCCCCGTAGCTGAGAATAAATTTACTTTGGAGGGAGCGCCAGAAGGGCACTCGTCTTCCGCTCTGCCGGGGCCGCTCCATCTGCACCCGCCTCCTTTTCCAAACGCCGCGGTCACTCCCCTGGGGAGGATCAGCCATTCTTTAAGTAGTAGCCCACGCCCCACTTGGTGAGGATATAGGCCGGGTGTGCCGGGTCCAGCTCCAGCTTTTCCCTCAAGCGCCGGACATGGACATCCACCGTGCGGTAGTCCCCGGCATACTCGTAGCCCCAGACCACATTGAGCAGATTCTCCCTGCTGTACACCCGGCCCGGATTGCGCATCAGCAGCTCCATCAGATCAAACTCTTTGGCCGTGAGCTCAACAGATTCTTTTCCTTTCCACACCGCCCGTTCATCGGGGTCCAGGGTAATATGTCCCGTGAAAAGCCGGCTCCCCCGCTCCCGCTGGGCGGTCATGCCCGCCCGGCGCAGCAGGGCCCGCACCCTGGCCTTCAGCTCCAGAATATTAAATGGTTTCGTGATGTAGTCGTCCGCCCCGCACTCAAAGCCCATGATCTTGTCAGCATCCTCACTGCGGGCTGTCAGCATAATGATGGGGACATTGGAAAACTCCCGAATCCGCATACAGGCCTGAAGCCCGTCGATCTTCGGCATCATCAGATCTAAAATAATGAGGTCAAATGCCCCTCCCCGGGCCAGCTCCACCGCACTCTCTCCGTCGTAGGCGGTCTCAACCTGGTACCCCTCGCTCTGGAGGTTGAATTTCATCCCTTTGACCAGTACCTTTTCATCATCGACTACCAGTATTTTCAAGTCATTTCCCTCCTTCATACTGTAATAACATCGATCAGTCCCGCCAGAATTCCATCGCCGATCCCCTTTACCCGGGTCAGCTCCTCAATGGTGCGAAAGGGTCCGTTGCTCTGACGGTCCTCCACAATGGCCCGGGCCCGCTTCTCTCCAATACCCGGAAGGGTCTCCAGTTCCTCTGCGGTGGCGGTGTTGATGTTGATCTTCCCAGACGCCGCTTCTTCTTTGGGTCCTGCAGCCGGAGCTGCGCCGGGCGCTTCTGTTTCGCCCCCGGCTGTTGGAGCTGTACTGGGCTGTCCCGATTCCTGCGCGGCGGTTGGAATGGTTACCACTGCCCCGCTGCTCCGTTCCACCTCGACCTGTACCGGCGGGGCGTCGAGCGCGCCTCTTGCCAGCCACCCCGCAGAAAAAGCCAGGAAAACGGCGGTCAGAAGCAGCGCCGCACCTTCCAGGCGTGAAATCCGCATGGTTCTTTTGGCTCCTTTCCGTTGCGTGTGCGACACTTTTTTGCTATAATGATGGTTACATAATCTCATTTCGTTCGGCCCCATCCCTGGCGCCGGATATTCTTATATACATTATTTATTGAGTATATCACAATTGCAAGGAGTTTCCTATGAAAAAAAAACGTCTCGCGTCCCTCCTCCTGCTGGCCGGTCTCCTGGCCGGTCTGGTCTTTCCGCTCTCTGCCGGGGCCACGGAGACCCAGCCGGTCCAGACTCCCGCTCCTTCCACCGCGCCGTCCTCCGCTCCCCAGCAGCAGAGCGCGCTCCTCGCCTCCATGCACATCGAAGGCACCGCCGCACTGCTGGTGGACGACGACACCGGCGAGGTGCTCTACGAGCAGAACGCCCATGGCAAGGTCTACCCCGCCTCTATCACCAAGGTGATGACCTGCCTGCTCACTCTGGAGTCCATCGCCCGGGGCGAACATCAGCTGGATGAGGTGGTCACCGTCGGCGATCAGGTCAATTACGGCATCGGCGCAGACGGCTCTACCGCCGGGATCAAGGCCGGGGAGCAGCTCACCATCCATGATCTGCTGGGCGCTGCCCTCATTCCCTCCGCCAATGAGGCCTGTAATGCCATGGCACAGCTGGTGGCCGGTGATGTGGAGGCCTTTGTGGACCTCATGAACCAGCGCGCCCAGGAACTGGGGATGAACGACACCCACTTTGCTAACCCCCACGGCTATCATGATCCTGACCATTACACCTCTGCCTACGACATCTACCTCATGGCCCATGAGGCCATGAAGGACCCCACCTTCCGGGAACTGGTCAGCTCGGTCGATTACAAGATCCCCGCCACCAACCTCAGTGAGGCCCGTACCCTCCACTCCACCAACGGCCTGGTCTCCACCTGGCGGGTGCGGGATTACTGGTACGAGTACGCCACCGGCATCAAGACCGGCTCTACCCCTGAGGCCGGACACTGCCTGGTCTCCTCCGCCACCAAAAATGACCGCAGCCTCATCGCTGTGGTGATGGGCGCGGCCAACTACACGGAGAACAAAGAAGTCAACTATTTTACCGAGAGCAAACGCCTGTTGGAATTTGGTTTCGACAACTTCTCCCGTCAGACCATTCTGGACGGCAGCAGCCTGGACTTTCCCGAGGTATCGGTCACCCTCTCCAAAACCGATTATGTGACCGTCCGGCCTGCCGCTTCCCTGTCGGCCACCCTGCCCAACGACATTGATCCGGCCGCCTTCCAGCGCCAGCTGGATCTGCCCGAGAGCGTGGAAGCCCCCCTTGAGGAGGGGCAGGTCCTGGGCACTGTGACCCTCACCTACAACGGCCAGGAATACGGCAAGGTGGATCTGGTGGCCAACAGCTCCGTTGAGCGGTCTGAACTCCTCTACCGGCTGGATCGGATCCAGAAGTTTTTTGACCAGCTCTGGGTCCGCATCCTCCTGGCCGTGCTGGCTGTGCTGCTGGTCTTCCTCTTCCTCCGGCACTTGATCACCGGGCGCAAGCGTTCCCGCTACGGTGGAAGCCGTGCCCGCAGCGGCCGTGGTTCTTCCCGCTATTCCGGCCGCAGACGGCGCTGAACAAAGGCCCGCCCCCACTTTTGAACTGCCCCAGATTATGCAGACAGTACAAAAAAGAGCCCTGGTAGGAAATATCGAGTTTTAGTAGGAGAGGCGTCGCGCAAGCGGCGCCTCTCCAGT
>JAHAEW010000118.1 GCA_018374635.1 Clostridiales bacterium
GTGTAGTTCCGTTTCTCCATAATAAGACCCCCCTGATGTAGTCTATTTTCCTACATCAGGGGGGCTTTTGTCACTGTCCGTTTTTACTGGACCGGTTCACAAAAAAGCCGTGGGAGAGGACCTTTTTATCGGATCATGGCGTAAGGAGGAGGGAGGCCAGGGTCTGAGGCGTATCGGCGATGCAGGACGCGCCGTGGGCGCGCAGGAACGCACGGTCCCGGAAACCCCAGGAGACCGAGATACAGGCGGTGCCGGCATTGCGGGCGGTCTGGATATCCACATCGGAGTCCCCCACATAGACCGCGCGGTCGGCCGGGAGATCCAGCGCGCGCAGCGCGGCAAAGACGGTGTCGGGGGCGGGCTTTTTCCGCACGGAGGGGGATTCGCCCAGCGCCACCGGTACGCGGGGGCCGAAATAGTCCCGGCAGAGCTCTTTGACCGCGGCGTCAAATTTGTTGGAGACCACCGCCACAGCGATCCCCGCCTGCTGGAGTGCGTCCAGCAGGGACAGGATGCCGGGATAGGGGGCGGTCTGGTCCCGCATATGGACCAGATAGTGCGCCCGGAACCGATCCAGACAGCGTTCCTCCTCCTCCGGGGCGGTCCCGGCGGGGACCGCGCGTCCAATCAGCTTGGCCACGCCGTTTCCCACAAAGGCCCGGACCTCGTCCAGGGTGCGGGGCGGATAGCCGCAGGAGGCGAGCGCGGCGTTGACCGCGGCGGCCAGGTCGTCCAGGGTATTGAGCAGGGTGCCGTCCAAATCAAAGATCACGGCGTCATAGCGCATGAAAATCACTCGTTTCCTCATGGTGATAGGGCCCGTCAAATGGGAGACGGACCTCTTTTATCATACCCCAGCGGCGGCCGGGATGCAAGCTCAGGCGAGCAGCCGCCGGGCCAGAAAGAAACCGAGGGCCCCGCAGCCGGGGAAGGTGAGCAGCCAGGTCAGGCCGATGGAGAGGGCGGTCCCCGGGCGGGCACGTCCCCCATGGGCCGTTCCGGCTCCCAGAATGGCGGAGGTCTTGGTGTGGGTGGTGGAGACCGGCAGACCCAGCAGGGTGCACGCCAGCAGGGCAGCCCCGCCGCCCAGATCGGCGGAGAGCCCGGCGGCGGGGGAGAGGACCACCAGCTCCCGGCCGATCTTGTCGATGATGCGCCGCCCGCCCAGCAGGGTCCCAAGGGCCATGAACAGGGCGCACACCGCCATCAGCCACAGGGGGACCGAGAGGGCGTCCGAGGTCCACCGTCCCTGAGAGAGGGCGGCCCCCAGCAGAAAGACCCCCAGGAATTTCTGCCCGTCCTGGGCCCCGTGGAGAAAGGCCATGGCCGCCGCGCCCGCCGTCTGGAGGGAGCGGCACCGGCGGGGAGAGAGGGGGAGGCGATGGAGAAGGCCGCCCGCCCACCGCCCCAGAAGAAATCCCAGAAGGACCGAGAGGAGAAGGCCAAGGCCCACTTTTCCCCAGGCGGCCGGCTGCAGGTTGTTCCATCCCCC
Organism: Clostridiales bacterium; assembly: GCA_018374635.1. Classification (GTDB taxonomy): domain Bacteria; phylum Bacillota; class Clostridia; order Oscillospirales; family Oscillospiraceae; genus Pseudoflavonifractor_A. The sequence continues at coordinate 1,493 of JAHAEW010000118.1, forward strand.
CGGGAGCGAGAGGGCCGCGCCGGCCAGACCGGAGAGCAGGGCGTGGCTTTCGCTGGTGGGAATGCCGAAGCGCCAGGCCAGCGTGGCCCAGAGGACCACCGCCAGCAGCGCGGCGCACAGGGCGGTGCAGGCGGTGGCGGGATCGCCGCCGAAGTCGGCGGCTTCACAGACGGTCTGTGCCACGGCGGGCATGTACAGCGAAGTGGCCGCCACACCGGCCAGGTTGCACCCGGCGGCCAGCAGAACGGCCCGGCGGAAGGAGAGGGCGCCCGAGGCCACGGCGGTGGCAATGGCGTTGGGCGCGTCGGTCCAGCCGTTGACCAGCAGGACGGCCAGCAGCAGGAGACTGATCAGGGCCAGCGTGGGATTTCCCCGGGCCTGGGCGAGAAACTCGGAACAGGATATGGACAAAAGATCACCCCCACCGTATTGTACGGCGGGGGCGGAGAGAATAGCACGGAAAGCGGGGCGGCCCGGCTCAGAAAAGCCCGATGCTCTCCAGAATGCGCTCCACCTCCCGGGCCCGGTTGGACCAGGAGCCGGTCTGACCGTAGGAGCGCCGCCGGTCCCGGGCCCAGGAGCCGCGCTCGGCCAGGGCGCTGGTGCACAGCTGGGAGAACTCCGCGCTGGTGTGGGCGCCGTAGACGACGTCCGGAAACTGCTCCACCTGCCCGGGCAGGAGCATGGAGACCACCGGCTTTCCAGTGGCGAAATACTCAAAAATGCGGGGCGGCAGGATGTCCCCATCCATGGAACCGGTGCGCAGGAGATTGAGGCATACGTCAAACCGGTCAAGATATTCGGGCAGCTCGACCAGCGTTTTCCGGCCCAGAAGAAGCACATTGGGCAGCCGCTCCAGGGCCCGTAAATGGGGATTGCGCTCCACCCGGCCCACCAGCACAAAGGTGGCGGCGGGGTGCTCCCGAGCGGCGCGGAGGAGAGGCTCCAGGTCCAGGTCATGCCAGATGGTGCCCTCATAGCCCAGGACCGGGCCGGAGATGTCCCGCAGGGCGGGCGGGATCTCCAGATCCGCCCGGGCAAACATGGTGTAGTTGGCCCCGTTTGGGAGAAGGGCCACGTTGTCGCTGCAGGGACCGATGTGGTCGCACAGCTCCGGAGAGGCGGCAAAGACCACGTCGGCCGTCAGGGCCAGCTCGCTCTCCCACCGGTCGGGGAGGGAGGACCAGTCCCGGCTGCAGTCGTAGACAAGCCCCTGACGGGGCAGAACGTCCAGCAGGTGGACGGCGGTGGGGGTGGCGCACCAGAGCACCGGGTCCTGGACCCGGTGATGGAGCATGGTTTTTTCCACATAGCGGGCCAGCTTGCGCTGCCCCAGGCGGAAGAGCAGGGGATGCTCCCCCTCCCCGTCCAGAACGGGCGGGAGGGAGCAGACCAGCAGGCCTGGCCGGACCCGGCGGGCGGGCCGCTTCCAGGGACGCCCTTTCCGGCGGGCCGGAGGCTCAAAATAGAGGATCTGGACATTCTTCAGCCGGGTCATGAGCTGCTGGGTCCGGGCGGGCACGCTGCTCCAGGGGGCGTCGGAGAGACAGACCAGGTGCTTCACGGACGCTCCCCCTCCTCCGCGGGGGCGGAGAGACCCAGAAGACGGCGGGCGGTGGCCGAATTGCGGTGCTCCACCTGGCGCAGGCGGTCCACGCCCTCGGTGAGGAAGTTGTGGTCGTCGATGCGGCCGCAGGCGGTGTCGATGTGGGCGGTGAGCCGCTCCAGGGTCAGCTCGCCCAGATTGGTGTAGAGATCCTGTCCGATATAGGAGAGGAAGGAGCTGATCTTCTGGTCATAGACCACGCCCACCAGGGGGACCCCCTGGCTGGCGGAAAAGACCAGGGCGTGCAGGCGCATGGAGACCACCACTTTCATCCGGGCAAAGAGGCCGATGGTGTGGGCGGAGCTGCCGGTGTTCTCAATGATATGGAAGGGGGCGGTCATGGATGCGGTGGCCTGCCGGATGGCGCCCAGGTCCAGCCGGCGCTCAATGGGGAGAAAGACCGGCGTCAGCCCGTATTTCCGGTAGGCGTAGTCGGCGGCGGCGGCAAAGATCTCCGCCTTTTCCTTGAAGCCGGGCCAGGGGCGCAGGGTAAAGCCGATGTAGGAGCCGCTGGGATCGAGTCCCTCCCGCTCCAGAATGCCGTCCACCACCTGGGGAGGGGCGGCGGGGAGGATCACGGTGGGGTCGGCGGAGAGGATGATATCCGGCCGGTCCACCCCCATACGCTTGAGTTCCTCCCGGGAGTGGGTGTCCCGCAGGGTGATGGCGTCCACCCGCTTCTGGAGCACCTTGGCCGCCCGGCGGCGGTTGGACTCGGAGTGGATGGGGCCGATGCCGCAGCCGTACATGAGCACCCGGTTGCCCAGGAGCTTTGCTGCGGAGATGGTGAAGAGATAGAACCACAGGGAGCGGTGGCTGGTCACATCCTGCATCAGGGAGCCGCCGCCGTTGATGTAGAGGCGGGTCTTGGTCATCCGCCGCAGGAAGCGGGGGAAATGGAACGTATAGATGGAGTTGACCCGGTAGGTGAGCCGGGTGCTGTTCGGATTGCGGGAAAGGACCCAGATGGGAAGGTCGGGGTCCAGTTCCCGCAGCTCGGCCACGATGGCCTCCAGGATGGCGTCGTCTCCGGCGTTGCCCCGGCCGTAAGCCCCGCAGACCAGCACGCCGTCCCGCTGGCCGCATGTCCGGCTGTGGCGGCGGAGGATGGTCTCATAGATGTGGAGCTGGCGCCGGAGGGTAGACTCGAGGGAAAATTCCTCCTGGGCCTTCTGGTAGAGCCGGCGGCCCAGGTGGGCGCGCAGGGTAGCGTCCTGGGCGAGCGCGGTGAGCTGGCGGGCCAGGCCCTCCGGGTCCCCGGCTTCGAAGAGCAGACCGGTCACGCCGTCCTCGATGAGGTAGGGCACGCCGCCCACCCGGCTGGCCACCGTGGGCAGTCCCGCCCGGGCCCCCTCGGTGAGGGCGTAGGGGAAGGTCTCCGACAGGGAGGTGAGGGTATTGATGTCGATGGCGTTGTAAAAGCTGTCGGTATCCGAGATCCAGCCGGCAAAACAGACCTGCCGCTCCACCCCCAGCTCCCGGGCCAGGCTCTCCAGCATGGAGCGCTCCTCCCCGTCGCCGGCGATGAGCAGGCGCAGGCGGGGGCAGTGTTCATGGGCCTTGGCAAAGCCCCGGATCAGGGTGGCCACGTCCTTCACCGGGTTGAGCCGGGCGGCAATGCCGGCGATGACGCAGGAGTCGTCCGCCTCCAGGCCCACCGAGCGCAGATAGGCCTGCCGGTCCATGGCAGGATGGCGGGGGGAGAAATCCAGGCCGTTGTAGATGGTAAAGAGCCGGTCCGGATCAAAGCCGCGGGAGATGAGGAGATCGGTCATCGCGTCGGAGACGCCGATGCGGTAATCCAGCAGGCGCAGGGCCACCGTATTGGTGGTCCCGTAGACCAGCCGGGCGGCCGGGCGGCCTAGATAGTCCAGCCGGTAGTCGGAGTGAACGGTGCTCACCACCGGCAGTCCGGTGGAACGGCGCAGGAGCGCCCCCATCATGTTGCCCCGGGCGCCGTGACAGTGGATGATCTGGTATCCGCCGTCCAGGATAAACTGCCGGAGCTTCCGGTAGGTGGAGAGCAGATTCCGCCCGGAAAAGATGACGGTATGGATGCCCAGCTCCCGGGCCTCCTGGGCAAAGGGACCGTCCATAAAACAGACCATGGTCACGTCGATGGTCTGGGAGAGATTCTGGAGCAGGGAGTGCACATGGGTCTTGGCGCCGCCGCTGTCGCCGCCGCTGATGAGGTGGATGACTTTCATGGGATGAGACCCTCCAGGTGAAAAAAGACTTGTTCCCATACTGGGAATATGCTACAATATAAAAAGTTCCACTGCGTGTCCGGAGGCTTCCGGAGACAGGGACAGTCCTATTTTACACCATAAACGGGTCAATTTACAACCTCGGAGGCTGCAAAAGATGTTAGATGAAAAAGGCAGACTGTTTGGAAAGATCAACATTGTGGACCTGCTGGTCCTGATCCTGGTGGTATTGCTTGCCGCGGTGGTGGGCCTGAAGCTGCTGGGCAAGGGCGGCATGCTCCCCGGCGCGGAGGGCGGTGCGGCCACCCTGACCTATACCGTACAGGTCAACAACGTATACCCGGAGGTATATGACTCCATCGTGGAGTATGTGGAGCAGGAGGGCGGCGATCAGCTCATGGCCTCCGGCACCAAGCTCAACGGCTATGTGACCGGCGTTGTGGCCAAGCCCCACGACAACAGCACCACCATCAACTCCGCCACCGGCGCGCTGACGCTGCCGCTGGCGGATAACCTGCTGGACCTGACCTTTACGGTGACCGTACATGTGGCCAACAGCGCCACCAACGAAGTGGGCACCCAGGAAGTCCGCATCGGCAAGGCCCATACGCTCAAGACCACACACTTTGAATTTGCCAACGGCGTCATCACCGACTGCCAGTGGGACGAGGCGGCCTGATCGCGGCAGACAGAAAGAGAGCAGGACGGGAGAGTTCCCGTCCTGCTTTTTCATAACAGGGACAAGAAAAGGAGATAGCTATGCTTACATGGCTCGCAGCTTTGGACGGCGCGGTCCTCCTCTGGATCCAGGATTGGGTCCGCAATCCGATCCTGAATGCATTTTTCTCCGCGTTCACCCATCTGGGGGACGCGGGAATGCTGTGGATCGCCTTGGCGCTGGTCTTTGTGTGCATACCCAGGACCCGGAAAGCCGGGATTTGCGCCCTGACGGCCCTCCTGCTGGGCCTGCTGTGCACCAACGTGACGCTCAAGCACCTGGTGGAGCGCACCCGGCCCTGGCTGGTGGTGGAGGGGCTGATCCCCCTGATCGCAGAGGGAGATCCTAATTCGTTCCCGTCAGGACATACGACGGCGGCCTTTGCGGCCGGCGTGGTGTGGTGGAAGACCCTGCCCTGGACCTGGGGAAGAGTGGGCGCGCTGGCGCTGGCGGTTCTGATGGGCTGCTCCCGCCTGTATGTGGGGGTTCACTTTCCCAGCGATGTGCTGGCCGGCGCGGCGGTGGGCGCCCTGTGCGCCCTTGCCGCCCTGGCCCTGTGGCGGGGCATTGCGGAGCGGAGAAGCAGACGCAGCGTTTGAAAAAAGCGGGTACGGCCGCAAGCCGAGGCCCCATGAGGGAGTAATATCGTCTCAGCGGCTGGCGGTCATTGGACCGTCAGCCGTTTTATATTCTGCCGGGGAGGGTGTCACAGGCCAGCGATATACCTTGCGTCTGGCCGGTGCACGTGGTAAAATGGAGAAAATTATCGAATTTTAGTATCCATAGGAGGAATCTTCAAAATGGAAAAGAAACGATTTCTGGCCGGGTCCGTGAGCGCCGC
>JAHAEW010000119.1 GCA_018374635.1 Clostridiales bacterium
AGATTCCGGGAGAACAGAGGGTGTACTTCGAACTGTTATCAAATAAAGCAATTGATGCGCATCTAATGTGATAACTCAGTCAGTTAAGATATAAAGTGTTGTGGGGAGAATTTTTGCGTTTTATGAAATAGCCCATAGTATTCATGAAGGATTTAGATTGAGATAAAGTGTTATACGAAACATACCGCCTTCCTGCTTTATATCGAGCGTACCCCCGTATTTGTCTACAACCGACTGGACATTTTGTATTCCATATCCATGGAAAGAATGGCCGGAGTGTAGACGATGTTTACCGCCCTCAATATACGGGTTGGACATCTCATAGAGAAGAAGATTGTTATGGACTGAGATCTCTAATGAGATTTTCCTATGTTGGGCTGGAAGGGCTAGACATGCCTCTAAAGCGTTTTCAAAAGTGTTTCCAATAATAATGCTAAGGTCGAGTATATTGATGTTTAGAGTTTGGGGTACCCAGACAGATAAATCTAATGGTACAGTCAAATCATTAGCTTGCTGGGCATAGTGTTGCAGAATTGCGCCGACTTCCGGGTTCCCGACATCAACAACACTTCCGATTTTGCTGAGAGAGTCCTGTGCATCAAGGAACACCTGTTCCACAGACGATTTATCCCCGCTTACCGACACAGCTTTCATGGCAGTTAGGTATTTGCTCATATCGTGCCACATGGCGCGGGTTTGCTCCTGCTCTTTCCAAAGGCTGTCGTAATAGCTTAACTGTAGTTCAAGCTGTTGCTGTCGGAGATCGGCATTGTGCCGCTCTTCCTGCCGTGCTTTGACCACCTCTGCATAGACAATGATTATAATATTGAGATAGAGGATGCCTATTAAAATAATCGTCGATTCCACAGAGAGTTTTCGTCCTCCATTTTGCGTAAGGCGCAGAATTTCATCGCAGAAATAGACGCTGAATATCTGACACGCAAGAAGAGGCAACAAGCTTTTCAGCTTCAGTAAAGAGTGCTCCCTGTGCATGAGTGGAACGGCGATTATGACCAACGCTAATTGGCACACTTTCGCTATGAGAATATAAATAGCCCGTTCATACCCCGGGGACATAACGTCCAGATACTCCCACCCCATAATTGCAAGCAGCTTTAAGCAAAGGAGCTCCGTAATCAAGGCCAACGCACAAAATACGGTAGCAACATAAACTGCATTAAGTGGTGCAGAGCGATAACAGACTTTACACAGCACAAGAATACCGAGCCAAGTGTAAATAGTTCGGACAATCGGCATAACAGGAACCACGTTCAAGGCCATGAGTCCTATTCCAAATATAATATAGGCAACCCACACTATCGCAGATGAACGTGAGTTCCGGGAAAGTAGCTTTTGCAGATAGAAAAAGATGAGGAATACTCCAAAAACAATGGTAGAAAGATGATAGATGAAATACATACAATCACCTTCTCAAAAAGTGAAACAGGGCTTCATCAAATAATTTCTTCCGATTTCTGCTGATGGGGATCTCTGTTCCGTCTGTTAAAAGAAGGTTGGCCTTTTGAATACGGTCTACAAAATCGAGGTTCACCAGGAAGCTGTTGTGGGGCCGTGCAAAGCCATTGCCCCACAAAGTCCCCTCAAATTCCTTGAGCGGAGTCCGCACCTGGTACTGTTCTTTGCTGGTATGGATTATCGTTTTATAGCTAAAGACCTCAATGTACGTAATGTCTCTGATCCTTACGAGAATTGGCCCGCGTTCCCCGGCCACAGGGATGCTTTTTGGGGAGCACTTAGCCACTGCGGCAGATACTGCCCGCACAAAGTCCGGGTATTCGACCGGCTTTTTCAAATACCGAAAGGCAACCTCATAGCCCCGGATTATGTAGGCCCCACTCTGTGTAATGAAAATGATCAACGGAATATCGGGCAACTTGTTGAGTTCCTCAGCCGCCTGGTAGCCGTTCATACCCTCCATTTCTATATCCAGAAGTACGATATCGAAATAGTCCCGCCGAAAAGCCGCAAGCAGCTCCTCCGATGAGGCAAACCCCTTCCAGTTCGCTTGAGCGTTGTAGCGTAGCAAATAGTCCCGGATCTGCCGCAGTTCATTAGGGTTGTCGTCGCACAACGCGAATTTCATTTCTCTCCCTCAACTTGGTCATGAGTGCTTTTTGTGGAAAGCTGTACGGATACTGTCCTGAATAAATTTCTGTACAGGCTCGTCCAGTTCAGAGAGCATATTTTCCAGCTCGCTAAATTGATATTGATCTTGCTTCTCGTCATAGAAAATCTGATTTGCGTCCAGTGAAAGCACATTGACCAGCCGCTTTAGCGTGGGGATGCTCGCCATGGACAGGCCTCGCTCCAACTGCCCGATATAGCCGGCCGATTTCCCAATCAATTCCGCAAGCTGCTCCTGTGTCAATCCGTGCTCTTCCCGTTTCATACGAATTAAGTCGCCAATCTGCATAGCCATCACCAATGCCCTCAGCTGTAGTGTTGCTATTATTATTACATAGCAAATCGTTGGCATACAGATAGTGATACAATGATTTTATCATAGTTATACAAAAGAAACAACCAGATACTGCACAGAAACGACAGGTTACAGCAAATCTATTGTGCATTTTATACAAGAAGTTAATATATACTTATCAGTAAAAAGAAGGAATGAACAATGATCAAAAAGGCGGCAGCCGGATATGTCGGTTGGTTGTGTGCCAATGGGATTGTAGCGCCGGAAAAGAACAAAATATACGCCTACGGGATGGAGCTGGTTCTATCTGGCTTGGTCAATGTCCTGTCTGTCCTGCTGATTTCAATTCTGATCTTCCATCCGGCTGACGGCTTGCTCTTTCTTGTGGCCTTCATCCCCCTGCGGACAACAGCGGGCGGATACCACGCAAATTCCCACCTGTCCTGCAATATAGTTTTCCTCAGCACGTTTGTTGCGTTGGAGTGCCTGGGACATTTGCTTCTGAAATACGGTTCCGTCATTCTCTATCTAGCTATAGCAGTCATTTCACTTGTAACACTGCTGATCCTATCCCCTAGCGAGGCAAAAAACAAGCCGCTGACCCCGGAGCAACGACGGCGCAATCGCCGCAGAAGCCTCATTTTAGGCGGGCTGAACCTGGCAATCGGGATCTTCCTTATCTGGGGCCTTCAAGCGCCGGCCCCATGGTGCACAAGCTATTACTTAGGAGTCATCGCAGCATCAATTTCGATGTGGGCGGCTCAAATAAAAGAAAGGATGTGTGTGCAATGAAAGTGATGGTTGAACGTATTTTACTGTGGTTTGGCGGGGCAATGGCCGTGCTAGCGAGATATACAGCCACTGCGTCGGTAAGCTCCACCTGCTTCTACACGGCCTATCAGCCGGATGTACCAGATGAGCTTTGAGATGAAAATGTAGTTCAATTGCAAAACAAAATTTAGCAGAAAAGGGGTGCACAGATGAACTGGAACTGGAAAAAAATGATATCTATTGTGCTGGTAGTAACTGTATGTACCACAGGGAGTGCAATCGCTCAAGCTGTTGAATGTGATGTGCCGCAATATACTTTTTCAGATGAAAACATCGAGATTGTAGACCCTGCTCTGTTTTATGACCTCTTCACACAGGAGAATGATATCAATGCCATTCAAGATGATACTCTAGATGCTTCATATAAATATACATTTGCTCCTTGGGAGGATAATGCTGACAAAAGCGATGTTTCTGTGGATTTTGTAGTCGTAGTAAACGGAGTACCGGCATACGGTTCGGCTACTGGTGTGGTTGATGCATATGATATCAACGCTGGCAGTATCCTTTGGGCTGGGCCTCTTAATGGAAGTATTGATATTAATGGGTACAAGTATCCTCTTATTTTGGGATTCACCAAGATGGAGCCGAGTCAGGAAGTCTGTCTTTCGATAACGATCCAATCCTTTGATAATCATCCCAATATGGAACCAGTTTATTTTTCAATTGGTACGCCCTTGATAACAGACGGTGTTGAGGAATATATCAGAAATAGACAAGTAGCAGTAGGCGCAGATGATATCAGTGGTGTTGTATCTGATGATGCTTTTAAGGCAAATGACTTTTATCAGATAGGAAGCGATTTCGGTAATTTCAATGGTGGCCTAGGAGGAACATCTGGAATAGGCCAAGAAAGCTTTGTATATGGCAATGCTACAACTGGAACAGTCATGGTAACTCTGCGTACACATGGAGATCGGATTGATAAGGCCTTTTCAGGAGCCGGGGTTAGCAACTCTTTTGTTAGTCGTCTTATGATTAAGTTAAATCGTCAAGACTATACAGATGATAGCTATTCATGGATTGTAGGAATTGAACAGTACGATTTTCCGAGTTCTTCTTTTGGAAAATCTGGGGAATTGTTAATGCCCCTATTTAATGAGATACTTGGCGTGATGGGAGTTCCTTCAAATGTGATTAGCAGTGCACTCTCTGGGCTAACAGGAGTTGTAACTAAAGAAAATGCAAGTACAGATGCGTACTATGTTTCTTGTGAATTCTCTCTCCTTGAAGAAGCACGCTTTGATAAGATAGAGACTGGCCTTCCAATAGTGTTCCAACTCGACCATAATAGCAATTATACAGGATATAGTGATTATGCTTCTTCCACTGAAATTATGTATCGTACTTATTTTAAGCCCCATAGTGCAAACAAAGGTACATACTACTATACCAGTTGTGAAGATACCTTTATTCCTTTCCAAATCACACTTCCAGAATGAAAAAGAGTGCTATCATTATTGTATGGGGAGTCATTCTATGTACGAGCGTTTTTATTGTAGTACATATGTTATATTATACGAAAGTACAAATAGAAACACCTACTCTAATACACAAGTCTTTTGAAGGGACTATTTCCTTCTATTGTGATGAAAGTGACTCCCCATACACACATATTGTTATCGCATTGGCCAATAGGCCCGATAAAACAGAACGATTTGTTGTTACTGAAGACACTATATTTGCCGACGATTCAGAAAGTATTATTGCAGAGCGTATAGTAGGGGTGCACGTAGAAATAGAATCTGAATATTGGAATAATGTAGAATATGATTACTATCCAGTTACTTTAATTTCCGGATGTCTTTAATGTAAAGACTACAAAAGTATTCTTGATGTGGACAAGATGAAGGTGGTTTTAATCGATCTATACTAGTATTTTCGTTTAGAATTAGTAACCATAAAATCTTCCGGCGCATAAAAGGCCGTCATCTCTGCACATAGGTATTGAGATGGCGGCCAATGTTATTCTATGCCTCGCTATACTACCCCTGAATTTTTATTTCTAGTGCTGAAAAGTCCCCTAAATTAGGGGACTTTTTTAACACAAAATCAAACGCTGAACGTGACAAAGGAGAGATAATCCAGAAGTTTATGGAATTCAGAGCTTCGACGAACGTCCACAGACGATCATTTCACGCCAGTGATTGTACTTGGATATCCCCCACACAGATGCGCCTTTTCCCGGTTAATAGAGACAAATTCAAGTAGGGGGTGCTTTTGTGTGGGAAGAACTAGTCGTAAAACGCTATCTTTGTGCAAAGACGGCTGGGCTGCTGACCTTGGAATATTATCTGCTGATAAGTCTATTTGCAGAAGATCTGGAGATTTACGGTGTCAAAATTGTTGAGTGGCAGAACAGCAACCAGCGCCCCGGCCTCACAATGAGCGGCCAGCAGATCTTTCGCCCGATTGCTCTGCTTTCCAAAGGGACTGTTGTGCCGACAAGCTTGGTGGTGGAATTTATAGGGGGCTGTCGTTTGCGTTGCCGGGGGACGGAGGACCTTCAATGAGCGTAGAACGTGGAGTGTCCCTTACTATTTACATTTCTACTTATAGTTTCTCTCTGTCCGAATAGAGTATTTGCCTCTCATGGGGAGCTCGTGTTGCTGTGGTCTGCGACTACAGCAACACGGGCTTTTCTCTTGATTAAACAAAACCGCATTGCGCATTATACATAGATTTTTACGCCCAGATGGAGCACAATGCTGATTTTACAAAAACCAGAGGAAAACTTTTTTTAACCGGAAAAGAACCTTCCGCTTTAACCTTTATACTTCAATCACAGGGCAAGACGAGAGCGGTGAGAGGAATGCCCCCGTCAGAGCGGAGAAGTGAAATCCTACGTCTGCTATGCAAGCGGAGGCACGAAACAGCCATAAATCTTGCGACAGAGTTTGGTGTCTCTGAGCGGACGATCCGCAACGATTTGGTGATTCTCTCCTGCTATTACCCGATCCAAGTTACATGGGGACGATATGGCGGAGTGGCTCATCTACCAGAATGGTTCCACCTAGAAAACCGGATGTTATCTCCGAAACAGGAAATACTTCTCCAAAAACTGAAAACAGCCTTAGATGGGGAGGAGCTCCAAGTCATGAATAGTATTCTAGCCCAGTTTGCCCTGTATTGGGAGTATCGGTGATCTACCGATTTCCGTCCTGATCCTTGTAAATAGAATATCCGGCAGCGGGATACGTCCGCTGACGAGAGGCCCTCCGGGAGGGGGGCTGAAGCGACGCTGGAGGATGCGCCAAGACCACCTGTGCGGGCTGTGAGCCCGCATCAAAGACGGCCAAGGAAGGTGCAGAGCGGTGCCCATCTGTCCACAAAGTAGCCTGTGGCGGGCTGTTTCGCATTGCGGCTGGCTTATCCGGCCCGACCCTCGTCAGCAATCTGATAATGATACTCCTGTCCAGCCACAGCCCCGGGTAAAACCGGGATCAAGCAATGGGGGCAGCTCGGAGAGATCCTCGGAGGGATGAGATTCCCGTGATGTGTGCCAACACAGTCCGTCTGCTGCCGCCCAGGGCCCGGGAAGTAGTGTCGAATAGGGCCAACCAGCGAAATGTATTTTTGAG
>JAHAEW010000120.1 GCA_018374635.1 Clostridiales bacterium
ATTGAACAAGGCCCCCGGATATCAGGATTTTCCCGCCTATTACAGCGACAGTGCGCATGCCGATGACCAGGTGACTCACCCGGACGTAGTTGTCCTGGAAGAACCGTGGAACGGCTATCGCTATTGGGCCGTTTATACGCCCAACGTGATGCGGATCTCCATCTACGAAAACCCGTCCATCGTTGCCTCCAGCGACGGAGTGCATTGGGTAGAACCGGAGGGGCTTTCCAATCCCATTGAGCCGCAGCCGCCCAGCACCCGCTACCACAACTGCGACGCTGATATGGTCTATAACGCGGAATACGATGCCATGATGGCCTATTGGAACTGGGCGGATGACCAGGGCGGAGGCGTTGGGGCCGAAGTCCGGCTGCGGATTTCCTATGACGGCGTACATTGGGGCGTCCCCGTGACTTATGATGAGATGACCCGCGTATGGTCGAAGCCCACCTCCGACGCGGAGCGTCAGGTTGCGGATGGAGAGGATGACTTCATTACCGCCATTGCTTCTCCAGACCGCTACGATATGCTCTCTCCCACTATTGTCTACGATGACTTCCGGGATGTGTTCATCCTGTGGGCCAACAATACCGGCGACGTGGGGTATCAGAATGGTCAGGCGAACTTCGTGGAAATGCGTTATTCGGACGACGGGATCACCTGGGGTGAGCCAGTCCGCGTCAACGGCTTCCTGGGGCTTGACGAGAATGGGCAGCAGTTGGCCCCCTGGCATCAGGATGTCCAGTATGTTCCAGATTTGAAGGAGTTTGTTTGTATCTCCCAGTGCTTTGCCGGTCGAAATCCGGATGGCTCTGTCCTGCACCTGACCACATCAAAGGATGGAGTCAACTGGGAGCAGGTGGGCACCAAGCCCCTGCTGTCCCCCGGGCCAGACGGCAGTTGGGATGATTTCCAGATCTATCGCTCCAGTTTTTACTATGAGCCAGGCAGTTCCGCCGGAGATGGTACCATGCGCGTCTGGTACAGTGCCCTGCAGAAGAACACCAATAACAAGATGGTCGCGGATTCCTCCGGGAATCTGACCATTCAGGCCAAAAGTGAGGATGACCGCATCTGGAGGATCGGCTATGCGGAAAACAGTTTTGTTGAGATGATGCGCGTGCTGCTGGATGACCCCGGCTACACGACGCCCGCCCTGGTTTCCGGCAATTCCCTTATGCTGAGTGCTGAGACCACTTCCCTTCCCACAGGGGATGTCATGAAGCTGGAAACCAGTTTCGCGCCTGTGGACACCTCTGATCAGGTCGTGAAATATACCTCCAGTGATCCGGATGTGGCGACGGTGGATGAGTTTGGAACCATTACAGGCGTTTCTGTCGGTTCAGCGCGCATCATGGCGGAGACCCGGGAGGGCCTGTCCGACGACCTTGAAATTGCAGTGGTGGAGAATCCGTACACGCTGATTCCCCAGTCCAATATGACGGCAACCGCCACCAGCGTCTACGGCGGGACGACGGAGGGCCCCGCCTCCAATGTCCTCGATGGAAACGTCCGCACAATATGGCATACCAACTATGCTCCCAAAGATGAACTGCCGCAGAGTATCACCGTTTCCTTTGACCAGCCCTATACCGTCGGCCGCTTCGTCTATACCCCACGTCAAAACGGGACAAATGGCATAATTTCGGAGTATGAGCTGTACGCCATCCACCAGGACGGCAGCAAGGACCTAGTCGCCTCCGGCTCAGACTGGGCGCTCGATGCCAAGGATAAAACCGTGAGCTTTGCACCGGTAGAAGCCGTCGGCCTGGAGCTCAAGGCGATTGCCGGCGCAGGTGGGTTCGGTACTGCCGCCGAACTCAATGTGTATGCGTATGGTCCAATCGAGCCTGCGCCCGTATATGTCCCGGTGGATGACCGGGATGCTTCCCTGGTGTTTACGGGTGCATGGAATAGCGACAGCAACGGAAGCTTTTATGAAGGGACGGCCCGTTATACCAACGAGATCGGCGCGTCCGTGGAGTTCACATTTGTGGGGACGGCCATTCGGTGGTATGGTCAAAATGATGTAAATTTCGGCGCTGCGGAGGTATACGTGGACGGCGTTCTGGCAGGGGAGGTAAATGTGTATGGGCCGGCGGCGGCTCAGCAGCTTCTATTTGAGGCGGACGGTCTGGCCTATGGGAAGCATACCATCCGCATCGTCTGTGTGTCTCCGGTGGTTGACTTCGACTATTTTTCGTATGTGGGAGAATAAAGCGATTCTAGCAGGCGACTTTCAACACAAAGGATTATAGAGAAGGAGGACTCGGAAATGCGTGGTAAAAAGTTCATATCACTCACGCTCAGTACGATGCTGTGTCTGCAGCTCTTGCCCACCGCTTCTTTTGCGGCGGCGCCTGCAACGGACACCGGCAACGCAGGACTGATTGCAGAAGGTGATTATGCCATTGCCGGCAATGGCGTCCGCGTCACTTATGACGCGGACGGGCAGACAATCACTCTGTACCGCACAGAGGGATCTGGGCTCATCCAGATGAGCAAGCCTTCTCCATTGGGAGGGCCAGTGGTTGGAGGGCAGGAGGTTCAGGACTTCAGCCATATTTCATGTGATGTGGAGCAGAGCACCAGCGGAGTGATGGGCAGCGGTCAGAGAATGACCATTACCTCTCAGAGCATGAGCACGGGCCTAATTCGTACCTATGTGCTGGAGACCTCTGATATCGAGGAGGGTGTGGTATATACTGCAACATCCTATGAGGCAGGAGCTTCTGATGTGGAAGTGTCTTGGTTCATTGGCAGTGTGTATGAGCTTTATGGTGCGGAAGATCGTATCTGGAGTTATAACGGCGGCGGTGAGGGGCCGATGCACTACTATGATACGCTTCAAAAGATTGACCTGACCGACTCTGGCAAGTTCAGTAGGGAGAATAAACAGGATGACACGGCTGCAAGTATTCCTGTGTCAGATATTTACATTGCTGATGGAGGGATTACCGTTGGCGATGCTTCTGCAACCAGGAGGGAGGTACATACTCCGGTTCAGGAAACCAGTGATTCAGCTCAAGTTTCTATCGGGTGGCCAGGCAAAGTCATTGCCGCCGGAAGCGTGATCGAAATTGGTGAGAGCTTTGCTGTAGTCCATCCGGGTGACTATTATAACGGCTTGAGAGGTTACAAAAATGCAATGGATCACTTGGGCATGATTATGCCTGCACCTGGGGATATTCCTGATAGCAGCTATGATCTCCGATGGGAAAGCTGGGGCTGGGGGTTTAACTGGACGATCGACTTAATAATCGGCAAATTGGATGAACTTCAGGCAGCCGGAGTCAAGCAGATCACTTTGGATGATGGTTGGTATACCAATGCAGGAGACTGGGCCTTAAATCCAGAAAAGTTTCCAAATGGAGCCTCCGATGCGTTGCGGCTGACAGATGCAATTCATGAGCATGGTATGACTGCACTCCTTTGGTGGAGACCTTGTGACGGCGGGATCGATAGTATACTCTATCAGCAACACCCTGAATATTTCGTTATGGATGCAGATGGAAGACCTGCAAGGCTTCCTACTCCTGGTGGTGGGACCAATCCCAGCTTGGGATATGCACTTTGCCCTATGGCGGATGGTGCGATTGCAAGCCAAGTTGACTTTGTAAACCGTGCAATGAATGATTGGGGGTTCGATGGCTTCAAGGGAGATTATGTGTGGAGTATGCCTGAATGCTACAATCCTGCACATAACCACGCCTCGCCAGAAGAATCCACTGAAAAGCAATCCGAGATATACCGCGTCTCTTATGAGGCTATGGTGGCCAACGACCCCAATGTGTTCAATTTGTTGTGCAACTGCGGTACGCCCCAGGACTACTATAGTTTACCATATATGACACAGATTGCTACGGCTGACCCCACTTCTGTGGATCAAACAAGGAGACGCGTGAAAGCCTACAAGGCACTGATGGGAGATTATTTCCCTGTTACAGCCGACCACAATAACATCTGGTATCCAAGTGCCGTCGGTACGGGCTCTGTTCTCATTGAAAAACGTGACCTTAGCGGTACTGCCAAGGAAGAATATGAAAAATGGCTTGGGATTGCGGATACAGTTCAGTTGCAGAAAGGCCGGTTTATTGGCGATCTTTACAGTTATGGTTTTGACCCTTACGAAACCTATGTGGTGGAGAAAGACGGGGTTATGTACTATGCCTTCTACAAAGATGGGAGCAAATATAGCCCCACTGGCTATCCAGATATTGAGTTGAAGGGGCTAGATCCAAATAAAATGTATAGGATTGTTGACTATGTCAATGATCGTGTCGTGGCAACAAACCTGATGGGTGATAACGCTGTATTCAATACACGTTTTTCCGACTATCTACTGGTTAAAGCGGTGGAAATTTCGGAACCGGATCCAGAACCTGTTGACCCTGATTATGGTTTCACCTCTGTTGATGACAGAGACGAGGCTCTTATTTACACAGGGACATGGCATGATGACAACAACGCATCTTTCAGCGAAGGGACTGCACGTTATACCAACAGTACGGATGCTTCGGTTGTATTCTCCTTTACTGGAACTTCCATTCGCTGGTATGGCCAGAGGGATACCAATTTTGGCACGGCAGAAGTTTATTTGGACGATGAACTGAAAACAACAGTTGATGCGAATGGGGCCGCAGAAGCAGGCGTATGTCTTTTTGAAGCGCTTGATCTTCCGGCTGCCGAGCATACCATTAAAATTGTGTGCAAGAGCGGAGTGATTGATATTGACCGCTTTGCATATGAAGCTGCTACCCTTGAACCCATCTATGAAAAGGTCGATGCGCTCTCGGATCGGATCACTTATGTTGGGAATTGGGAAGAGTATCACAACAGCGAGTTCTACATGGGAAACGCAATGCGCACAGACGAAGCCGGCGCTTATGCTGAACTGACTTTCCGTGGTACAGCCGTACGCCTGTATGCAGAGATGAGCTTCAATTTTGGCACTGCAGATGTCTATTTAGACGGAGAGTTAGTGGAAAACATAATCCTATACGGCCAGGAAGCAACTGGGCAGCTAATGTTTGAGCGTACGGGACTGGAGGAAGGAGAACATACCATTCGCCTTGTACAAAACGCCTGGAACATCAATTTGGACTATATTTCTTATCTACCAGAGCAAGATCAACCAACGCCGCCGGAGACGACGGTTACTGTTGATGCAATGGACGCCCAACTGGTGTATACAGGCGTATGGAATGATGACTATCATGACGTCTTTCAGGAAGGAACCGCCCGTTATGCCATTAGTGCCGGCGCCTCGGTCGAGTTCGAATTTACTGGAAGCGAAATCCGTTGGTATGGACAAAATGATTCCAACTTCGGTGTTGCCAGCGTTTATATCGATAATGAGTTTGTGCAGCAGGTAAATGTTAACGGAGCTGCGGCTGTGGGAAAGCTTTTGTTTCAAAAGACTGATCTACCAGCCGGTTCGCACACGATCCGCATTGTGTGCGATACTCCGGTTATTGATTTGGATTATTTGACTTATACCACTAAGGCATAATGTTTCATTCCAAATAAAATAGGAGGTTACTCATTTGGATAAAATTACATTTCTTGGCGCAGGCAGTACCGTCTTTGCAAAAAATGTCTTAGGCGACTGCATTACGACGGATGCTATGCGCGAGTTTGAGTATGCGCTCTATGACATTGACCATCAGCGGTTGGAAGAGTCCTATATGATGCTTTCTAATATTAACCGGAACTCTAACGACGGAAAGGCTAAGGTCGTCAAATATGCAGACCGGCTGGATGCTTTACGTGGAGCAAAATACGTCATTAACTGCATTCAAGTGGGAGGATATGACCCCTGTACGATTACAGACTTTGAAATTCCCAAAAAATATGGACTGCGCCAGACGATCGGAGATACGCACGGCATCGGTGGAATGTTCCGGGCACTGCGCACCATCCCTGTAATGTTGGACTTTGCGAAAGACATGGAGAAGGTCTGTCCTGATGCACTCTTCATCAATTATACAAACCCCATGTCCATGCTATGCTTGGCGATGTTCCGAGCCAGTTCTGTCAATACAGTTGGTCTGTGCCACTCCCACCAGGCCTGTGTACCTGAACTCCTCGCCGAGCTTGGCATGCCCTGGGACGGCGTTTCTTACAAGATTTCGGGCATCAACCACATGGCCTGGCTATTAGAGATTAGCCGCAACGGCGAGGATCTCTATCCCATCATCCGCAAGCGTGCCCAGGAGGGACCAATTTACGCCCCCACGCTTGCATTGCGTGAGTTACATCCTGAGTATGCGGACAGAATTCCGTCAGTGGCCGAGCAGTTTACTCCTGATAATCATCATGATATGGTTCGCTTCGAAATCATGAAGCAGTTCGGCTACTTCGTCACAGAATCCAGCGAGCACAGCAGCGAATATTACCCCTGGTTCATCAAAAAGGACCATCCTGAGCTTATCGACCGCTTTCACATCCCGCTGGATGAGTACCCCCGCCGTTGCCGCGATCAGATTGCGCGGTGGAAGCAGCAGGCCGAGCATCTGGTCCACAATGAGAACCTGACCCACACAAGGAGCAGCGAGTACGCCGCCGGCATCATCGAGGCACTGGAGACCGGCAGAACCTTTGGATTTGCTGGTAACGTTCTCAATACTGGGCTTATTGACAACCTGCCCTTCGATGCCTGTGTGGAAGTCTCCTGTATGGTAAACGAGGGTCATCTCTCCCCCTGCCACATGGGGCCGCTTCCCAATCAGCTCGCCGCGCTGAATCGGCGGCAGATCGAGGTGCACCAGCTCAC